>JACZXZ010000015.1 GCA_022571365.1 Pseudomonadota bacterium | reverse complement strand
GGGGGGCCGCATGGTCACGGAAGCCTCGGGCGGCATCACGCTCGAAAACGTCCGGGAGATCGCCGCCACCGGCGTCGATCTGATCTCCCTCGGCTGGCTCACCCACAGCGCGGTCAGCCTGGACACAGCCCTCGACCTGGAAGCGGCGTAAGCGGGAGGAAAGGACCGCCCACGGTCCCGGAGCCTTAAAGCCCCTCAGCCCTAACCGGCTCTAAAGGCCCGCACCCCGCGCCGGCCGCGAGGGCGGCTGTCTCGCCCGCGCAGGATCGCCGCCGCGAAAACAGCTCCCAAACGGCCTGAAATGGCGGAGGAAGAGAGATTGCCGCTCGCCAAGGGTCGCGTCGCCCTCGCTTGGGCTCGGACTCGAACCGGGCGGGCCACCGATCCCCCCTCCACATACACCCGGGGGCAAGCCGGGCGCGCGAGAAGCGGACATCCGGATCCGCGTGGGGCACAGGCTAGCTCACATACCAGCCGTGAAATCCGGGATCGGGAGCGGGCCGGCCGACCGGGTTGGCGAGCCGGCTGATTGGCATCCTCCGGAAGGCCTCACGTGGTGCGGGCAGCCTCCAGGCCGCATCCGCCCGGGCTGCAATGTCAGCGGCCGATGAGGCTTTTCAAGATCGCCGCGCCGATCGTGTATTTCGGATCGACAAAGTTGCCGAGCTTGGCTCTGCCGCATTGGCTCAGCAGCATGTAGGCATCCCACTTTTCGAACCCGTACTCCTTGACCATCCAGAACACGAGCTCGCGATATGCGATGCGCATGGCGTCCTCGAGCGGCCGCGCGCTGCCGATCGTCATGATCATGTCCTCGGTCTCAAGCCGCGGCCAGGTGATGTTCCAGCCCTTGACGAGATCCACCCGGATCGTGGTGATGGTCGCGTGCTCCACGGCCACGCCGCACACCTCTCCCTCGCCCTGGCAGGCATGGCAGTCGCCGAGGAACAGCCGCGCCCCCGGCACCTTCGCGGGCAGATACGTGATGTGACCGGGGCAGATATCGGGCATGTCCATGTTGCCGCCGTGTTGGTCCGGCGTGAGCGTGTTGATGGAATCGATCTCCGGCGAGCAGCTGAGCGTGCCCACATGCGGCTTGTAGGGCAGGGTCACGCGGTCGCTCCAGTAAACGCTGTGCTCGTCGAGGTTGATCTTTCGGACCACCTCGGGCAACGGGTCATTGAGGGTCGCCGTGTAGGTCGTGCCGGTGAGGCCGCCGAACTCCTGGATCAGGCAGCAGGTGCCGCGCGGGTTTTCGCCGCGCGGGACCATGGACTCGATGTGGACCGCAACGGCATCGCCCTTCTCCGCTCCTTCGATCTCGATCGGCCCGCACTGCGGATTGATGTACGGCATCTCGAGGACCTCGGAGGGTTTGTCGCTCTCGCTCCGGATCCGCCCCTCGAAGCAGTCCTGGGTCCAGACCCGGATGCGGTCGCCCGGCTTCACGGTCATCACCGGATCCGAGTAAGGCCCGATCGTGTAGTGGTACTTGCCCTGCCGTTCCTCGGTCAGCTCGTGGGTTTGCCCGATCTTGCCCTTGGCAACGCCCCGCGCGGCCATGATGGATGTCCCGAGCCAGTCCGGGACAGTGGCTTCCATGACTGCCATTGTTTCTACCTCCTTTGCTTGGTGTTTCTACCTCCTTTGCTTGGTCTCGGCCGCCTTCCGCACGACCTGCGGGTCCGCTGCGGGCTCCGGGGCGGCATCGGCTCCCGTCCACGGCCAAAGCGCCCGCAGTGCCTGCCACCCGATCTCGCGCCGCTCGAAAATACCCGCCGGACGCAAGATCAGCATACCGATCAGCATGACGGCAAGGGTGATGTCGGTTAAGCCTGCGATCGGCTGAGCGAATACCTGTTCGATGTTGAGCGTGTTCTCCACCCATCTGAGCGTTTGATAGACGATGGTGACAATCACCGTCCCGAGCACCGCACCTGTTACCGTCGCCGGCCCGCCGATCACCAGCATGGCCAGGATGATGAAGGTCTCTCTCAGGAAAAACGCCTTGGGGCTGAACGAGGTGATGAAGTGCGCGAACAGGCCGCCAGCGATACCGGCGGCGAAGGCGCTGAGCACCAGCGCGAACCAGCGCACGGCCACGATGTTCACCCCGATGGAACTGGTGGAAACCAAGTCGTCGCGCGACGCCCGCAGCTGCAAGCCGGACTTCGACTCCTTGAACCAGTAGGCGACGGCGACAAACACGCAGGCCCAGATCGCGCTGTTCATGACGTAGGTGCGCCGCTCGACCCCGAAGAGTGTCTGCGGGCCGTTGGTCAGCGCCTCCCAGTGCGTCAGCACGGCGTGGATCACGATGAGCATCGCAAAGCCGGCGATGACAGCCGGGAAATCGGACAGCCGCATGAGCGGGAGCCCGATCACGGCGGCGACCGCCGCGGCGACCAGCGCCCCGGCCAACAGCGCCGGCAGGAACGGCAGATTGACGTCGGCGAGGAACGGATAAAGCTCCGGCAGGCTCAGGATCTTCTGCAACGGCGACATCGAGAAGATCACCGAGGCATACGCGCCGATGCCCATGAAGCCGACGTGGGGAAACCACAGGATGTTGGAGTTCCCCATGAACATCTGCAGCCCCAGCACCAGCGTCATGTCGATGAACATCCGGATGGCGAAGCGGCTCAGCACCGTCGAGCCCAAGGCCTCCGTGACGGCCGCGATGAGCAAGAGCATGACGACCAGCATGAGGACGGTGCTGGCCCCGGGAATCCGGTCGCGAAGCAATCTCAGACTCATGGACATCAGCGCTCCGGTCTCACTTTCCGCGGACCAGCCCTTCGGGCCGGAAAAGCAAAATCAAGATCACTAAGGAGAATGTGAAGGCCTGTCTGTAGTCCACTAAGGCTTGCGGAAGGAAAGTGTTGATGCCGACAGTCATCAGGGCCAGCACGTACCCGCCCACAACGGCGCCGACCAGGCTCTGCATGCCACCGAGGACCGTCGCGACAAAGGCGACAATCAGTGGCTCGAGGCCAATTCCCGGCATCACTGAGGCCGTCCGGCCCAGCCAAAACAGGGCGACGATTCCCGCCAAGAAACCGCTGATCGCGAACGCGACGCCGATCACGAGATTCGCCGGGACGCCCAGCATGCGCGTCATCCTGAAGTTGTCCGCAGCAGCCCGCAGCGCGATCCCCAGAACGGTGCGGTTCAAGAGCGCCGTGAAGAGGACGAGCATAGAGATGCTGACCACGATGGCCAGCAGCTCGCGGACGAAGAAGAGCATTCCGCCGATCACGATGCTCTCGGAAAACAGGTCCGGCAGAGGAACCAACCGCGCCCGCGGCGAGATGAACAAGAGAGCCGCGTTCTGGAACAGTGTGCTCACCGCGAACGATGTGATGAGCATCGCGGTGAGCGACTTCTCCCGCACCGGCCGGAACGCCACGCGCTCGGTCAGCACGCTCGCCGCAAGCGCAGCGACCACGGCGCAGGCCGCCATGACCAGCCAGGGCAAGGGGCTGCCGCTCAACAGGTACAGGGTGTAGCCGGCGATCATGATCAGCTCGCCGTACGCGAAGTTGACGAGCCGCAGAATGCCGTACACGAGCACGAGGCCGAGGGCCATCAGCGCGTACAGGCTGCCCAAACTCGCCACATCGACGATGAACCGGATCGCTTCGTTCATGGCGCGCCGCGACCCTGTCCGCCGCCTCTCGCGGCCACGGTGGCACCAAGGTAGACGCTTTCCATGTCCACGTGGCGCTTGAGCTCCTCGGGCGTCCCGGACATTTCGACTTGTCCCATGCTGATCAGGTAGGCGCGGTCGACGATCCTGAGGGTCTGGATCACGTTCTGCTCCACGAGCAGGATCGTCATCCCCTCGCGACGCAGCCTGGCGATCAGCCTGAAGACCTGGTCGACGAGCCGCGGCGCCAAGCCCAGCGACGGCTCGTCAAGTATCAACAGCCGCGGCCGCGACATGAGCGCGCGGGCGATCGCCAGCTGCTGCTGCTCGCCACCGGAGAGCGTCCCCGCGGACTGATGCATCCGCTCGCCGAGGATCGGAAACAGCTCCCCCATCTCCTCGAGGTCGTGCCGGTACTCCACGCGGTTCCGGCGGATGAAGGCGCCGAGCCGGAGGTTCTGTTGCACGGTAAGGGTCGGGAAGATTTCGCGACCCTCGGGCACCATTGCGATGCCCTTGCGGACAATCATCTCGGGCGGCAGGCCGGCCAGGGAGACACCGCGGAACGTGATCTCCCCGCGGCTCGGCTTGATGACTCCGGCGATGGTCAACAGCGTCGTGGTCTTGCCCGCGCCGTTCGCCCCGAGGAGCCCGACGAGATCGCCTTCGGCGACGTGGATCGACACGCCTCTGAGGGCGACGATCGCGCCGTACTGGGCGTGCACGTCCTTAAGTTCGAGCATACCCCTCCTCCGCTGCGGCCGTGCCCAGGTAGGCCTCGACGACCTCGGTCACGGTGCGCACCTCCTCCGGCGTGCCTTCCGCGATGGTCCGCCCGTAGTCCAGCACGTGCAACCGGTCGCAGAGCCGCATGATCAGGTGCATGTCGTGATCGACGATCAGCATGCCCAGGTTCTGCTCCGCCGGAATAGCCGACAGGCGTCGGAGCAGCTCCCCGCTCTCTTCCTCGTTAAGGCCGGCAGCCGGCTCGTCTAACAAGAGGAACTTCGGCCGCATCGCCAAGGCGCGTGCCACCTCTACCAAGCGCTCGTGTCCAAAGGGAAGCGCGGTAGCGGGGAGATCGGCACAATGCTCCATCCTCAGCTGTGCAAGCAGGGCGCGGGCGTCTTCGAATGCTTCGCGGCGCCCGACGCCCACACTCATGGCGGCGACGATGATATTCTCCACCACGCTCAGCCCGCCGAACAGCCGCACCCGCTGGAAGGTGCGCGCCAGCCCCGCTCGGGCGATCCGATAGGACTTCCAGCCCGTGATGTCGACGCCGTCGGCCACGACCCGTCCAGCGGTGGGCGGGAGCACGCCCGTGACGATGTTGATAAGCGTGGTCTTGCCCGATCCGTTGGGCCCAATCAGCCCCAGAATCTCGCCCCGCTTCAGGGACAGGCTGACGTTGTCGACGGCGCAAAGCTGGTAGAAATACTTCGACACCGACTCGATGACGAGGACGCCGTGCTCAGAGCTGATCGAATCGGCCACCATTCCGCTTGATCCCCTTCGCGTCGGCCCGAAACGTGCCGCAAGGGGGAAGGGGCCGGCGGCCGCCGACCCCTTCGCACGACTTAGTCCGATTCCTGCCGTTCGAGGTACTTTATAAGATAGTCGGGCTTCGGGACGTCGGTTGGCCGCGTCCACCCGAGAAACGTGGTCTTGCCGTCCTGTAGCTCGATAAGCGCAACCGACTTATCAGGCTCGTGCCCGGTCTCCGCGCTCGACCAATCCATGGACCCGGTGAGGAAGTTGAACACGTTGTCCTCCATCACCTTCGCCACCGCAGCGCCATCGGTCGTCCCGGCGATCTCGACGGCCTGGGCCATGATCTGAACGACGTCCCAGCCCGTGGCGACGAACGACGTCAGCGGCTCGTCCGGATACACTTGCTCGTGCAGCGCGAGGAACTCTTCCATGCCGGGGGCAGAGCCCGGGGCCATGTAGCCATGGGTGGCAAAGTAGATGTCGTCACCGAACTTCTCGCCGAGAGCGTCGAACAACCCTGTGTCGTCATAGGAATCGCCACCCACGACCGGCAGGTCGATGCCGGCTAGCCGGATGGTGCGGATGATCATGCCGAGGTCGGGCATGTAGGACGAGATGAAGAACACGTCGGCGGGCTCCTCCGCCAGCTTGCGCTGCATCCGGGCGAGCTGGGCCGAGAAGTCCCCCGCGCCCTGGGTGTACTTGTCCTCGAAGATCACCTTGCCGCCGATGTTCTCGAAATGCTTGATGAAGAACTCGCTCAGGCTGGTGGTGTAGTCGATGAACGTGTCGGTCACCACGTAGGCCGTCTTCCACCCGCGCTCGTTGAAGGCGTACTCGGCGGCGGCACCGCCCATCTGGGTGTTCCACATGGCGAGCGTGAACTGCATGTCCCCGAGTGCCACCGAGCCGTAGAGAGGCGAAGAGGCGCACGTCGAGATGCCGACGAGCCCGGCCTTTTGCGCCTCCCGGCTCGCCGGACCGCCGAAGTCGAAGTCGCACGGGGCGATGATCAGCTCAGCACCCTCCGCGATGAGCTGTGCGGCGTTATTACCGACGGTCACAGGATCACTCTTGCCATCGAGGTTGATGAATTTGAGGTTGCGGCCGAGCACGCCGCCTCTGGCGTTGATGGCTTGGACGGCCAACCTCGCGCCTCGCAGCCCGGGCTCGTCGAGCGGCGCCTGGATGCCGGTGAGGGAGAGCGCCCCTCCGATAAAGATCTCGTGACTTGCAGCATTTGCCGTCCCGGCCCCTCCGAGCCCGGCGGCGAGCAGGATAGCGGCGGCGGCTCCCGCAATAAACGTCCGCCCATTAGTCCAGTCAAAAATGTTCTCACGCATCATCTTTCCTCCCTTATTGCGTTTTCTATTGCGGCTTCTTATTGCGTCTTCCGGTGCATGTTTGCTTCCTTGATCACGTTGGTCTTCGCGTCTCTCGAGCCGCCATCGCGCGCCTGCCGTGGCGGCCCGGCCTCGACACGGCCGAGGCCGGGCCGCCACGGCTCGTCTCCATCCCACAGCGCACGGGTGTCGGATAGGCTCACTGAAACGATCACGGCCTCGGAGCCACCCCCGACCGTCACGAAAGCGTGCCGCATCAGGCTGTCGAAATAGACGCTGTCGCCGTGCTCGAGACGGACGGGCGCGTAGTGTTCCGTGTGGAACTCGATCACACCCCGGACAACGAAGACGAACTCCTCGCCCCCGTGCGTGCTCCAGTCGCAGAAATCCGGAACCTGCCGCGTCTTGATCGTCATGAGCAGCGGCAACATGGACTTGCTGACGAGGTCGGCCGAATGGACGGCATAATCGTAAATCTCGGTCGGAAACCGCTCCGCATCCGATCTCCTGGTGATCACGCGCCGCCCCGCAGGCGCGGCGGCGGCGGACTGGGAAGGCATCAAGTTGTTGAACAACACCCCCAACCCGCGTGCGATCTTGAAGATCGTGTCGACGGAGCCGTTGATTTGACCCGTCTCGACCTTGCTCAGGGTCGAGACGGAGACGCCGGACCGCTCGCTGACTTGGTTCAGCGTCATCTTCTTCTTCTTTCGGATCTCGTTGATCCGATTGCCGAGGGCAGAAACCGCCGTTTCCATTCGTCTTAACCCGCGGTCTTGCCACACGAAATCATAATTTCATATTGCATGCTTGGCGCTTCGGCAGCAAGAAAATTATTTTCACATATGCAAAAATTTTTCAAAATAATAAATCTTTAGCGTGACCGCGAAGGGCCGGTCGCCGCAAAGGCATCTCCGGCGACCGCTTGGGCTCGAGCGAATGGGCGGAGCGGTTTCGATCCGGGTCCCGTTCAGGAGGATGGCGGAGGGGGTGGGATCGAATCTTCTTCACCTCACGATCACGGTGTTTGGCCAATGTTTTCAGACCCTTTCGCTCGGCGGAAGAAGCCGTCGAGAAATACGCCGTGCACCGAGTTCCACAAGCCACCGGCAATAGGGACGGCTACCGTATCGCCGCCGGTCGGCAACGGGCCCGGCCGCTTCGGCCTGGCGGCCACGACCGACCTGGCGATCGCGGCCCGGGCCGCATCCGCTCGGGCTCCGCCCGGTTCAGGACGACGATCGAGTGTTTCCCACTCAAGCGGCACCACCGCGTTCGATTATTTCCCGGTCGATACCTACCCGAGGCGATCCCCGCCGGGCCTGCGCGCGCGCTTCGGAGGAATGTCGGACCCTCACGGAAATATGAGATGCCAGGCATAGTGGACTTGGCTAGGATCAGCCGGACAAACGGCGCCGGGCACGGCCCGCCTGTTCCGCGCGCCGCGGATGTCGCAATCAGCCGATGAAAGGAATTCCCGCCATGAGCATCGCGCCTCTCGACACCGATCAAGAGGTCCTCCGGCGCTACGAGGTGGCCTCGAAAACGACCGAGGAAGCGCTCTGCTGCCCCGTCCACGATGATCCCGCCTACCTCAAGGCGATCCCTGAGGAAATCCTCGAACGGGATTATGGCTGCGGCGATCCCACGCCCTTCGTGGACGAAGGCGAGACCGTCTTGGATCTCGGTAGCGGCAGCGGGAAGACCTGCTACATCCTCTCGCAGATTGTCGGCCCGAAGGGCAGGGTCATTGGAATCGACTTCAACCCGCACATGCTGGCGCTGGCCGAGAAGCACCATAAGGCCGTCGCCGAGCGAATCGGCTGGGACAATGTGAGCTTCCACCGGGCTCATATTCAGGACCTGAAAACCGACATCGACGCGCTCGAGAAGAGGCTCGCCGAGAAGCCGATCCTCAGCTACGAGGACTACAAGACGTTCGAGGCGTTCCGCCGGGAGGCCGCGGCGCCGCCGCTCGTCGCCGACGGCAGCATCGACATCGTCGTCTCGAATTGCGTGCTCAACCTCGTGGCCGGCGACGCCAAGGGGAAGCTGTTCCCCGAGATCTACCGCGTGCTGAAGACCGGCGGCCGGGTCGCCATCTCCGACATCGTCTCCGACGAGGAGGTGCCCCGGCATTTGCGGGAGGACGGCGAGCTGTGGTCCGGCTGCATCTCCGGCGCCTTCCAGGAAAGCGCCTTCCTCCGCGCGTTCGAGGCGGCGGGGTTCTACGGCATCACCATCGCGAAACGAAGCGAGGAGCCCTGGCGGACGGTGGAAGGAATAGAGTTCCGCTCGGTAACCGTCACCGCGCGCAAGGGCAAGGAGGGGCCCTGCCGGGAGCGCAACCAGGCCGTCATCTACAAGGGGCCCTGGCGCGAGGTTCGCGATGATGACGACCACACCCTCAGGCGAGGCGTAGCCGTCGCGGTGTGCGACAAGACCTACCGCATCCTCACCTCGGCGCCCTATAAGGACCAGGTCTACCCCCTGCCGCCACATGTTGAAGTTCCGCTGGCCGACGCCAAGCCGTTCGACGGCGCGCGCACGGCGCCCCGGCACCCCCGCGAGACGAAAGGAATCGACTACAGGGCGACGACAACACAGGCAACCGAGGCATGCTGCCCTGCCGGCGACGGCTGACGTAGGGATGGACTTTAACCAATGACCCTGCTTACCGCCGTCGTTATCGGCGCCACCCTGTTCCTCGCCTATTCGAATGGGGCCAACGATAATTTCAAGGGCGTCGCCACGCTGCTGGGCAGTCGTGTGGTCAATTACCGGACCGCTCTTGCCTGGGCGACGGTGACGACGTTTCTAGGGTCCCTGTCCGCCGCCTTCCTGGCCAGCGAACTCATCACCGTCTTCACCGGGAGCGGGCTGGTGCCCGACCAACTGATCGCGGCGCCGGAATTCATGGCCGCGGTGGTTCTGGGAGCCGGATTGACCGTCTTCACGGCCACCCTCCTCGGCCTTCCCATCTCGACCACCCACAGCCTTTTGGGGGCCTTGCTGGGCAGCGCGTTGGCGGGCCACAGCGGCGGCATCAACCTGGCGACATTGAATGGGAACTTCCTCTATCCCCTCCTGGCGAGCCCTCTCATCGCAATGGCCCTGGTGGGATTTTTCCACCCGCTCGTCCTCCAGCTCGCCCGACTACGTCCGCGCGCAGATCGGGGAATCATGCCCCATCTCTCGGGTGCGATGGCCGCCGTCGGCGCCTCCTTGCCGCGCGCTCCCGCCGGTTCCGAGGTCCAGCCGTCGCCCGCCGGGAGCAGGGGCGGCGATCCTTCCCCGCCATCGGGAGGAACCCGGAGATTCGCCGCCCACGATGTGCTCCACTTGATGAGCGCGGGCGCCGTGAGCTTCGCTCGCGGACTGAATGATACGCCAAAGATCGTTGCCATCCTGCTCGGCGCCCAGGCCCTCAATCTCCAGCCCAGCGTGTTGCTCGTCGCCCTGCTTATGGCGGCCGGCGGGATCCTTCAGGCGAGGAAGATAGCCCGAACCATGTCGTTCCGGATTACCGCGCTCAACCGTACCGAAGGCGCATTCGTCAATCTGGTCACCAGCACGCTGGTCATTTTCGCCTCGCGTTGGGGCGTGCCGGTCTCCACGACCCATGTTTCCTGCGGCTCCCTGTTCGGGCTGGGCCTGGTCAAAGGCTCCCTGAACTGGGGTGTCCTCGGCGGCATCTTCTCGGCGTGGGTCTCGACGGTTCCTATCGGCCTCGCCCTGTCCTACGGCGCCTACACCGTCCTCGTGGTCCTGAGATAACGGGCGCGGGGCACCCACGGCGTGGGCCCGGGCGGCCGCGGGCGGCGAAACAACGGCGAGGAGAGCCGGGAGCGCGGCGAGCGCGTCATGAGCCGGCCAGAAGAATCGTTCGCACATATTCGCTGATTGGTAGGGCGCGCCGCCGTCGGCCCAGTCAGCGAGTATGGCCCAAGCCTTCACCAGCGCCGGCAGGCTAACCGGCCGGGATTTCCTTCCTGGGATCGTAGAAGGGCACCTCCACGACCGTCGCCGAGACGGCCTCGGGCTCCTTGGGTAGGACGACCTTGAGCGGGGTGCCCAGGGCGTTGTGGGAGTTGGGCAGCATGGCCAGCGCGATGTTGCTGTCGAGCTTCGGAGAGTAGAACGCGCTGGTCACATGGCCGACCCCGGCCTCGCCCGAGCCATCCTTCACGGGGTAGAAGTCTTCGTTATACCAGGTGAGCGGCTTGCCGCCCATTTTGAGGCCGACAAGCTTGTGGGTGACGCCCTCCCGCCGGATCTCCCACAGCGCCTCCTTGCCGACGAAGTCCTCCTTGTCGAAGTCGATCTGCCAGTCGAGGCCGACCTCGAACGGGTTGGTTTCGATGTCCATATCGGCACCGTATGAGAGGATGCCGGCCTCAAGCCGCCGGATATGGCTCGGCGCGATCACCTTGAGGTTGAACTCCTCGCCTGCCTCGAGCACGGCGTTCCACAGCTCGTCCGCGTGGATGGTGGCGTCGTAGAGGTAGATCTCGTAGCCCACCTCGCCGGACCATCCGGTGCGCGAGATCACCACCTCGAGCCCCTTCAGCCGGGTCTGGAAGAGCTGGTAATAGCGCAGATCGAGCACCTTCTCGCCGAGAAGCTTGCGCATGAGCTGCTTGGACTTGGGACCCTGGATCTGGACCGGGGCCACGTCGATCTCGTTGATCTCCACCTCGTAGCCGGCCTTGTAATTCACCCCTTTGGCCCACAGCAGCACGTCGGAGTCGGAGATCGACAGCCAGAACTCGTCCTCGGCCACGCGCAGCAGCACCGGGTCGTTGACTATGCCGCCCTTCTCGTCGCACAGAATGACGTAGCGTCCCTGGTTCACCGGGCACTTCTTGCGCAGGTTCCGGGTCACCAGCAGATCGGTAAAGGCAAGCGCGTCCGGGCCCTTGATCTGGATCTGCCGCTCGACCGCGACGTTCCACAAGGTGACGTGCCGGGTGAGGTGCTCGTGCTCCTTGATCAGGCCGCCCTCCTCGAGGGGAACATAGGCCCGCGGATGGTACATGTGGTTGTAGACCGTGTGGGCCCAGCAGCCGTGCCGTTCGGACAGGTGCCAGTAAGGCGACTTCCTGATCCGCGTGGAGATGAGCATCCTGGCGGCGCTGTCGCCGCTTTGCCGCAGGTTGATGGGGACATGCCGCTTCGCAGGCTGGACCATGGTTCTTGCTCTCCTCGTTCCAGGGTCTTGGAAAGGTAAAAGGCGGTCAGACTTTGAAAGTGGCGGAGGGGGTGGGCTTGGCTCGCTGCGCTCGCCTTAGCCCGCGGCCCTCGCGGACGAATGCCCGCTAGGACCTTGTCGTCGAACCCCAGTCTATCTTTTCATCTCTATCTTTTCATCGTGGGTTCGAATCCCGCCACGTCTCTTCATCATCCAGCACAAAGCCCCGCCGCGGGGGCTTTGTGCTGGATGGCGGAGGGGGTGGGATTCGAACCCACGGTACCCCGAAGGGTACAACGGTTTTCGAGACCGTCCCGTTCGACCGCTCCGGCACCCCTCCACAGGCGAACAGGTGGGGACGGCTCCCCGGCCTGCCAAGGCGCCAAAGCCTAGCCCAGGCCCAAGCCGCCTTCAAGCCGATGCCCGCCTGCCAAAGTATACGGCAAGCAGGTGTCCGCCCCGCCGATGAGCCCCGGCCGCGGGCCCGGCGGCGCGGGCTGAGAGCCCCGCGGCCGCCAAGACGTTGCCAAGACAGCCGGTGAAGCCCAATATGGAAGCCGAAGCACCCGAGAATTCGGGCGGGGCGAACCCACAGGGCTCGGAGGGACGGTTTGGAAGCGCTCGAGGCCGCACACCCACGATCACACCGGGGCGCACGAACGGCGGGTCGGAGAAAGGACCCGGCCCGGACCGGCTCCCGGCGATCCCCGTGATCGAGGTTGGAGCGGGCGGGCCCGTCGCCGTCTTCGAGGCCGAACGGGCGCGGGCCGAAGACCTGCTCGCCTCGGGTAAAAGGTGCTACGGCCACGCCCTGGTCCGCTTCGGCGACGCCTTGTCCCGGCGGTGGCTCATCCGCACCCGCAACCCCTATCTCGAGGAAATCGCCGCCGTCGCCGCCCACCCCGAGACTGCGGGTGTCTACTTCCTCAACCTGAGCCTCGAGTGGAGCTGCACGGCCGGCGTCGGCGCCGATCCCGAAGCGCCCGGAAGCCGGATGTTGCGCACCCTGGACTGGCCGCTCGAGGGCCTTGGGCGCAACCTGGTGGTGGTGCGCCAGGAGGGTCCGGCCGGGCCCTATCTGAACGTCACCTGGCCCGGCTTCGTCGGGGTCACGACGGCGGTCGCGCCCGGCCGCTTCGCCGCCGCCTTCAACCAGGCCCCCATGCGGCGCCTGGGCCTTTCGTTCACTCTGGACGTGCTTTTCAACCGGCTCGGCGTGTGGCGAAGCCGCGCCCTGCCGCCGGCGCACCTCATGAGGCAGGTTTTCGACCAGTGCCGAACCTACGCCGAGGCCAGGGCCAGGCTCGCGGAGACGCCGCTGTGCCTGCCCGCCCTGTTCACGCTGAGCGGCGTCGAAGGGCACGAGGGATGCGTGATCGAGCGGCTCGAGAGGCGCGCCGTCCTCCACCAGGCGCCGGCCTGCATCACCAACCACTGGCTCTCCCCGGACCTCAAGGGCGCGGACCGGGGAACCAACAGCCGCGAGCGCCACGCCTGCATGACCCGGCTTTACCGGACCGTCGCGGGCGGTTTCGACTGGCTGGTGCCGCCCATCCTGAACGATTTGACCCGCCTCGCCGTGGTCGCCAACGCCGCCGACGGCCGGCTCATGGTCCAGGGCTTCGAGGCCGACGGCCCGGCGACCGAAATCCTCGAGCTGACCGCCTGAGCGGGGGCGGCGTTCGACCCCTTTCCGCCCGGCGAAAGCCGTTGACAGAACCGGGTTCGGGGCTATAGTGCGGCCACCTCGGGCGGGCTCGATTCGGGTGCCCGCCGAGTGATTCCCTGATCCAAGGCGGAGCGATGTTCGCAGTCATCAAGACCGGCGGAAAGCAGTACAAGGTCGCCAAGAACGATGTGATCTCGGTCGAAAAGCTCCCGGCCGATCCCGGGGCCACCGTCGCCTTCGACCAGGTGCTGTTGATCGGCGACGGCAAGGGCCAGAAGGTCGGCGCGCCGGTCGTCGAGGGCGCCTCGGTGACCGCCACGGTCCTGGAACAGACCCGGGGCGACAAGATCATCGTGTTCAAGAAGAAGCGCCGCAAGAACTATCGCCGCACGGCCGGCCACCGCCAGTACTTGACCGTGCTCAGGATCGCCGACATCCTGCCTGCGCCCGAGAAGAAGGCCGCGGCAAAGCCCAAGGCCAAGCCTAGGCCCGCGGCCAAGGCGGCGCCGGCCAGGAAGGGGTCGGCGGCGCCGGCCTCCGAGCGGACCAAGTGGGACGTCGTCACCGAGGCCAGAAAGGCCAAGCCCAAAGAGACGGCGGTCAAGGCCAAGAAGGCCAGATCCGACAAGATCGCGGCAGCGAAGACGCCGACCAAGAAGACAGCCTCCAAGAAGGCAACGTCCAAGGCGAAGAATTGAGCTGAGGAGAAATCCCGATGGCCCACAAGAAAGCAGGCGGCAGCTCGCGCAACGGCCGCGATTCCATCGGCCGGCGGTTGGGCGTCAAGAAGTTCGGCGGCGAGATCGTCGTCCCCGGCAACATCATCATCCGCCAGCGCGGCACCAAGTTTCACCCCGGCGACAATGTCGGCATGGGCCGGGACCACACGCTCTTCGCGCGGGCGGAAGGCAGAGTGAGATTCGTCCGCAAGTCGGGAGGCCGCACCTTCGTGTTGGTGGAGCCGCCGGCCTCGGGATAGCTCCCGGCCGCGCTCGAGTGATCGGGGGAATGGACGCCATTCCTCCTTTTTCTTAGGCTCCTCGGCCTCAGGCTCCCCGCTCTCCAGGCGTCCGATCCGAGATGAAGTTCCTCGACCAGGCCATAATCTACGCCAAGAGTGGCAGCGGCGGACCCGGCTGCCTCAACTTTCGGCGCGAGAAATATGTGGCGCGCGGCGGTCCCGACGGCGGCGACGGCGGACATGGCGGCGATGTCATCGCGGAATGCGTCACCGGCCTCAACACGCTCATCGACTACCGCTACCAGCAGCACTTCAAAGCCCGCGACGGCAGCCGCGGCGGCCGCCGCAACCGCACCGGCGCCGACGGCGCGGACATGGTTCTGCGCGTGCCCGCCGGCACCCAGATCTTCGAGGAGGACAGCGGCAGCCTGCTCGTCGATCTGACCGAGCCGGGCCAGCGCGTGGTGCTGCTCGAGGGCGGCCGCGGCGGCTTCGGCAACAACCACTACAAATCCCCCACCAACCGGGCGCCGCGCCGCGTCGATCCCGGCCAGCCGGGCGACGAGCGCCGGCTCAGGCTGCGCCTGAAATTGGTCGCCGACGCCGGCCTGATCGGGCTGCCCAACGCCGGCAAGTCGACCTTGCTCGCCAGGGTCTCGCAGGCCCGGCCGAAGATCGCCGACTATCCCTTCACCACGCTCGCGCCCCAGCTCGGCGTGGTCCATGTCGGTGGCGAGGAGATCGTGCTTGCCGACATCCCGGGGCTCATCGCCGGCGCCCACGAGGGCAAGGGCCTGGGCGACCGCTTCCTCGGCCACCTCGAGCGGTGCGGCGTGTTGCTGCACCTGGTGGACGGCGTCCTGGACGACGTGGCCGCCGACTGGCGCACCATCCGGCACGAACTGGCCCAATACGGCCACGGCCTGGAGGAGAGGCCCGAGGTCATCGCCCTCAACAAGTGCGACGCGCTGACGCCCGAGGCGATCGCGGCCAAGCGAGCGGCGCTCGAGGACGCCGCCGGGGCCCCGGTCCTGACGGTCTCGGGGGTATCCGGGCTGGGCGTCGAAGAGGCCATGGCCGCGCTCGTGGCCCGGCTCGGCCGCGGCCGCGCCGGGCGCGGCGCCCGCAACAAGGCCTGGGCCCCGTGACCAAGGCCAAGCGCTCCAGCGGGCCCACCCGGTCCCGCGGGCTCACCGCCACCCGCCGGCTGGTCGTCAAGATCGGCTCGGCGCTCCTGGTCGACGAGGCGAGCGGCACCATCCGGCGCGACTGGCTCGATTCCCTCGCCGACGACGTGGCCAGGTGTCGCGCCCGCGGCCAGGAGGTTCTCCTGGTTTCCTCGGGCGCCATCGCGCTCGGCCGCCGCCACCTCATGCCCGAAAGGCGGAGCCCCAAGCTCGAAGAGAAGCAAGCGGCCGCCGCCGCCGGTCAAATCCTCCTGGCCCACGCCTATCAGGAGAGCCTGGCCCGCCACGGCATCACCGTGGCCCAGATTCTCTTGACTCTGAGCGACACCGAAGAGCGGCGGCGCCACCTCAACGCCCGCAACGCCCTGCAGACCCTCTTGCGGCTGGGTTCGGTGCCGGTCATCAATGAAAACGACACGGTGGCCACCGAGGAAATCCGGTTCGGCGACAACGACCGCCTGGCGGCACGGGTGGCCCAGATGGTCAGTGCCGACACCCTTGTGCTGTTGTCCGACATCGACGGATTCTACACCACCGATCCGCGGCGCGATCCGGGCGCAACCCTGATCCCGGAGGTCACCGAGATCACCCCGGAGATCGAGGCGATGGCGGGTCAAGCCCGGCTCGGCCACTCCTCGGGCGGCATGGTGACCAAGCTTCAGGCGGCCAAGATCGCCTTGGCGAGCGGTTGCCGCATGGCCGTGACCGACGGCACGTGCGAGCACCCCTTGGCCGCCCTCGAGGAGGGCGCGCGCTGCACCTGGTTCCTGCCCTCCTCAGAGCCGCGCAGCGCCCGCAAGCGTTGGATCGCCGGTTCCCTGAACCCGATGGGCGTGATCACGGTCGACGACGGCGCGCTGAAAGCGCTGGCGAACGGCAAAAGCCTGCTGCCTGCGGGCGTCACCGCCGTCGAAGGCACCTTCGAGCGCGGCGACGCGGTCGTCGTGCGCGACCGCCGGCAGCGCGAGGTGGCGCATGGCCTCTCGGCCTACGCCGCCGTGGATGCGCGCCGCATCATGGGCCATAAGAGCCACGAAATCGAGACGCTCCTAGGCTACCGTGGGCGCGACGAGATGATCCACCGCGACGATTTAGTCTTGAGCTGAGAAAGACACTTGAGCTGAGAAAGACAAAGGGCGGGCATCCCTCGAGGTGGCCAAAGCCCGCCGCCCTGCTTCGCGCCGGGGATGCGTGGCGCCCGGACAGGCCGCAAAAGCCGTGAGATGCAGGTTCACACCGGGGCCCGAATAAGGGGGGCTCAACCCCACTTTTCTCTCAGGCCAATCCTTGGATCATGTGCTTGACCCGCCGCATAAGACCCGGGCGCGGTCCCGGATCATTCCGCCGCCGGGCGACGAGGTGGTAGGCTTGGAGGTTATGGCTGCGCATGTCATGACAGCCTCCCCAGAGATACATCCGGAAGGCTCGATACACCTGTTCGCCCCAACGTTCGATTATTTCTTCCTGGTTGGCTTCGAATCTTTTCGCCCAATGACTCATGGTCAGCTCGTAATCACGGGTTTCCTGAGTTACGCGAACGAGCTCCAGACCATGAAATAAGAGCTCTCGAATGAGATCCTGCAGGCACATAAACGCGTGTGTGCCATGCCAGATGTAGCGTCGTGCGAAATCGCTCACATCATATTTTTCTATCGAAGCCGATGCATCCAGGTAGAGGAGCCCACCGGGCCGCAGGCAGTTCCAAACGCGTTCGAAAAAGCGTTGGTAATAGGGTATATGCTCAATAACGCCATAGATAACGATGGCATCGTATGGCTCTTTGGGCCGGTGGTTCAGAAAGTCCTCGAGATGGATTTCACATGAGTTGAAGCTATTCGTGCGAATCAGGTTGGTGCAATAGTTGTAAGAATTCTCCGCAAGGGTTACCCCCGTCACGTGGACACCGCGGCCGCCGCAATATTCTATGACTCCCCCCCAGCCACACCCAATATCGAGAAGTCGCATGCCCGGCTCGAGCTCCAGCTCCTCGTACATGGTTTCGAGCTTGTGCTCCACCGCCTGTTCGAGGCTCTCGTTATCCGAATGAAACAGGCAATGAGAGTAAATACGGTACTTTTTATCAATAAAGGACAGGAAGAAGTCGTCACCAAAATTATAATGGGCCGGGATAGACTTTCGATTGATCCAGGTGGGGGAACGGAACATGAATTGAAGCCAGAACTTGGCGAGAATAGGTAATATTACTTTATCTTTCAGATGGGCCCGGAGATCAAGCAGGCTCATCATGTCGCCGTGGATATCAAATTCTCCATCGACATAGGCCTGTCCCAGCGAGAGCTCGTCAAAGCTCCTTTTGAGCACGCGGGTGGAGTGGAACACCAGGCGAAATCGCGGTTCTCCAGTACCGAAGCGCCTGGTCTCGCCCGAAGGGAACTCGATCTCACAGGAGACGCCGCTCGCCTCAATGACTTGATCGATGAATCCCGCCCATTCATTCAACGCAGAAGATTGTGCGGTCACTGCCTATTCCCCCGTCACATCTCGAAGCGGGCCAAGGAGAAGCCGCCAACCCGGATGAGATCAGAAAGTTCTTATCGATTCTCTTCTGTATAGCAAGAGCAATAAGCGTTCTTAAGGGACATCGTCCTTGGGCGGAAGGGCCGGCTGAATTAGTAGTAACCCCTTTCGGATCGTCCGCTGTAGGCTGTGGACGCTGCCGGGCACCAGCGCGCCTTCGCGGTCAAGCTTAAAGCGGTAGACCGTGATCTCCTCGTTTTCCCGGTTCAGGCTGACCTGGGTCGAGAGCAGCTGCTTGAGTTCCCCGCCCTCGGGCCGGACGCTGGTAACCACAGTCACGGGAACGGGATAGACTTGAGCCACGTTGCGGTAGAGATGGACATTGACGAGGTATTCGCCCTCGGGGATCCCGCGGCTGTACGAGATTTCATAGTTTTCGTTCGTCACATCGGCGGCGTGACCCAAATCGTCGCGCAGCAGGTTGAAGATTCGGCCCCCCTTGTTCGAGTAACCCACCGGCACGTCGCCCGGCGCCTGAACCCACAGATCGACGTCCGTATTCAACCCGTCGGGCCAGTGAATCTCCACGACGACATTGCCCGAGGCCGGCGACACCCCGGCCTCCTTGTCCTCGGCGTCGGGATTGACGTGAGGCAGCAGCAGCACCACGATGGCGACGAAGCCCAGCAGCGCGAGCAGGATCACGTCCCGAAAGACCGTGCCGCTGGCGTCCTCGTCAAAAGAGTCGGGATCGTGCATGGGGTGGTCTCAGTGGTTGAATCGCGGTCGCCGGGTTATTTTCCTCACCCGGGCATGCCAGCAACTCGAAGCATTAACTTTCAGTTTCCGGGTGAAGGTATAGCAGCGGACCCGGGTCATTGGGGTCGACGAATTTCGGTGGCAGGGCCGGCTGTGGCAACGCATAGAAAGTGGGATCGTCGCGCGCCCAACTCGGCTCGAAGGGCAACCGCATGAGCACGCCGCTGCGGTTATGCGCGGCTTCCCGCAGTGCTTCCTGCAGCTCTTCGGCGAGCCCTAGATCCCAGGGCAGCACGTAGTACCGCGGCTCCCCTACCCCGTCGATCTTCAGCCATAGATAAATTGCTTCACCTTCCCATATCGCGGCGCTCAGCACCATCGCCTCCTCGACCGAGCCTACGATCCATTCAAGGTGAACCGGCTTGGGCTTGCTGAGCAGATCGAGGATGCCCGCATAGGCAGTGGGAATAAGCAACATCGTTGTCGCCAGCGCCACAACCTTGATCCACAGCGCACGCCGCGACCAGATGGAGATGCTAGCCAGCACAGCCGCCAAAAACGCCATCGGGGCGAACAGATAGATCACATGATCCATTGCTCTTTTCCTCGTTGCCTTTGATCCGTGGCTTGGCCGAAGGATTCAGCCTCGTGCATGGGCTTCGCCCAGCTCGATGATCGCGTTGGTGAGCGTGACCGTCCCGGTCGCGAGCAGGCGGTAATTGACCATCAGCCAAACGCTTGACACCGCGCCGACCAGGGTGGTGTAGAGGGCGATGGACATGCCCTCGATCAGGGTGGACACCATTGGCGCGACGTTCTCGACCTCGCTTATCGAATCGGGCTTCACGCCCGAGAGCGCGATGATGAAGCCGATCACCGTGCCAATCAGCCCCAAAAGGACGAGGCTGTTCGCGATATGGCGCACCACGGCGACGCGGGTGGCGTATTTCTGGCGTAGGGACGAGGACGTTATTGCGCGACTGTCCGCCTCGCGGCCCTGAACCGAGGCGACGTAGCGCGCAGCTTCGGACGCGGCCCCGGATGCCAGATCAAAGGCCTGGGCCCGGTTGAGATCCTCGCTCGTGCGAAAAATCTTCCAACCGCACAGCACGAGTCCGAAGACGAACACGGCGCAGATGACGACCGTCAGTCGCGTCGGGTCGTTGCTGAAGACCATGCCGACCCATCCCTGAATCGCCGCGGCCGCCAGCAGCGCGCCGCCGATGAAGTTGACCAGGATGAAGCGCAGCAGCAGGAGATACTTGAACGAATCGCGGCGCAAGACGGCCGGCGCCAAGTCGGCGGCCGGCCTGGCCGACGGATTCGCGCCGGCCGGCCAGGGCTCGCCCGCCGTCGGGGATCGATCTGTCAGGTCCTCACGCATCCTTCCCCTCCTCCGCCCCGGTCAACCAGCCGGGCGGCTCGTCAGCTTTTCGCTACGCGTTCCTCGAACTATAGAACCTAATTAAACCGGGGGGAGCCATCTGGGGAATCCGGGCTTAAACGAGCATACTCCCCTCAACCACCATTTCAACCATCAGCGCAATCCACCACTCCTGCCGTAACGCCTCATCCATTCATGGTCATTGCGCCGTGGGACCGCGCCCGTGGCGCGCTGAATCACGCGTTCCATCCACCGCCAAAACCCCAGTGCATCGAGCACTTGATCGGCCCACCCGTTGATAAGGCAGTATTTCACATCGTGGTTCGCCGAATGATGCCATCCATGGTGCTGGGGTGACATGAGCAGACGCGAGACCTGCAACATGCGTATGATTTTCGACTTGCTTCTGCGATGCCCGAGCTTGTGAAATTGAAGCATGAAGACGATGCAAAGGGAGATAACGATACACGCCACGACGGACGAAAAACCCACTATCGTGCCCTCAGATACGCCAACAGTGACGAGCCCGTAAACCGGCGCCGTGAAAAACAGCGAAGTCCACGACCCGGAACCGGCCTCATGGTGCATGTCGTAACGAAAAATATGATGAGGATAGACATGGTGCTCCCGCACCAACACAACCATGCGCGAGATAGCCGCCATCTTCTCATCAAACCATGTGTCAAAGGCCCAATGCAGAAGACCGGAAAGGAAATCAGCGAGGAATAGCCCGAGGGCAAGCGCGACGACCAACGCGTACCAAGGCGGATTCACCACGTGCCAGTGGGTCGTCACCCACACCAGCCCCCATATTGTCAACGCCGCGTTTAGAATGGTGCCGAGCGCAAGAAATGCGATGTCACTTTTCGAGTACGGCGGAATCTCGAGCTTCCGATATGGGACGTTCACTCCGCCTTCCCCCGGACGCCCTGATTTCTAGGTTTTTTTACCGGCACATTAGTTTTCTTTACCGGCTTTCTTTACCGGCACACTGCCGGGGACTCGCCGTTCACGCGCTTTCCTTACGGATCGGACACTACATGATGTGTGCCAAGCGTCTTACTGTCAACTAAAACGCGACAATTTTCCATTCGGAACCACCATAAAGGGAGCCGCGCCCCCGCTTGCCTCCGGTCGTCAAGCCAGCCAGGCGGGATCACGGTCGACGAGGGCGCGCCCGAAAGCGCCGGTCAGCGGCAAAAGCCTGCTGCCTGCGGGCGTCACATCGTCGTCGAAGCCACCTTCCGAGCGCGGCGACGCGGTCGTCGCGCGCGACTCCGGCAGCGCCGAGGTGGCGCGTGGGCTCTCGACCGGCGCCGCCACGGACGCGCGCCGCATCGCGGGCCACAAAAGCCATGAAATCGAGACGCTCTTAGGCTATCGTGGGCGCGAGGAAATGAGCCATCGCGACGGTTCAGCCTTGTTCGCCTCGAGCTGAGAGCTCGCGGCGCACCAACCGGGGAGGTTTCATGTCCGCCTTAGAGCCGGCGTTTTCCGAGGACATCCGCCACCAGATGCTGGGGCTGGGTGAGGCGGCCCGGGCCGCCGCCCAGGTCCTCGCCACGGCGCCCGCCCAGGCCAAAGACAAAGCGCTCAAGGCCGCCGCCGCCGCGATCAGGACCGGCCGCGGACGGATTCTCGCCGCCAACGCCAAGGATTTGGCCGAGGCCGAGGACCTGTCGGCGGCCCTGCGCGACCGCCTCGAGCTCGACGACGACCGCATCGAGGCCATGGCCAGCGGCCTCGAGGAGATCGCGAAGCTCGCCGACCCCGTCGGCCAGGTGATGAAGGAATGGACGCGGCCCAACGGACTCAAGATCGCCCGGGTCAGGGTCCCGCTGGGGGTCGTCGGCGTCATTTACGAGTCGCGACCGAACGTGACCGCGGACGCCGGCGGGCTCTGCCTCAAGGCCGGCAACGCCGTGATCCTGCGCGGCGGTTCGGAAAGCCTTCACTCCTCGGCCGCGATCGGGGATTGCCTCGCGCACGGGCTCAGGCTCGCCGGCCTGCCCGAAGACTCGATCCAGCTCGTGCCGACCGCCGACCGGGCCGCCGTCGGCGCCATGCTCGCCATGGCCGAGCATATCGACGTCATCATCCCGCGCGGCGGGCGATCCCTGATCGAAAGGGTGCGAGAGGAGAGCCGAATCCCGGTCATCGCCCATCTCGAGGGCAACTGCCACGTCTACGTGGACGGCGCCGCCGAGGTGGAGATGGCGCGGCGCATCGTCATGAACGCCAAGATGCGCCGGACCGGCATCTGCGGCGCCGCCGAATCCCTGCTGATCGAGCGGCGGGCGGCCGAGAGCCACCTCAAGCCGATTCTCGACGACCTCGTGGGCGCCGGCTGCGAGGTGCGCGGCGACGAGACCGTCCAGGCCCTGGACGACCGCGTCGTTCCGGCCACCGAGGCCGACTGGAAGACCGAGTATCTGGACGCCATCATCTCGGTGAGGATCGTGGACGGCGTGGACGAGGCGATCGCCCACATCAACCGGCACGGCTCCCACCACACCGACTCGATCGTGACCGAGGACGACGAAGCGGCCGAGCGCTTTCTCGCCCGGGTCGACAGCGCCATCGTGCTCCGCAACGCCTCGACCCAGTTCGCCGACGGCGGCGAGTTCGGCATGGGCGCCGAGATCGGGATCTCCACCGGCAGGCTGCATGCCCGCGGACCGGTCGGTGCCGAGGAGCTCACGACCTATAAATACGTGGTCCGCGGCTCAGGCCAGGTCCGGCCTTGACGGGCGGCGGCCCGTCCTTCTCCGCCCCGGCTTGGGCAAACCGGAAGAGGCGCGCGCGGTGACGCAAATGGCCCGCCGCATCGCCGCCATCCTGCTGATGGAGCCCAGGCTCGACGCCAATCACCGGGCCGTGTGCGCGGACACCTACGCTTGGCCGGGGATAAATTGAAGCAACTCCGCCCGCCCCGCGGTGCGGACCTCCGCGGCCTCCGAGTCGGCTTGCTCGGCGGCTCGTTCAACCCGGCCCACGACGGCCACCGCCATATCAGCCTCTTGGCCCTCGAGCTCTTGAGGCTCGACCAGCTGTGGTGGCTGATCTCGCCACAGAACCCGCTAAAACCAGAGGCCGGCATGGCGCCGGTGGCGGAACGCCTGGCGGCGGCCGAGTCCGTGGCGCGCGACCCGCGCATTTGGGTGAGCGACATCGAAAGCGAGCTTGAAACGCGGCACACCGCCGATACCGTGAGGGTGCTGAAACGCCGTTTTCCGGATACCAAGTTCGTCTGGATCATGGGCGCCGACAATCTGGTTCAGATCCCCGAATGGGAAAATTGGACCGCCATTTTTGCCACCGTGCCCGTTGCGATTTTCGACCGGCCCTCATATTCTTCCAAGGCGCTGGCCGGAAAGGCGGCGCGGCGCCTCGACCGATGGCGGGTGGATGAATCGGAAGCCCGCGGGCTGGCCGACCGGACGCCGCCGGCGTGGACGTTCTTCCACACCCCGCTACATCCCGCCTCGGCAACGCGTATCCGCGCGCCCGTCCCGGCCTCCGGCCGCGGTCGGAAGACGCGCCGGGAGGCAGGAAAGCGAATCTGAAGAGGAGGAGGTCATCGCAAGACGCAAGCAAACCCCACCTAACGCCATCCGGTTGGTCGAGCTGGTGACCCGCTGGCTCGACGACGACAAGGCCGAGGACGCCGTCGTCATCGACCTCGCCGGAAAGACCACCATCGCCGATTACATGATCATCGCCAGCGGACGCTCGCAGCGGCATATCGCGGCCGTGGCCGAGCACCTGCGGGAAAGGCTCAAGGCCAACGGCTTCAAGACGGTTCCCATCGAGGGCCTGGCCCGGTGCGACTGGGTCCTGATCGACGCCAGCGACGTGATCGTCCACCTGTTCCGCCCCGAGGTCCGCGCCTTCTACAATCTCGAGAAGATGTGGGGCATGAAGCTGCCGGAGATCGAGAGCCCCACCGGGTTGACCGCCTGAGCTTGGACCCAGGGGCGGGTTGGGTGCGGGGCCCGTGGACGGGCGGCCCCAGCGGGCGGAAGCCATCTACAAGGCGGCCACCCGCCGTCACCGGGCGCGAGCAGCCGCCTGCAGGCTATGCCCGCTCTCCAAGATGCCCTATTATAAGGCCCATGATCGAAGGCCACCGCCCGCGCCCGGTCGTGCTGTGCGTGCTCGACGGCTGGGGCCACCGTGACGATCCTCACAACAACGCCATCCTGGCGGCCGCCACGCCCGTGTGGGACGGGCTGATCGCGAGCTGTCCCAACGCCCTCCTCGATGCCTCGGCGCGCCAAGTCGGCCTGCCCGGCGGACAGATGGGCAACTCCGAAGCGGGCCACATGAATCTGGGGGCCGGCCGGGTGGTGTACCAGGATCTGCTGCGCATCGACGCCGCGCTTGCCGACGGCTCGCTGGCCGCCAACCCGGCGCTCGGCGACTTCATCGCGCGGCTCAAGGCGAGCGGCGGGATCGCCCAGCTAATGGGATTGGTCTCCCCGGGCGGCGTGCACGCCCACCAGAACCACATCCAGGGGCTGGCGAAACTCCTGGGGCAGGCCGGGCTGCAGGTCGCCATTCACGCCTTTCTTGACGGCCGGGATACGCCGCCCAGGAGCGCCGGAGAATATCTCGCCAAGCTGATCGACGACACGGCGGAGGTGCCGGGCTGCACCATCGCGACCGTGATTGGGCGCTACTACGCCATGGACCGTGACCAGCGGTGGGCGCGCACACAGCGCGCTTACGAGGCCCTGGTCGAGGCCAAGGGAGAACGGGCCGACGACGCGCTCGCCGCCGTCGCGCAAAGCTACGAGAAGGACATCAGCGACGAATTCACGGTGCCGACGGTGATTGGCGGCTATGGCGGGATGGCCGACGGCGACGGCGTGCTCATGGCCAATTTCCGCCCCGACCGCGTCCGCCAGATCTTAACCGCGCTGGTCGACCCCGGGTCCGACGACTTCAAGCGCGGGACCGTCGTCAACCTCGCCGCCGTCCTCGGCATGACCGAGTACTCGGCCGCACTCAACAACTTCGTGCCGACGCTGTTCCCGTCCGAACATCTCAAGGACACGCTCGGCGAAGTGGTGGCCGCCGCCGGCATGAGCCAGCTCAGGATCGCCGAGACCGAAAAATACGCCCACGTCACCTTCTTCTTCAACGGCGGGAAGGAACGCGAGTTCTCCGGCGAGAAGCGCATCCTGGTTCCCTCGCCCAAGGTGGCCACCTATGACCTCAAGCCCGAGATGTCGGCGCCGGAGATCACCGACCGGCTGATCGCCGCCATCGAGAGCGGCGCGTTCGACCTGATCGTGGTCAACTACGCCAACGTGGACATGGTCGGCCACACCGGCAATCTGACGGCCGCCGTCGGGGCGGTGGAGGCGGTCGACGCCTGTTTGGGGCGGCTGGTCAAGGCGGTGAGCGAAAAGCGCGGCGCCCTGCTCATCACCGCCGATCACGGCAACGCCGAGATGATGAGCAATCCAGCCACCGGCCAGTCCCACACCGCCCATACCCGGAATCCGGTTCCGGTGATCCTGGTCGGCGCGGGGGCCGGAGTCGCGGAGCTGCGGGACGGACGGCTGGCCGACGTCGCGCCGACGGTGCTCAATCTTATGGGCCTGAACCAGCCTGCGGCGATGACCGGACAATCGTTGATCGTGCCGGCCGAAGCACGCCGTGTTGCCGCCGCAGAACGCGCTTCGGCCTGACGGCCGTGGCGATGACCGGACAATCGTTGATCGTGCCGGCCGGAGCACGCCGTGTTGCCGCCGCAGAGCGCGCTTCGGCCTGACAGCCGTGGCGCGGCCCTCGTCCTGGCCGCCCTGATCGCCTTTGCCTCCCCCGCCCCAGCGTCGGAGGCCGAAACCAAGCTGGCCGACGTCGAGCGCGCGCTCGACGCGGACCGCGAGCGGCAGGCCGTCCTGGCGCGGGAGGCCGAGGCATTATCGAAGGAGGTAGAGGCCCTGCGTGCCGAGATGATCGAGGCGGCCGAAGCGGCGCAGGATCGCGAGGAGACGGTTTCCACGCTCGAGGAGAAGCTTCAGGCCCTGGGCGCCGAGGAAGCCGTCAAGGCGGAGGCGCTCGAGGCCAAACGTGGGCAGCTGGCCCATTTTCTCGGCGGGCTCACACGACTCGCCCTCCATCCGCCGGAGGCGCTGATCGCGCTGCCGGCGCCGCCGGCCGATACGGTGAGAAGTGCAATCCTTCTGCGCGCCGCGTTGCCGCCGATCGAGGCCGCCGCCGCCGCCTTGCGCGCGGAGCTGTCGGAGACCAGGGAACTGCACGCGGATATCGCCCGTCGGCGCGACGAACTGAGCGGGGCCATAGCGGCGCTCGAGGCCGAACGCGATCGCCTGAACGGACTCGTCAAGCGCAAGACCGAGCTACGGCAGCAAACCGAGGCGGAGCGCCGCAAGATCGCCGAACGGGTCAAACGGCTGGCCAGCGAAGCCGGAAGCCTCCGCGAGTTGATCGAGAAGCTGGCGGCCGCCGGGGGCGCCGAGAAGGGGACGGTCGCCGCGACTGTCACGGGCCCGGCCCTCGAACCAACGCTGGCTCCGGTGGCTCTCATGCGCACCAGCCCGCCCGAAGGCGTGCGCCCGATCACCGCCGCGCGCGGCAGCCTGATCATACCGGGCCGCGGCCCGGTGATCCTCCGCTACGGGCAGAACACCGAGTTCGGCACCCCGGCCCAGGGCATTACCATCCAAACCCGGGCAGAAGCCCAGGTCGTGGCACCCTATGACGGCCAGGTGGTGTTCGCCGGCCAGTTCCGCGGCTATGGGCAAATCTTGATCATCGAGCACAACGAAGGATATCATACGTTGCTCGCAGGTTTGTCGCGGATCGATTGCGTCGTCGGCCAGTGGTTGATGGCGGGCGAACCGGTTGGCCGCATGGGGCGGCCAGTGGATGGCAATCCGGAACTTTACCTCGAGCTCCGCCGCAACGGTCAACCCATCAACCCGTTGCCGTGGCTGATGGTTCGCAAAGAGTAGGGCTATGTGTGATGCGTAATTTCATTGCGGCGGCGAGTTTGGCGGCTTTTCTGCTGCTATCGCCCATGCCGGCGACGGCACAGGAGAACGGCTCCGACACCTATCGCCAGCTTAACTTGTTCGGTGACGTGTTCGAGCACGTGCGCTCGAAATACGTCGAGGAAGTCACCGATCAGGACCTCATCGAGGCCGCAATCAGCGGCATGTTGACCTCGCTCGATCCCCATTCGAGCTATCTCGATGCCAAGAGCTACCAGGAGATGCAGATCCAAACCAAGGGTGAATTTGGCGGTCTCGGCATCCAGGTCACCATGGAGAACGGACTGGTCAAGGTGATCTCGCCGATCGACGACACCCCGGCCTACCGCGCCGGGATCAAGCCCGGCGATCTGATCACCCACCTGGACGGTGAGCCGGTTCTGGGTCTGACCCTCGAGCAAGCGGTGGAGCGCATGCGCGGGTTGGTCGATACGGACATCCTGCTGACCATCCGCCGCGACGGCATGGAACCCTTCGACATCTCCATCACCCGGGCGATCGTCAAGATCCAGTCGGTGCGCTGGCGGCTCGAGGGCGATATCGGCTACATCAGGATCCCCACCTTCAACGAACAGACCGAAGGGGGAGTTGAAAACGCGGTCCAAGCGATCAAGGACGACCTGGGCGACCGCCGCCTACAGGGATTCATCCTGGACCTGCGCAACAACCCGGGCGGCTTGTTGGAACAGGCGGTGGCCGTGTCCGACGCCTTCCTGGACAAGGGCGAAATCGTCTCCACCCGTGGCCGGAACAAGGAAAGCTACCAGCGATTCAACGCCCAGCCCGGCGACCTTGCCGAAGGCCTGCCGATCGTGGTCCTGATCAACAGCGGCTCGGCATCGGCCTCGGAGATCGTCGCCGGCGCATTGAAGGATCATCGGCGCGCCATCATCCTCGGCACCCGGTCGTTCGGCAAGGGCTCGGTCCAGACCATCTTCCCGCTGCCGGGACATGGGGCGATACGGCTCACCACCGCGCTCTACTTCACGCCTTCAGGCAGCTCCATCCAGGCCAAGGGAATCGATCCGGACATCGTTGTCGAACAGGTGCGCATCGAGGCGATCGATGAAGATCGTTCCCGTCGGGAGGAGGACCTGCCCGGCGCGCTGTCCAACCAAGGGGAGCAAAACGCCGAAGAGGAGGTTTTGCCGGGGGAAGACCGTCCGCCGGCGGCGATGGAAGACTACCAGCTGGCCCGCGCGCTTGACCTCTTGAGAGGACTCGCCCTGTTCAGCGCCAGAGCGGCGAACTGAAGCCATCCTTCCTGTCCAGACGGCCGAGTTGGAGCAGGATGGGGCCGTGAGTGTCGGGCAAGACGCAGGCGGCCGGCGCCGCTTCAGCAATCCGCTTGCCGTCGCTTTCCTGCCGTTGGTGGCCCCGATCGGGGGCCAAGTCGCGTGGCCCTACCTCACGGCCGGGGCGGCGGTCATCGCCCTCCGGACCCCTGACCATGCCGCCATCAAGCACCTGAGCCGACGGTTGCCGACGCCGAGGGCCAAGGGCCTGGCGCCGGCCTCCGCTGTCGTCGCCAGGCAGCCTGGCCGATGACCATGCGGACAAGGGCGGCTCTCGGCTATCGCCCTGGGGTCGGCCTTATGTTGGTGAACGGGGAAGGCCGGGTGTTCGTGGCCCGCCGCATCGACACCCCGGGCAAGGCCTGGCAGATGCCCCAGGGCGGCATCAACGAGGACGAGAGCCCGCCCCAGGCGGCGCTCAGGGAACTCAAGGAGGAGATCGGCACCGACAAGGCTCGAATCATCGCCGAAAGCAAAGACTGGCTCAGCTACGACCTGCCGGCCGACCTGGCCGGCAAGCTGTGGGGCGGCCGCTACCGCGGTCAGAGGCAGAAGTGGTATCTGCTGCGTTTTACCGGCAGCGACGCAGACATCGACATCCACACGGCCGAGGCCGAATTCTGCGCCTGGAAATGGGTCGAGTTGGATGCGCTGCCGGAGCTCATCGTGCCGTTCAAGCGCCAGCTCTACCGGGACCTTATCGCGGAGTTCGGACCCCTGGTCCGCGCGCTCGGCCAAGGCGAATAGCGAGAGGCCAAGCGGTTGCGCCGGGTGCCTGAGGGATGCACGGCGGCGCCGGACAAGCGGGTGAATTCACGGGCTCGATGAAACACGGGCTCGATGAAACACGGGCTCGATGAAACACGGGCTCGATGAAACACGGGCTCGATGAAAGCCGAACGATCGGCTCGCTAACGGCAGCCTCCGCCGGCTCGGCGGAGTGGACGGCGACCAGACTGCCCGAGGCCGTTCATGCAGATTTATGGGGCCGGCGCTTCGAAGCCGGCAAGTCCGACGTCGACTTTTCGGGAACTATAAAGAGCGCTGAGTCCCCAGGACAGCCAGATGCCGATTCGCGCCTACGCCCCGGCGCGGGCCAAGCGTTGGCTGCGGTATTGCATGAACCAGCAGACGATCTTCGTGAGCCACAGATTGAACCGGCCGTGGGACTTGAAGCCGATGACCTTGAGGATCATGGCAACGGCGCGCTCCACATGCCTGGGCCGGTAGTTGGAATAGACGCGGTGGATATAGGCGCGGGTGCTGCGCCGCCGGTCATAGGGCTCGTCGCCGCCGTTCGCCGCATAATAAGCGTAGGCGAGCTCGTCATCCTCCGATTCCGTGATGCGGTCGAGGGCGACCAGGAGCCGGCGCCAGCGGCCCAGCCTCTCCCTCTCCAGATAGCGCTTCAGATGGCTGTAAAACAGCTTGTAATGACGCAGCTCGTCGGCGGCGATGTTGCGGCAGATTTCCTTGAGCGCCGGCTCATCGGTGGCATCGTGGAGCGTCATATAGTAGGAGCTGGTGGCGACCTCCACCATGCAGCGCGCGATCAACTCGCCCGCACGCGAGCCGCGCACCGATTCGCGCGCCTCCAGAGGCAGGTGGAAGCCTTGCCTGAAGCGCTTGAAGCTGGCCTCGAAGTCGAACTCAGGGTCGGCCAGCTTGGCCCAACGGGCGAGGGCCCGGCCGTGCTGGACCTCCTCTCGAGCCCAGCGTCTCGCGGCTTCCTGGAACTCGGGATCGTCATGGAAAACATTGCACAGATAGGTGGCGTAATCGCCAGCGTTGTGCTCGACCATGCTCGCGGCTTTCACGACCTTCACGATATCGGGATCGACTGAGCGGCGGTCGAAGCGCTCCCAGGGTATGTCATCCAGGGTCCAGTGTTTCATGGCCTTTACGGGTGAACACCCAAGATCGCATCAACCTCTCGGTCGATTATACCGCGTTCAGGGCTGTGTTCAATTGACTGGCGACTCGAACCTGGCACGGCATGTGGACAACCGCCGCCAACGCCAAGCCTACCGCCCAGATGTCTCCTCAAGTGCGGCGAGCTTGGCCTCGGCGACCAGGAGCCGGGCCTGGACGGCGCGGCGCTCGGTGTCGGTCTGGGCGCCCCTCATATCCTCGCCCAAGTCGCGGATCTGGCTTTCCACCTGGCCGCGGTCGATCTCGCCCGGCGCCATCGCCTCCTCGGCGAGCACGGTGCAGCGCTCCGGCGTGACCTCGGCGAAACCGCCGGCGACGAAGAGCCGCCCGGTGACCTCGCCCCCATTGTAGATCTCGATGACGCCGGGCCTGACCGTGGAGGTGAACGGCGCATGGCCGGGAAGGACGCCGAAATGACCTTCCGTCCCCGGCACCACCACCATGTCGACCGCTTCGGAGATCAAGAGCCGCTCCGGAGATACCAGCTCGAAGGCCACCTTCTCCGCCATTCGATCTACCCCTCGAGTCTCGATCCGCCAGGATCTTTTCTAGTTCCGCGCATCCCCCGGAGCGCGCCGTGGAGGCCGCCTGAGCCCAGGGGGCGGCGAGGTCCTCACGCCGCCTCCGCGGCCATCTGGCGCGCCTTGTCCACCGCCTCCTCGATGGTGCCGACCATGTAGAACGACGCCTCGGGCAGGTCGTCATGCTCGCCCTCGATGATCTGCTTGAAGCCTTTGATCGTGTCCTCGAGGCTGACGAACACACCTTTATGGTCGGTGAATACCTCGGCGACGTGGAACGGCTGTGACAGGAAGCGCTGGATCTTGCGGGCGCGGACCACGGTCAGCTTGTCTTCCTCGCTCAGCTCGTCCATGCCCAAGATGGCGATGATGTCCTGGAGCGACTTGTAGGTCTGGAGCACGCGTTGGACCTCGCGGGCGACCTGGTAATGCTCTTCACTGACGATTCGAGGGTCGAGCATACGCGAGGTCGAATCAAGCGGATCGACGGCGGGGTAGATGCCGACTTCGGCGATCTGGCGCGACAGCACCGTGGTGGCGTCCAGATGGGCGAACGAGGCGGCCGGCGCCGGGTCGGTGAGATCGTCGGCGGGCACGTAAATCGCCTGGACGCTGGTGATCGACCCCTTATTGGTTGAGGTGATGCGTTCCTGGAGCATCCCCATGTCGGTGCCCAGGGTCGGCTGATAGCCGACGGCCGAGGGAATGCGGCCCAACAGCGCCGAGACCTCCGAGCCGGCCTGGGTGAAGCGGAAGATGTTGTCGATGAACAACAGCACGTCCTGGCCTTCCTCGTCGCGGAAATACTCGGCCACAGCGAGACCGGTGAGCCCGACCCGGGCGCGGGCGCCCGGCGGCTCGTTCATCTGGCCGAAGACCAGCGCCGCCTTCGAGCCTTTGCCGTCGAGTTTGATGACGCCCGACTCGATCATCTCGTTGTAAAGGTCGTTGCCCTCGCGGGTGCGCTCCCCGACCCCGGCGAACACCGAGTAGCCGCCATGGGCCTTGGCGATGTTGTTGATCAGCTCCATGATGATCACGGTCTTGCCGACCCCGGCGCCGCCGAACAAACCGACCTTGCCGCCCTTCGGATAAGGCTCGAGCAAGTCGATGACCTTGATGCCGGTGACCAGGATCTCCGCTTCCGTCGATTGGTCGGTCAGCGGCGGCGCCGGCCGGTGAATCGGCGAGCGCATTTTGGTCTCGATCGGCCCGCGCTCGTCGATCGCCTCGCCGATCACGTTCATCACCCGGCCGAGGGTCTCCGGACCGACGGGAACGGTGATCGGACCGCCGGTGTCGGCGACCTCCTGGCCGCGCACCAGCCCGTCGGTGCTGTCCATGGCGATGGTGCGGACGGTGGACTCGCCAAGATGCTGCGCCACCTCGAGCACCAAGAGCTTGCCGTGGTTCTCGAGGTGAAGCGCATTCAGGATCGGCGGCAAATCGCCCTCGAAGCGGACGTCGACGACGGCACTCATGACCTGTGTGATCGTGCCGACAATGTTTCTCGCCATGCTGGGCTCCTGACCTAGAGATCCGGACGAGCCATAGGATCCCGCCGGGGGGCTACAGCGCCTCGGCGCCCGAGATGATCTCAATGAGCTCGTTGGTAATATACGCTTGGCGCGTGCGGTTGTAATAGAGGGTCAGCTTGTCGATCATGTCGCCGGCGTTGCGGGTGGCACTGTCCATCGCCGTCATGCGCGCGCCCTGCTCGCTGGCGGCGTTCTCCAGAAGCGCCCGGTAGATCTGAACCGCCAGATTGAGCGGCATGAGCTCGGCGAGGATTTCCTCCTCCGACGGCTCGTACTCGTAGACCGCCCGCGGCCCTTCCGCCACCTCCTCGGCCGCCTCCGACAACGGCCAGGGGATGAGCTGCTGGCGCGTGACGAGCTGGGTCATGGCCGATCGAAAGTGGTTGTAGACAATGGTGCAGACATCGAACTCGCCGGCCTCGAACAGCGCGTGCACGCGCTCGGCAATGCCCGAAGCATCGCCGAAGTGCAGGCGCGGCTTGCCCACTTCATCGACGGTGTCGACGATGTGGGAGCCGAATTCGCGTTTGAGCTGCTCCTGCCCCTTGCGGCCGATGCAGAAGATCTTGATGGTCTTGCCGTCGCCCCGCAAATCCTTCATGAGCCGGCGGGCGTCGCGAACGATGGACGAGTTGAACGCCCCGCACAGGCCCCGGTCGGAGGTCGCAACGATGATCAGATGGACGTTGTCCCGGCCGGTCCCGGCGAGCAACCGCGGCGCGTCCTCCCGGCCCTCGAGGCTCGCCGTGAGCGAGCCCAGCATGCGCTCCATACGGTCGGCATAGGGGCGACCCGCCTCGGCCTGCTCCTGGGCGCGCCGGAGCTTCGCCGCCGCCACCATCTTCATGGCCGAGGTGATCTTCTGGGTCGACTTGACGCTGCTGATGCGGTTCCTGAGATCTTTGAGGCTTGGCATGCGGCTTCGGTCTTTAATCTCTGGCCAAATCCAGGCGCCGTCCGGCGAGCGGCCTGACCCCCGGGCTTCGAGGCCTCACCCAGCAGAGGTCATGCGAATGTCTTGACGAAGCGGTCGAGGAACTTGGCGAGCTTGTCCTCGGTCGTCTTGGAAATCTCCTCCTCGGTGCGGATCGCCTCAAGAATGTCGGCGCCCCTGGCGCGCATTTCGTCGATCAGCGACTCCTCGAAGCGGGTCACGTCCGCGACCTTGATCGAATCGAGATAGCCCCGGACCCCGGCGAAGATCGCCACCACCTGCTCCTCGATGGCAATCGGCTGGAACTGCTGCTGCTTCAACACTTCGGTCAAGCGCGCGCCGCGGGCCAACAACCTCTGGGTCGCGGCATCCAAGTCGGAGCTGAACTGGGCGAAGGCCGCCATCTCGCGGTACTGGGCGAGCTCCAGCTTGATGCGCCCGGAGACCTGCTTCATGGCCTTGATTTGAGCGGCGGAGCCGACCCGGCTCACCGAGATGCCGACGTTAACCGCCGGGCGGATGCCGGCGTAGAACAGATCGGTCTCGAGGAAGATCTGGCCGTCGGTGATGGAGATCACGTTGGTCGGGATGTAGGCCGAAACGTCGTTGGCCTGGGTCTCGATGACCGGCAGCGCGGTCAAGGACCCGGCGCCGTGATCCTCGTTCATCTTGGCCGCGCGCTCGAGCAAGCGCGAGTGCAAATAGAACACGTCGCCCGGATAGGCCTCGCGGCCCGGCGGCCGGCGCAGCAAAAGCGACATCTGGCGGTAGGCGATCGCGTGCTTGGAGAGGTCATCGTAGAAGATGACGGCGTGCATCCCGTTGTCGCGGAAGTACTCGCCCATGGTGCAGCCGGCGTAGGGTGCCAGAAACTGCAACGGCGCCGGCTCCGAGGCGGTCGCCGCGACGATGATGGAGTAGTCGAGGGCGCCATAATCTTCCAGCGTCTTGACGATGCGCGCCACGGTCGACCGCTTCTGGCCGATGGCGACATAGATGCAATAGAGCTTCTTCGACTCGTCGGCGCCCTCGTTGAAGCGCTTCTGGTTGATGATGGTATCCACGATAATCGCGGTCTTGCCGGTCTGGCGGTCGCCGATGATGAGCTCGCGCTGGCCGCGGCCGATCGGAATCAGGCTGTCGATCGCCTTCAGGCCGGTCTGCACCGGCTCATGCACCGGCCGGCGCGCGATGATGCCGGGCGCCTTGACCTCGACCCGGGCCATCTGGACGTCCGCAAGGGGCTCCTTGCCGTCGATCGGATTGCCCAGACCGTCGACGACGCGGCCCAAGAGCCCCTTGCCCACGGGCACCTCGACGATGGCGCCGGTGCGCTTGACGACATCGCCCTCCTTGATGTCGCGGTCGTCGCCCAGGATCACCACGCCGACATTGTCGGTCTCGAGGTTGAGCACCATTCCCCGGATCCCGCCGGGGAACTCGACCATCTCGCCGGCCTGCACGTTGTCGAGGCCGTAGACGCGGGCAATGCCGTCGCCGACGGACAGCACCCGGCCGACCTCGGAGACGTCGGCCCCGGCGTCGAAGTCGGCGATCTGCTGCTTGATGATCGCGGAGATTTCCGCGACCCGGATTTCCATCACCCAATTCCCTTCATGGCGAGCTCTAATCTCTGCAGCTTGGCGCGGAGCGAGGAATCCACCATCCGCGAGCCGAGCTTGACGACGAGGCCGCCGATGAGTCCCGGATCGACCTTGAAATCGATCGAAACCTTGGCCCCCGCCACCTTCCGCAGGGCGCCGCTCAAGGCCTGGACCTGCCTGTCAGTGAGCGCTTTCGCCGAGGCCACCTCAGCCGTCACCTCGCCACGCCGCGCCGCCAGAAGCTTGAGATAGGCATCGATGATCACGAGCATCGCAAACAGACGGCGATTGGCAGCCACCACGCCGACGAAGCGGCGGGTCAGATCGGACAAGCCGGCCTTCTCCGCGAGCGCCGCCATGACCCGGGCCTGGTCCTGGCGGGCGACCATCGGACTGCGGATCAGCCGCTTGAGATCGTCGCTACCGCCGATCATGGCCCTGAGCTCCTTGAGATCAGACGCCACCCGGTCGAGCATCTTCTGCTCGTCGGCGAGCTGGTAAAGCGCAGTGGCGTAACGCCCGGCGACCTCGGAAATGCCTGTCGTCTGGGATGCCACCTGGGTGAATCCTCAAAACCGCCGGACGCAATGGAGATGCCAATCGCGGAGATTAGCACATAAAAACCTCTTCGGGCGGGTCCCTGCCCCGCCCGAAAAGCCCGCGTTTCCTAACACACTCATCTTTGCGTGGCAACCCGAGCGAACGGGGCCTCCCGGCCCGGTTCAGGGCTCCGCGAATTTGGCTGCAAAGGGGGGAAATCCGCCGGTTTCCCTGGCCCTTTTCCCTGGCCCTAGAGGAAGCTGTAGGGGTCCACGTCCACCTGAACCCGCACGCCCGCCGGCGCCTTGACCCGGCCGAGCCAGTCGCCCAAGACCGCCTGCACGTTCACCCTCCGCTCGGCCTTCAAGAGCAGGCGGCGGCGGTGGCGCCCGCGCAGGAGGCTGAGCGGCGCCGGCGCCGGGCCTAAGACCTCGATGCCCTTGCCCCTTGGCGCGGCGCGGCCCAACGCCCGGGCGGCGGCATCCACCCTTTGGGCATCCGCGCCCGAGACGATGAGCGCCGCCAGCCGGCCGAAGGGCGGCATGCGCCGGGCCCGCCGGGAGGCGGCTTCGGCTTCGAGAAAACGACCGGCCTCCCCGCTCACCAGCGCCTCCATGACCCGGTGCTCCGGCATGTAGGTCTGGACGTAGACGCGGCCCGGCCGCTCGGCCCGGCCGGCGCGGCCCGCCACCTGGTGGAGCAGCTGATAGGTGCGCTCGACGGCGCGCAGGTCGCCGCCGGCAAGGCCGAGGTCGGCGTCGACCACGCCGACCAGCGTCAACAGCGGAAAGTGGTGGCCCTTGGCCATGATCTGGGTGCCGATCAACAGGTCCAGCGCGTGCGTCTCGACGCGCCGCACCAGCGCGGCCACCGCCCGCGGGCCCGTCATCGTGTCGCTCGCCATGATGGCGAAGCGGACCTCGGGGAAGGCCCGGGTCACCTCCTCGGCCAGCCGCTCGACGCCGGGGCCGCAGGCGGCGAGCGTGTCCTCGGCGCCGCAGGCCGGACAGGCCGACGACATCGACGCCAAATAGCCGCAATGGTGGCATTCCAGCCGCCTGGCCAGGCGGTGCTCGACCAACCAGGCGGTGCAGTTCGGACAGTCGAAGCGATGGCCGCAGGCCCGGCACAGGGTCAGGGGCGCGTAGCCGCGGCGGTTCAGGAACAGCATCGCCTGCTCTCCCGCCGCCACGGTGTCCTGAAGCGCCGCCTTCAGGATCGGCGACAACCAGCACTGGCGCTCCGGCCGGTCCTGGCGCATGTCGATGACCTGGATCTCGGGCAGCCGCGCCCCGCCAAAGCGATCGGGCAAGTGAAGCCGGTCGTAGCGCCCGGCCTCGACGTTGGTCACAGTCTCCAGCGAAGGCACCGCCGACACCAGAGTGATGGGGATCCCCGCGAGACGGGCGCGCACCACGGCCATGTCGCGAGCGTGGTAGATGACGCCCTCCTCCTGTTTGAAGGAGCTGTCGTGCTCCTCATCGACGACGATCAGCCCGAGCCCGGCAAACGGCAGAAACAGCGCCGAACGCGCCCCCACCACGACCCGCGCCTGGCCCTCCGCCACCGCGCGCCAGGTGAGCCGGCGGTAGGCGGGCGTCAAATCCGAGTGCCACTCGGCCGGGCGGGCGCCGAAGCGCCGGGCGAACCGGTCGAGCCACTGGGCGGTGAGGGCGATTTCCGGGACCAGGACAAGAACCTGTCCGCCCTTCCCAAGCGCGGCTGCAATCGCCTCGAAATAGACCTCCGTCTTGCCCGAACCGGTCACCCCGTCCATGAGGGTCACGCCGAAGCCGCCCTTCCGCACCTTGGGGCAAAGCGCGGCCGCGGCCGTCATCTGGGACGACGAGAGATCGACACCCTTCCGCCGCCAGTCAGGCGTCTCGAACGGCGTGCGGGGCGCCATGACCACGGGCTCGAGAACCCCGGCATCGGCGAGGCCGCGCACGACCCGTGGCCCGACCCCGGCCTCGCGGGCCAGCTCCGGCGCCGGACGCGGCGGGCCGCCCGCGAGCACCGCCAGCACCCGGCGGCGCGCCGCGGTGAGCCTGACCTCCGGCTCCTCCCCGGAAGCTTCGGCGCGCCGGTAGCCGATCCGGGATTTCGGCGGGACCAGCGCCGCCGGCGCGCTCATGGCCATGCGCAGCACCGCGCCCGGGGGGGCGAGAGTGTAGCGGGCGACCCAGTCGATGAAACGGCAAAGCTCGGCGGTGAACGGCGGGGCGTCGAGCCGGGCGATCACTTCCTTGACCTTCTCCGGGGCCACCTTGCCCGCGGCCGCCCCCCAGACCACGCCCGCCACCTCGCGCCGGGCCAGCGGCACGACCACGAGATCGCCGGGCTCGAGCGCCATGCCCCGGGGCACGCGGTAGTCGTACGCCCCTTCGAGCGGCAGCGGCAGCAGCACCGAGACGCGCCCGGCCGCGATCGCTCCCCCGGTGAATCGCGCCGTCGACCCGTGGCTCGTGCTAGCGCCGCGCGCGGTCATGGGATACACTTTAGTTGCGAACGGCGGCCGGGCCAAGGAAGCCGGTTTCGGCCGCGGAGAAGACGCCGCGCGAGATCCTCGCGCTCAACCGGCTATCCAGAGGCTTGCCCCCATGAAGTTCTTCATCGACA
>JACZXZ010000014.1 GCA_022571365.1 Pseudomonadota bacterium | reverse complement strand
CCCGGCGCACGGATTTCAGCGCGCGCCCGGCAAGGCGGGTGAGATCGCGCCCCTTGAGGCGTATGGAGCCCGCCGTCGGCCGGTACAGGAGGGCGAGGGTACGGCCGAGGGTGGTCTTGCCGCAGCCCGATTCTCCGACCACGGCCAGGGTCTCCCCGCGTTCGAGGCTGAAGCTCACGCCGTTCAGCGCGTGGACCACGCCGTGCGCGCCGAACAGCCCCTTGCCCTTGGCCGGGAAGTGTTTGACCAGGGCCGTGACTTCGAGGAGGGGGGCGTCCTTCCGGTCCGTCGGGTCCGGCGTGGACGGCTGGGTCGTCATTGGCCCGCCTTGAAACAGGCGACCCGATGGCCGCCGCCCTCATCCAGGAGTTCCGGCTCGGCCTCTCGGCATTCCGCCCCCACCAGGGGACAGCGATCCGAGAACCGGCAGCCGCGCGGCAGGTCGAATGGGTCGGGCACCGTGCCCGGGATCGCGGTCGGTCGCCGCCGCCGGCCCAGCCGCGGAACCGTGTCCATGAGGGCGCGGGTGTAGGGGTGCAGCGGGTTGGCAAACAGCGCCTGCGCCGGCGCGTGCTCGACCACCCGGCCGGCGTACATGACCATCACCTCGTCGGCGACCTCCGAGATCACCCCCAGATTGTGGCTGATGAACTGGATCGCCATGCCGAACGCCGCCTGGATTTCGAGCATCAGCTCCAGGATCTGCGCCTGGACCGTGACGTCGAGGGCCGTCGTCGGCTCGTCGGCGATGAGCAGCGCCGGGCGGCAGGCGAGCGCCATGGCGATCATCGCCCGCTGGCGCATGCCGCCGGAGAGCCGGTGGGGATAGTCCCGCGCCCGCGCCCGGGGCGCCGGGATGCCGACCCGGTGCAGGAGCTCGACCGCCTGCTCCCGGGCTTCGGCCCGGCTGGCGTTGCGGTGGATGCGGAAGGCCTCGGCGATCTGGTCGCCGACGGTGAAGACCGGATTGAGTGAGGTCATCGGCTCCTGGAAGATCATGGCGATGCGGTTGCCGCGCACGCGCTCCATCTGGGCTTCGCTCAGGGACAAGAGATCGATGCCCTCGAGGTGGATGCTCCCGCCGGTGATCGCGCCCGGCGGCGGCACCAGGCGCAGGAGGGTGAGCGCGGTCACCGACTTGCCGCAGCCTGACTCCCCGACCACGCCCAGGGTGCGGCGGGTCGCGATGTCGTAGCTGATGCCGTCCACGGCCCTCAAGGCCCCGCGCCGGGTAAGGAACGTCACCTCGAGGCCGTCGACCTCGAGAAGCCTCTGCGGCTCCTCGGCGGTGATCGGGCTCGGACCGGTCATGGGATTCAGCCCGGGGGATTCAAGGTACGGCCCGCCAGTTTTCCACCCATAGCGTGCTCGTATATTGGTGCCCGGTGGGCTCAACGCCCGCGAGCCATTTGGGCAGGATGTAGGCGTTGGCCCGGAAATAGAGCGGGATCACCGGCAGTGCCTCGGCATAGATCTGTTGCAGGCGGTGCCACATGCGGCGGCGGGCCGCGCGGTCGAGCTCGACCTCGATCCGGTCGATGAGGGCGTCCATCTCGGCGTCGCGGAATCCAGTGTAGTTCTGGCCGGCGAAATTGTTCTCCGGCGTCGGAATCTGGTCCGAGTGCAGGGTGGTGCGCGGCACGCCCTCGGGCGAGCTGATCCAGGCGAACATGGCGAGCCCGGTGAACCTGCGCTCACGCACCGTCCGACCGAAGAACACCCGCGCCGGCTCGTTACGGATGCGGATGTCGATGCCAAGCTGGCGCCACTGGCTTTGCAGGACCTGCTCGACCAGCTCGCGCGAGCGGTTGCCGGCCGTGGTCATGAGCTCGAGCGTGAGCCGCTCGCCCCCGGCGTTGTGGCGGATGCCGTCCTTGAACGCGGTCCAGCCCGCTTGGTCCAGGAGCTCGGCGGCCTTCTCCGGGTCGTAGGCATAGGTCTGGATGTCGTCGGCATAGACCCAGTCGAGGGGGTTGACGTTAGTGTGGGCGACCGGCTGGCGCCCCTCGAACAGCTGGTCGCTGATCGCCTGGCGGTCGAGGCCGTAGACCAAGGCCTGGCGCACCCGCCGGTCCGCCAGGATCGGGTTGTCCAGGTTGAGGTCGATGTGCTCGTAGATGAGCCCCGGCCTGTAGACGACGTTGTAGTCCTCGCCGTGGCGCTTCTCGAAGGCGAGCGCTTGGTCGAGGCTGAGTCCCAGCTCGCCGGCGATGTAGTCGATGGCGCCGGACAGGAGATTGGCCTCGAGCGCGGCGGTGTTCTCGATCACCCGCACGACGATGCGGCGGAAATGGGGGGGCGGGCCCCACCAGGTCGGGTTGGGCTCGAGCACCACGTGAGAGCCCGAGACCACTTGGGTGATGCGGTAGGGGCCGAAATAGAGCCCCGGGTTGGTGGTGTCGGTGTCGAAGGTGGTGCGATTCTTGTACTCCCTGGGCTCGGCGAACGCCGCCCGCTCCAGGTGGGCCGGCAGAATGTCGAGGCCCAAATCGTTGTAGTCAAAGGTCACCCGGTCGACATGGAGGACGAAGGTCTTGTCGTCCTCGACCTCGATGTCGAGGATGCGCCGGTAGGCCTCCATGTCGCTGACGCCGCTTTCGGGATGGCGGCCGACCTGCCAGGTGAAGACCGCATCGGCGCTGGTGACCGGCCTCCCGTCGCCCCACCTCGCCTCGGTTTCGAGCGTGACCCTGAGCGCGATGCCGGTGCCGCCGTCCGCCAAGTCCTCGAGCCAGGCCCGGCCGTTCTCGAAGGTCGGCAGCTCGGTGCACAGCATGCACACCAGCCGCCAGTCCTTGTCGTAGGCCGTGACCGGCCGCCGGGTCATGGCGAGGATGTAGGACTTGGCCAGCATGGCGTCGATATTGGGGTTGAAGGTGGAGGGAAACTGGGTGATGCCGATGGTCAGTGTCTCCTTGGCGGCGGCTGTCTCGGGACTTCCGGCCCGGGGACTCGCTGCGGCGCCGGCGCAGAAGGCGGCGGCGAGCACCAGGCGGGCGAATTGTCTGAGCATCGGGCGGGCATCCACGCAGGTGGCCCGATATATAACACCCCGGCCTGGCTGGGGTCAGGGGAAACGGCGCGGCGCCCGTGATGGTGGCGGCGGGCGCTTGAGGGGCGGGCCGTCGCGGACCGGCATCCTTGCCGGGGAGCCGTGCGCAATCCTTGACAATCGGCGGCAAGAGATCACATGGTGAGGACGGGCAAAGGACTGGGGTGTCCTTATCTTCTCACAAGGTAGGGACTGAGAGCATACCCATCGAACCTGAACTGGTTGATACCAGCGGAGGGAGTGCCACGGTGAAGCGCCTGTTCGCCGACTGTCTTTTCCATCCTGTTTTTCCCCCTCCCGCGCCGTCCGGCTCTGTTTCTGTCCTATGCCGGCAGGAGACCGGGACGTGTGAGGAGGCCGCGCCATGATCGTCATCGTCGGCGGCGGCATCTCAGGCCTTGCCATCGGATGGTATCTGGCGCGGGCCGGGCGGGCTGTCAGCGTGTTCGAGCGGGACGCGGCCGGGCGCGGCGCAACCTGGGCGGCGGCCGGCATGCTCGCGGCCCATGTCGAGGCCGAGCCGGGCGAGGAGCGCCTGCTGCCCCTGCTTCTGGAAAGCCGCGCCATGTGGGCCGAGTTCGGCCGCGATCTCGAGGCCGCCTCCGGCCTGGCGGTGGATTACCGTGACGAGGGCACGCTGGTCGTCGCGCTCGACCGCGACGACACCGAGCGCCTGAAATTCTCCTACGACTACCACCGCTCGATGGGGCTGGAGATGGAATGGCTGTCCGGGGCCGAGGCGCGCCGGCTTGAGCCCCATCTCGCGTCCGGGGTCGCCGCCGGGGTCTTCAGCCCGCTCGACCACCAGGTGGATAACCGCAAGGTGGTGGTGGCTCTCAAAGCGGCGTTCGTCAAGGCCGGTGGCGCGTTGCGCGAACATGCCGAGGTCGAGGAAATCCTCGTCGAAGGCGGGGCCGTGCGCGGAGTCCTGGTCGGCGGCGAACGGGTTGAGGCGGAGGCCGTGGTCATCGCCGCCGGGGCGTGGTCGCGCAATCTCAAAGGCCTGCCGGATCATCTGCGTCCGCCCGTGCGCCCGGTGAAGGGGCAGATGCTCTCTTTGGTGATGCCGGCCGACGCCCCGCTGCTCCGCCACGTGGTGTGGGGGCCGGGGACCTGCCTGGTGCCGAGGAAGGACGGGCGGCTCTTCGTCGGCGCCACGGTCGAGGAAATGAGCTTCGATACGAACATGACCGCGGGCGGCGTCTACGACCTGCTGCGCCGGGCCTGGGAGACTCTTCCCGGAATCTATGACCTGCCGATCGACGAGATGTGGGCGGGACTGAGGCCCACCAGCCGCGACGACGCCCCCTTGCTGGGGCCGGTTTCCGGGACGTTGACGGGCGCGGGCGAGGTCGTGGGCGAGGCCGCGGGCCTGATCATGGCCACGGGCCACCACCGCAACGGGATCTTGCTGGCCCCGATCACCGCCCGCGCGATCAGCCACTACATCCTCACCGGCGAGCTGGGCGAGGACATCAAGCCCTTCGCCCCGACCCGTTTCGCGGCGTGAGCCCGTCATGGCCGCCGACCGCAGCCATATCATCATCGTGAACGGCGAGGCCCACGACTTTTCCGGAGGGAGCTTGCGGGCGCTCATCGCCGGCTTTGGCATCGACCCGGACCGCCGCGGCGTCGCCGTGGCCCTCAACGGGGAGGCGGTGCCCCGCGCCGCGTGGGACGCCACCCGTCCCGTCCCCGGCGACAGGATCGAAATCGTCCGACCTCTTGCCGGGGGGTGAGCATATGAAGAAGGCGGCATTGAAGGACCCCCCGTCTCCCCGGAACCGGGAAGCCGTGACCGACGGACTCACCATCGCCGGCCGGGACTTCACCTCGCGCCTGTTCATCGGCACGGCCCAATATCCCAATCAGCAGGTCATGCTGGACGCCATCGCGGCGAGCGGCGCCGAAGTGGTGACGGTGGCGATGCGGCGGGTCCGGCTCGACGCCGGGGGGGAGAGCCTGTTCGATCTTCTCGGTGGACGCTATTTCATCCTGCCCAACACGGCGGGGTGCTATACCGCGCGGGACGCCGTGCTGACGGCGCAGCTCGCCCGCGAGGCGCTGGAGACCGACTGGGTCAAGCTCGAGGTCATCGGCGACGACGAGACCCTGTTTCCCGACGTGGAACAGCTCATCCCCGCCGCCCGGGAGCTGGTAAAGGACGGCTTCATCGTCCTTCCCTACTGCAACGACGATCCGGTGACGGCCAAGAAGCTGGAAGACCTCGGCTGCCCGGCGGTCATGCCTTTGGGCGCGCCGATCGGCTCGGGCATGGGCATCCGCAACCCTTACAACATCCGGATCATCCGCGAGATGTGCACGGTGCCGATCATCCTCGACGCCGGGGTCGGCACCGCCTCGGACGTGACGGTGGCGATGGAGCTGGGCTGTGACGGGGTGCTGCTGAATTCCGCCGTGGCGCGCGCGCGCGATCCCATCAGCATGGCCCGCGCCGTGCGTCTCGCCCTGGAGGCGGGACGGCTCGCCTACACCTCCGGGCGCATTCCCCATCGCCTTTACGCCAAGGCCTCGAGTCCGGAGGAGGGGGTGATCGGGCGGGTCTCCGCGTCCAAGGCGAGGTGATCCGGCCTCCCTGCTTGCTGCTCCGGCTCGACCTTAATTCCTCCACGCTTCCCAACGCCTCATGCCGTCCCTTGAGCGGTGGGGGAAAAACGAGCTGCGGAGCCGCAACCATAGCGGCAATCTTCCCGGAGGAAGGCGCCGGCGCAAACCAAATTTTGAGACAGTTTTATATTATTATTCAAATTGTTAAGAGCATTTTTTGAAGTTGTTTGTGAGGATTGTCGATGGGGGAAGAGCCGGAGCTCTGGGGGAGGAATTCGACCAACCTCTGATGCCGGCGCCTTGAGCTTTCACGCTTGTGACGGGCGGAAATAAAGAGCCCCTTCCCACGGCCTTTGGGCGGCCGTGGGAAGGGGCGATGCGGCGCGCTAGGAGGGGAGGGGGACTAGCCGCGCTGCTAAAGAGCTAAGACGGTCTTACTTACCCCTGAGAGGCGCTGCGGCCCCGCCCTTTTGTGACCCACCTCTTCCCTGACGTCACGGCGGCGAGGGGTGCCACCACGTCGAATTCGGCCGTGAGCACCGAAACGCTCGCTTGATCGATGGAGCTGTTGCGGTCGTTAATCCGCTACACCGGGCCGTTGGCCCAGGCGCTGGTGGCGAGCATGGCGGTAAGGACCAAAGCGGTGAGGGCGCTGACGGTCTTGAGGTTTGCATGGCGAGTCATATCGAGTTCCTTTCCGGTTTGGGGTTGAACCAACCGCGACTTCGGGTGATTGAAGGGTTCCGAATCGCGTCTCATACGTAATGATGTATAGATTAAGTGAAACAGTGTGGTAAATCAAATAACTATTTCGTCATTTCTAGTCACGGACGCGTGATTACTTCGTCACTATTTATCACATGTCCGTGATCACATGTAACGGAATTGAGAGTTATTTTCCGATGTCCTGATTACTTTCTTGGTGATCAGGCTTGGTGATCAGGCCCAGGCGGCACAGAATCGGGCGCCACGGGTTCGCGGATAGGGCCGCCGCCTGCGCCGCGAAGTCTTCGACAGCACGCTCAATCTCCGACAGCAAGCCCAATTTCCGCAAGGACTTGATCGCTTAGTCCAATACGTATGTACTGACTTATTTCGCGGTACAGGGAAGCAATGGCCTGTCCTTTTGTGAACCGCCTCTCCCTTAACGTCACGGCGGAGAGGGGTGCTACCGCATCGGATTCGGACGTGAGCACCGAAACGCTCGCTTGATCGATGGAGCTGTTGCGGTCGTTAATCCGATACACCGGGCCGTTGGCCCAGGCGCTGGTGGCGAGCATGGCGTTAAGGGTCAAAGATTCGAATGTGAGCACCGAAACGCTGGCTTGATCGATGGAGCTGTTGCGGTCGTTAATCCGATGCACCGGGCCGTTGGCCCAGGCGCTGGTGGCGAGCATGGCGGTAAGGGCCAAAGCGGTGAGGGCGCTGACGGTCTTGAGGGTTGCATGGCGAGTCATATCGAGTTCCTTTCCTGCTTGATGTTGAGCCAACTATGGCTTCGGGTGATTGAAGGGTTCCGAATCGCGTCTCATACGTAATGTCGTAAAACGCGACCTCCTCTTAAGACAGCCCGAGTTCCTCGCCACGGCGATGCGCTCGCCGCATTTCCTTGGCCAGTTCGACCAGTTCCTCGATCACTTGGGAGATCTCGATGAGCCGCGCTTTGTAGCGCCGGATCGTGTGCTCAAAGAGTTCAGCGAACGAACGCGCTTGGACCACGTTTCGCCGCGACCGGGCCTTGATTTCGTCGTTGATAAGCTTCTTCAGAAGCCCCAGCGCCAGGTTGAGGTGCTTGAGCTCCCGCACCTCGGCCAGGAACTCGTCGGACAGGATGGAGACGTCTGGAGTTTTGAGCCCGGCGGCGGAGAAGATATCGACCACCTCGGTCGAGGACACGGCCCTGGAGCGAGTCATATCGAGTTCCTTTCCTGCTTGATGTTGAGCCAACTATGGCTTCGGATGATTGAAGGGTTCCGAATCGCGTCTCATACGTAATGAGGGGTAGATTAAGTGAAACATTGTGGTATATCAAATAACTATTTCGTTATTTCTAGTCACGGACGCGTGATCACTTTCGTGATTATTGATAACATATCTGTTATCATATGTAACAGGATTGAGAGTTATTCCTTGATATCTGATTACTTTCTTGATGATCAGGCTCCGGGGCAAGACGGCGAGTGGTGATCGGTGGCGTCAGGCGACGTCGGCGTATTCGTTGTCGTTGTCGGCCGCCGGCCGCGCCGGATCGGGGGCGGAGACGACATGCCGGGCCGGCGCTGGACGATACGTCCGCGCTGACGGCCGGCTCAGCATCCCGTTGACGACGGCGCGAATCTCGTTGCGATCGATGCCGATGTCGTTCAGCAGGCGGTCGTCGAGTCGCGACAGCTCGGCGATTGCCGCACGCCGTTGGCGCCACGCGCGCAGAGCGCCGACGGTCTTGAGGGTTGCATGGCGAGTCATATCGAGTTCCTTTCCTGCTTGATGTTGAACCAACTCAGGATTGAGAGTTATTCCCTGATGTCCTGATTACTTTCTTGGTGATCAGGCTTGGTGATCAGGCCCAGGCGGCACAGAATCGGGCGCCACGAGTTCGCGGATAGGGCCGCCGCCTGCGCCGGGTGACGGGTCCGGCGCCGCTTAATTGGCCAGCAAGTCAACCAGAGCTTCGTCCATTACATGCCGCAGCTCGTTCACCACCTGTTCGTCGAGCTTCTGGGCTGTCTTCTCCGGGCCCAATCTGCGGGCCTGTTCAGCCTGCCTTCCCAGGTCGATTCCCCGGGCTTTCACTACTTCTGTCTCGGGCTGGATTTCTGTCATCGCAATTTCCCTCTTCGTCGATGGGTTTGACCGCCGCTCAGCTTGGGTCATCGACGAGCAGCGGCGCCTTTGTCCAGCTCACGCCGCTGGCCAGGAAGCAACTGCGTTTGTTGGTGTCGGTGACGACGACGGACCACGTGCCGGTCTCGCTTACGAACAGTTCGATCATCGCTCGATCGCTGTCGACGAGACCTCGACCGACAACCCGCTCGTTGTACTGGCTCGCGAGCTGGGCGACGGCCGCGTCGCGAGGCCCGCAGAGTACCTGGGCGTTGGCGACAGTTGCGGAGAGAAGCGGTACAACGAAGGAAGCGAGTACGGCTACGGTTCGGACTGGCGCTTTCATCATCATTTTCTCCTTTCTCTCGGTCTGAGCGGGTTGTGCTTTATCTCTGCTTTTTCGTTGTTTCTCGAGGAAGTAATATAGATAAATACGGCGGTTATCTCAAATCACTATTTCGTTATTTCAGGTCACGGACACGTTATTACTTTCGTTATTTCTAATCACGGCTTCGTTATTACTTATCACATATGTGTGATTACGCATCACGTCCCCGTGATTATTTACTGAATCCGCGATTCCGCCGCCGGAGGGCGGGTCGCGCGGGGTTTTTGCGCGATGGGGATGCGAGCCGGGCCGCGCATGGTGGAGAGGCGAAAGCCGGCCGCTGGTGTGCGGAGGGTGGCCTGGAAGCCGGCGGCGGCGCGCGCGTCGCTGCGCGTCCTGCGGGCGGTGGGGGAGGAGCGGGCGGCGGCGCGGCATCATGCCGCTTGCACGCTCAAGAGCTGGATGGGGGCGGTGGTAGGGCCTGCGGTTGGGCTCACTGCCACAGGGGGCGGCGGCCCACAGCGGGGAACAAGAGCCTTGCCCTCAAGATGTGTTTCGGTAGATGTTAATTTTGGTCCTCAATACACGGGACGCGTTACATCATGAACGAACTCAAGGAGGAATCCGATGAACGAGGGTGAAATTAGAAAACTCGACGAGCTTAACTGAGAGTCACGGAATATGAGCAGCTCTCGGCAGACTGGCGACATCGAGATGCTCTCACTTGGCGGATACATGCCGTGCTTCTAATGATCATGGGGGCGGTCGTCGGGGGAGGCTTCGACTTGTTATTAAGTCAAAAAGTTGACCTCTGGGTCGTTGAAACGCTGTTCTTGTTTGCTCTGACCTTCGCCATTATGTTGACCATAGCATTACGCCAAAACCTTGTATTGCAAGACGCAAATAGGGTCAATTTAGAGAGGATCAACCCATATACACGCAGATTTGGATTCCCGCTGCGGGGATCTTGGATGCTTTATTATTTATCTTTCGCGATATCTGGGGCCTTAATTCTGTTAAATATCATGACACTATTGTTAATCTATGTTCCAGGAGCAAAACGGGAGTTGCTTAACGTTTCTTGATGCAGATTCGGGACAGGGGTTTATGTTCGACGTTTGCGTCATCGGTCATGTCACGCGCGGCCTTCTAACCATAAACGGAAAAACGGAGAGAAAGTTGCCGGGTGGTACCGCTTATTACGCCGGCATTTCCTGCAAGAGTTTGGGTCTGGACACGGCCGTCATCACCAAAGTCGCAAAAGAAGACGAGCCCGCGTTGCTTTCGGAACTAAAAAGCAGCGGTGTTGCCGTCTTCGGCTCTCCAACTGAACAGACCACAGTCTTTGAGAATATTTATTCGCGAGACAACCCGGATTTCCGGCGGCAGAAGGTCCAGGCCGTGGCCGCGGCGTTTTCCCCGCGCGATCTGGCCGACCTCCGCGCCTCCGCCTTCCACGTCGGTCCTTTGACAAACCGGGACCTCGCGGCCGGGTTTCTGAGGAAGGTCTCAGGAAGAGGCGGCATCGTTTCCCTTGATGTCCAGGGCCTGTTGCGCAAGGTCGATCGGGGCGAGGTCAGACAAGAGGATTGGCCGCAGAAAAAAGCCGGCCTCGCCTATGTGGACATCCTCAAGGCGGATGAAGATGAGGCCAGGATACTCACCGGCGAGGAGGATATGGCTCGGGCCGCAAGGAAGCTCGCTGGCTTTGGGCCGAAGGAGGTCATCGTGACGCTGGGGAGCAGGGGGTCTCTCGTCTTTTGCCATGAGAGGCTGTACGAGATCCCGGCTTTTGCGCCCAGGATGGTTGTGGACGCGACCGGATGCGGGGACACCTACATGGCCGGCTACCTCTTTCAGCGGCTGAGGTCGGTTGACGTGGAGATCGCCGGCAGGTTCGCCGCCGCGCTGGCGACCTTGAAGTTGGAACGATTCGGCCCCTTCACCGGAAAAGCAAGGGACGCCCAGGCTTTCCTGTAGGCCCAAATTTCGCGGAGCGCCCGCCCTTTCCGCGCCTTTGCAAGCGGATTTTTGCCCTTGGAAAGCGGACTGAGGTGTTATTGAGGCGCGGGCGTAGAACCCGCGGGGCTCAGCCTGAGCCTGCTTTCGATTGCATATCTGGAACGGTGGAAGTTCCTGGGCCGGGCCGCAACTCGATCAGAACAGCATCATTAAGCCCGCGGTCGAGCTAAGAGCAATGTCGCTTCTGAGGGGCGGTTCTATGCCTTCAGGCGCTGCCCTTACTGCTTGCCCGGATGGGCCGCCGACCAGCCCTCGGGGTCGTCGAGGAAGGCCTCGACCTCCTTGAGCGCCGCTTGTGGGAAGTCCGCGCGGCGCCGCGCCTCGGCCACGACGTCGCGCCAGGTGGCAAGCGCGTGCAGGCGAACGCCGATGGCCTCCAGATTCGCCGTGCTCTCGGGGAAGATGGCGTAGTGGAAAATCACGAAAGCGTCGCGGACTTCGGCGCCGGCATCGCGCAAGGCCTGGCAGAACTTGCGCTTGCTCTTCCCGTCGGTGGCCAGATCCTCGACCAGCAGCACGCGCCAGCCCTCCGCCATGTCGCCCTCGATCTGGGCCATGCGGCCGAAGCCCTTGGGCTGCTTGCGAACGTAGAGCATGGGCAGCGCCAGGCGGTCGGCGATCCAGGCGGCGAAGGGAATGCCCGCGGTCTCGCCGCCGGCCACCGCGTCGATATCGGAAATCTCGCGCTTGACGAGGTCCACGGCGAGGTCGGTGATCGTGCGCCTCTCGGCCGGGTGCGAGATCAGTTTGCGGCAGTCGATATAAACCGGGCTCGCCCGCCCGGAAGTCAGGGTGAACGGATCGTCCGGACGGAAGTTGACGGCGTGCAGGTCGAGAAGGAGTCGGGCGGTGGTCCGGGCGGCCGTTTGCGCTTGCGCCGAGAGGGGCGGGTTCGGCATCGACGGGTTCCTCGAGGTTGTCTCGCGTCGCTCCACGCCGGTTTAGGCACTGGCTTGTTTAGGGCCGATCATGTTTGTTTAGGGCCGATCATGGGGGGTGGCAAACCCTTTGTTGCAGATCGTTGCCGCCGACCGGCCCGGAGATCGCGCCGCGGCGCGCATGGTGTTTGCCTGCGGGGGGCGGAATCGTGAAAGGGCAGCAGCCGAGGCCGGGCTCCTCGAGCCCGGGCTTTTCGAGCTTGGGCTTTTCGAGTCCGGGCTTTTCGAGTCCGGGCGCGATCCCGCGAATCGCTATCTTCCGCCCGCTTGGCTAGAATAGGACCTTGCCCGGCCGAGGGCGAAGCGATATCGCAGGACCTGTTCCTTGATGGGCTCCAATCGACGACTGGCGACGACGCGGCGGCGCGTGGCGGGCGGCGTGCTCGTCGTCCTTGCCTGTCTCCTGGTTCTCGGCGCCGGGGCCCACGCCCAGGAGGCCGAGGTCCTGGTCGAGCGGCTCAACGTTCGGGCCGGGCCGGGAAAGGGCTACCCGGTGGTCGAGGTCGTCGCCAGGGGGGAAAAGCTCCCCGTCGAGGGCATCGAAGGCCGCTGGGTCAAGTTGAAATGGCCCACCGAGGCGTGGGTCTATGAGAAATACGTGAAATTGCCGAAGGACTTCGCGGTGCCGGCCTTCAGCGATGCGGAAAACGCCTTTTTGGAATGGGCGGGAGCGACCGGCGACATCGAGGAACTCTCGATCGAGGACAAGGGCGTTATATGGGTCATACTGAAAGAGGACAGATACGCCACGAAGCAGGGCATGACCGAGATTGCCGAACGGCTGGCATGCGGCTACCGCAAGGAGACCGGCTACCCCGGCAAGGCCGTCGTCACCGTCTATCCCCCGTCCGGCCCGGACAGCCCCGCCCTCGCCCGTGCCTCCTGCGAGTGACGGCGCCCGGCCGCGGGCATGCTGGCGCGTCCGCGGCGGCGCGGGCCGGCGCGCGGCTTGTTGCCCGCCTCAGTTCACCCTTTGGCGGGAGATGTAGTGGCCGTCCTCGAACGGCTTGAACAGGTCCGCGAGGTATGGATGGCGGATCGGCTCGCCCGAGTCGTCGGGTTCCAGGTTGCGCTCCGCCACATAGGTGGTGTGCACGGCGTCGTGGACCAGGACGTGATACCAGGGTTTATCCTTGGGCGGGCGGGAGCGGGCCATGGCCTCGTACCACTCCTCGGTGCCCTGGAAGGTCGGGTCGACGTCGTAGATCGCGCCGCGGTAGCCGAACAGGTGGTGTTGGACAAGCTGGCCGACCTTGAATTTCGCTTCGCCTTCGCTCATGGCTCATGGCTCTCCTGCGGCGGTCGAAAGGGCGCCTGGGCGTCCAGTATGAAGCCTCCCGGGGCACCTGCCAAGCCGTGATCCACGGCGTTCCCCTTCGAGGAGAAGAACCAGGTTGAGCCCTCCGCTCGAGGACCGGTTCGCCGGCTCGCTGATCGGCCAGGCGTTGGGCGATGCGCTCGGCTTCGTGGTCGAGGGCCATCCCCCCGCCCGGTGCCGGCGCTATGTCGATGAGGTGCTCAAGGCTGGCCGGGCCGGCGAGGGCGGCCGCGCGCCGTTCGCCTTCGGCCAGTACACCGACGATACCCAGCTCGCCCGCGAGCTCATAGAGAGCTACGTCGCGTGCAAGGGCTTCGATCCCGCCGACTACGCCCGGCGCATCGCCGCTATTTTCGCCGAAGGCCGGATCGTCGGGCGGGGCCGGACGACCGAGGCCGCGGCGCTCAGGCTCGCCCAGGGCGTGAGCTGGGACCAGGCCGGGACGCCGGCGCCCGCCGCCGGCAACGGCAGCGCCATGCGGGCCGGCCCGGTGGGGCTCATGTCCTTCGACGATCCGGACGGGCTTATCCGCGCGGCCCGTGACCAGGGCCGCATCACCCACGCCGACCCGCGCTGCTCGGCGGGCGCCGTCGCCATCGCCGGCGCCGTCGCGCTGGCCCTTGGTGGCGGGTCGGTCGAGCCGGCGCGCTTTCTCGGCCAGCTCGCAGGCTGGACCCGGGCCGTCGAGGGGTCCCTGGCCTCCTGCCTCGGGCGGCTCGTGGACTGGGTCCAGCTTGCGCCCGAGGACGCCCAGCCGCTGATCTCCGCCGCCGGAATCGAGCCCGGCTATTCCGACCGGTGGGAAGGCATCTCGCCCTTCGTGACCGCGAGCGTGCTGTGGAGCCTTTACGCGTTCCTCAAGAGCCCGGGGGACTATTGGCAGACCATCTCGACGGCGATCGCGGTCGGCGGCGACGTGGACACCACCGCCGCCATGGCCGGGGCGGTGAGCGGCGCCTACAACGGCTTGGCCGCGGTGCCCGGCGATCTCGCCGGCCGGCTCAACGACCAGGGGACGTGGGACTATGACGCGCTGGTGGGGCTGGCCCGCGAGGCCTACCGGGTGAAGACCGGCGAACAGTAGTCCGGAGGGCTTGGAGTCGTCCGGTGCGCGGCCTCGGCCATGCCCTCCAACTCGGCTCCGCCGTAGGCTTCGCCGAAGGCGCCGCCGCCTCTACCCCTTGATGCAGATGAAGGGGCGAAGCCGCGCCACCGTGCGCGCGAGCCCGGCCCGCTCGGTGGCGTCGACCACCGCGCCCACGTCCTTGTAGGCGCCGGGCGCTTCCTCGGCGATGCCGCGCTCGGACCGGCTGCGGATCAGGATTCCCCGGCGCGCCAGATCGTCGATCAACTGCCGGCCGCGCCACTGTTTGCGGGCCTGGTGGCGGCTCATGGCCCGCCCGGCGCCGTGACAGGCCGAGCCGAAGGTGTTGGCCATGGCGGCCTCGGTGCCGGCCAGGATGTAGGACTCGGTGCCCATGGTGCCGCCGATGAGGACCGGCTGACCGACCTTGCTGAAGGCTTCGGGCAGGTCGGGATGGCCGGGACCGAAGGCCCGGGTCGCGCCCTTGCGGTGCACGAAGAACCGGCTTTTGCGACCGTCGACCTCGTGCTCTTCGACCTTGCAGGTGTTGTGGGAGACATCGAACAAGAGTTCCAGCTTGGCGCCGGGCAGCAGCTTTTCGAACACCTCTCGCGCCAGATGGGTGAGGACCTGGCGGTTGGCGAGCGCGCAGTTGATGGCCGCGCGCATGGCGCCCAGATAGGTCTGGCCGGTCTCGGAGTGGATCGGGGCGCAGGCGAGTTCCCGGTCGGGCAGCACAATCCCGTGCTCCGCGGCAGTGACCGCCATCCGGCGCAGAAACTCGGTGCCGATCTGGTGGCCCAGGCCGCGCGAGCCGCAATGGATGCTGACCACCACATCGCCCCGGCTGAGCCCGAAGGCTTGGGCGATCTCGGCGTCGAGGATTTCCACGACCTCTTGGAGCTCGAGGTAATGGTTGCCCGAGCCGAGCGTCCCGACCTCCTTGTGCTGGCGCTTCTTGGCCCGGTGGGACACGCATTCGGGCCGGGCCCCGGCCATCATGCCCGCCTCCTCGATACGGTCCAGATCGGCCGCCTCGCCATAGCCGCGCTCGACCGCCCACCTGGCGCCGCCCAGCAGCATCTGGTCCATCTCCTTGTCGTTCAAGCTCAGCTTCCCGGTGCTGCCCACGCCGGCGGGTATGGCCTGGAACAGGGCGTCGGCCAGCCTCGTCTTGACCGCCTCGGCTTCGGGCCTTTTAAGGCCGGTAAGCAAGTTGCGGACGCCGCAGGAGATGTCGAAGCCGACGCCGCCGGCCGAGATGACGCCGCCGGCCTCGGGGTCGAACGCGGCGACGCCGCCGATCGGAAAACCGTAGCCCCAATGGGCGTCGGGCATGGCATAGGAGGCCTTGACGATGCCGGGGAGGCTGGCGACGTTGGACGCCTGCTCCAGGACCTTGTCGTCCATGTCCCGGATGAGCTCGGCGCTGGCGAAGATCACCGCGGGCACGCGCATCGCGCCTTCGGGCGGGAGCACCCATTCGAAATCGGATTGCCGCGTCAATCGGCCGGTGTCCATCCTTATCCTCCACTCCGGGAGCGCTCTGGGTGCCGGCTCCGGTCGGGACGGCCGCGCCGTCGCCCGGCGTCCCGGCGAGCGCCTGGACCAACTCACAGGTTATGTAAGACCGATAGTGGCGCGCATCAATTAGTGACGCGCATCAATTCCATCTGATCCGGCGCCCGGCCACCGGTCGCTCTCCAAGGTCCGCTACACATCGACAATGCACTGGGCGATCCAGGCGCCGCTTTCGTCCCGGTGCACGCTGAGGCTGCTCAAAGTGGCGCCCTTGACCTCGACGGCGGGCTGGTGCCGGGCCACATCGACGGCTTCGCCCCAGGCCGTGGCCTCGAGCGCGTGGCCGCGGATGCTGACCTCGAAGCGGGAGAACAGGGTGTTGCGCGTCGCCATCTCGTAGACCAGGGCATTCAGCCAGTCCACCAGCAGCAGCTCGTCATCGGGAGCGGCGCAGGAAAGCGTCACCTTCACCCGCGCCGCCACCGTCGCGGGGTCCGCCACGACGGCGGTGAGCGCCAGCGCCGCCTCGGCGAACGCCGCCTCTTTCGAGGACCCGATGCCGCGCACGCCGATGTCGGCGTCATGCGGAAAATGCTCCCAGCGATTTTTAATCATCCGAGTGCCGCACCCCGCCGGCGAGGCTGCCGGGCCGCATGCCCGACTGGATGGCGGGCCAAGGCCGGTTGAAATGCGGCCCGCGGCTTCCAAGCGCGTCGGGGCATAGCCGTCAAGCATAGCCGTCAACAAACTGCCAAACCGGGCGGTCCCTGTCCAGGGCCGGCAGGCGGCGCCTGGAGGTGCGCCGGTCAAGCCCGCGCCGTGTTGACAGAAACCGCCGCGGCGGCCTTAACTGCTGGCCGGTCGCCAGGGTGGGGCCGGACAGAGGCCTGCGACTCGTTGATGACTGAACCATCCACTAGCCCCGACAGCCGAACCGGCGGACAGATTCTTGTCGATGCCCTGCGCATCCACGGTGTCGATACCGCCTTTTGTGTTCCCGGCGAGAGCTATCTCGCCGTGCTCGACGCCCTCTACGACGCCGCGAACGAGATCAGGCTCATCACCTGCCGCCATGAAGCCGGCGCCGCCAACATGGCCGAGGCCTACGGCAAGCTCACCGGCAAGCCGGGCGTGTGCCTGGTGGCCCGCGGGCCGGGGGCCTGTCATGCCAGCATCGGCATTCACAACGCCAGCCAGGACTCGACGCCGATGGTGGTGCTGGTCGGCCAGGTCGCCCGCCCCGATCAGGATCGCGAGGCCTTCCAGGAGATCGATTTCCGCCGGATGTTCGGCTCCATGACCAAATGGGCGGGGCAGGTCGACCACCCCCAGCGAATCCCCGAGATGGTCAGCCGCGCGTTTCACATCGCGGCCTCCGGGCGACCGGGTCCGGTGGTGCTCGCCCTTCCCGAGGATATGTTGCGCGAGCGCGCGGAGGCCCGTGACACCGGACCTTACCGGGCCTTGAGGGCCCATCCTGGCTCGGCTGACATGGCCGAGCTTGCCCGCATCCTCGGGGCCGCCGAACGGCCGGTCATGGTGGTCGGCGGCGGCGGCTGGACGCCCGAGGCGTGCGAACAGATCGTCGCTTTCGCCGAGGCCAACGATCTGCCGACCTGTTGTTCCTTCCGCCGCCAGGACATATTCGACAACAGCCATCACAACTACATCGGCGATCTGGGCTATGCCCCGGATCCGGCACTCGTCGAGCGGGTCGGGGCGGGTGACGTGGTCCTGGTGGTCGGCGCCCGGTTGGGCGAAATCGCGACCCAGCACTACACCCTCTTCGATCCGCCGGAGCCGCGCCAGACCCTGATCCATGTCCATCCCGAAGCCAGCATCCTGGGCCGGGTTTACCGGCCTCGGCTCGCCATCCAGTCGGGCATGCCCGAGTTCGCCGCCGCCGCCCGCGAGCTGAAGCCGGCCGCCTCGGCGAAGTGGCGGGACTGGTCCGAGGCCGCGCGGCGGGACTACCTGGCCGCGCTCACGCCGGCGCCTTATGACGGCGCGCTCGACCTGGGACGGGTGATGCTGGCGTTGCGCGACCGGCTTCCGCCCGACGCCATTATCGCGCTCGATGCCGGCAACTTCAGCGGCTGGGCCATGCGGTTCCTGATCTGGCGCCGCCCGCGCACCTTGCTCGGACCGCAGAGCGGGGCCATGGGCTATGGCGTGCCGGCCGCGGTCGCCGCCAAGATCCTGTACCCGGACAGAGTGGTCATCGGTTTTGCCGGCGACGGCGGGTTCCTGATGTCGGGGCAGGAGCTGGCGACCGCCGTGCATTACGACGCGGCCCCGATCATCCTGGTGTTCGACAACGCCATGTACGGCACCGTCCGCATGCATCAGGAGAGCGACCATCCGGGGCGGACCATCGCCACGGACCTGACCAATCCCGACTTCGCCGCCCTGGCCGCCGCCTATGGCGCCCATGGCGAGGTGGTGAGGAGGACCGAGGACTTCATCCCCGCCTTCGAGCGCGCCCTGGACTCCGGAAAGGCGGCGGTGATCGACCTCAAGATGGACCCCGAGGTGATCACCACGCGCACCACGCTGAGCGCCCTGCGCGAGCAGGCGCTGGCCCGCAGCCGGGACGGGAAATGACAGAGAAATGACAGGACAGAGGAATGACCGGCCGGCTTTGACTCAAGCGCTGGGCAGAAACTATGATCGCCCTCTCCATGGGCGCTCCTGGGGGTGGGGAAGCCGCCGGGTGGATTTAAAAGGGGCCAAAGAGCATCGAGTGACCATGCGCCTCGGGCTTGTCCTTGTCTTCGTTTGCGCGCTCGCCGCTCCGGCCGGCGCGCCCTTGGCTCAGGCCGGCAGCGCGGAGGGCGAGGATCTCGCGGCCGTCGTCTTCACCGAGGTCGAAAGGCGAATCATCGAAGAGTTCTTCGGCAAGGACGTCGGTCAACAGGCCAAGGAGAAGGAGTCCAAGGACAAGGGCAAGGACAAGCCGGACAAGGACAAGGGCAAGGCCCAGGAGATGCCGCCCGGCCTCGCCCAGATGGACCAGTTGCCCGCCGGCCTTCAGCGCCATCTGGAAAAATACGGGACCCTGCCGCCGGGGCTGGAGAAGCGCCGCCTGCCCGGCGATCTGGAGTCGTTGCTGCCCCGGGCGAGGCCCGGCACCGAGCGCGTGATCGTGGACGACGACGTGTTTCTGATCCAAAAGGCGACGGGCCTGGTGCTCGACATTCTCCTGGACGCGATCAAGGAGGACTAGCCGCGGCGGCCGCGCGGCGGGGCGGAACCCGCGCCGACGCCGGCCATGAGGCGCCGCCGCCCTCGGTCGCAGGCCGCGTATTGCATCGCCGGCCTTTTGCCACCATAGTTGCGCCTCCGCCGCCTCATCTCTCGGGGCCGCCAAGCGCCAGGGGAGCAATAAAAGGGATGCTTGGTCGAGCTGTCGTCCTTCTCTGTGCCGGAATCTTGGCGCTGGGTATTCACATTGGCCAAGCCTCGGCGGACGGCGTGTTCACGCTCGAACGCGGCAGCGACCCTGACCTGCTCAGCGTCGGCGCCGGTGTCTATGCCTTTCGCGACCCGGACCGGGGCGCGGAGGGAACCATAGAAAACCGCTCCGCGCTGTTCCAGCTCGACTGGCTCGGCGGCTACAAGTTCCTGAATTTCTGGGACTACTTCAAGGTCGGCCCGATGGTCGGCGGGATGGTCAACACCGACGGCGGCCTGTTCGGCTGGGGCGGCATCTACGGCGTGGGCGACCTCAACCGGATCTTCGGCTGGTCGATGGAGTTCCGGCCGTTTTTCGGCATCGCCGCCAACAAGCAGGGTGGGAGCCGGGACCTGGGCGGCACCTTCCTGTTTCATTCGGGCGCCACGATCGCCTATGTGTTCGACAACGAGGCGACCCTGGGACTGACCTTCAGCCACCAGTCCAACGGCGGCCTGCTCAACCGGGAGGGCGGCGCCAATCCCGGTGCCGACAACCTCCTTGTGACCTACGCCATTCCGTTCCGGAAGCTGTTCTAGGGCCTACTTTGAACGGCATTCATGGCGGGGGCAGGCGTGGACCCGATAACTCCCCGCTTTGCCGAAGCGGGCCGAATTGTCGGGTCGGTGCATGGGCCGCGCGTTTGACCGTGGGGTTCAGCAGGGCCGGCTCCCCTTCCGGCTGAGACGGCGGCGAAACCCTTCGTTCGTTTCCGGCGCTCGTTTCTATCGCAAATTTGTCGCCGTCTCGCGTTCGGGGGGAGTCCAATGAAAGGCTGACCCGCGCCGTGCCATCTCCTCTAGCGCCACCCGCGGGCATATGCTCCGCCGGATATAGTCGATCAGGTTGGTCGCGACGCTTCGAATTCTCCTCTCGGTGTCTTGGTCGGTGCATCGGCCCTTGTCATCAAACAGGTCTCGCACGCCTGCCACGGAGATCGGCCCCGGCAGTACGATGGCCCCGATATGCGACAAAACGCTTCTGAGATGTTCGAGCGCCTTGATCGCTCCGATCTGCCCGGCGGCCACCCCAACCAGTGTCACCGGCTTACCTGACAGGACAGACGGAAACCCAAGGTTTTCGATGATCAGCTTGGTCATGCTGCTGTAACTGCCGTGATACTCCGGCGTCGAGAAAACCACCCCGGTCGCTTGCGACACGATCTCCTTGAGAGTCTTCGCCGCGGCGGAATCCGGGTCGGTTCCGGGAAACGGCAGCTTGAGTTTGCCCGGATCGATAACCTGGACCGCAATGTCGCCGTGTTTCTTGATCTCGTCGACCACCAGAGCCAGGGCTCTGGAGGTAAAATTTCCTGGCCGCACGGTCCCTAACACGGCAACGATTCGGATGCCGTCATTGTCTTCGTGACTCATGGTTCTCGCCTCCTTTTTGCCGACTGTGGACGAAGCCTCGCTAAGCTCCGACATTATTTCTTGTGCAACAGTGCTCAGGGTTGCCGCGCCCGCGTGGTGGACGAGGGCTTGTGCTACCTGATATTTCCCATGAGGCCCGGTTGACCTCCTCCATGGAACCAGAACTCGCCGGTGAATCCAGCCACGCGGCGAGTCCTGGACTAAGAGCACCCGATCCAGCGGACCCCTGACCGCTTTCAACGACCAAATCGGCTTTTCGGTGCCGGTATGCCGGCGTCTGTGCGCACCGCTTCCACCGAATGGCCCTCCTCATCCTGATACGACTTCCGTCATGCGGGCCTTGGCGGCGCCGGTCCGGCCGCCATGCGGCGATGCGCCGGATCGGCCGCGGTCAGGGGTCTTGAGCGGCCAGGAACGCCTGGAAACGGCGGGCGACCTCGGGCGGTTTCACCGTGGGCCGGCCGAGGGTGGCCATGGAGCCGGGGAGGATGCGCATGTGGAGGAGGTGGGGGCCGGGCCCGGTGAGCGCCCCTTGGAAGGCCCGCTCAAAGCCCTCGAGGCTGTCCGCCGAGGAGGCTTGAGGGTAGCCGCAGGACCGGGCCACCTGGGCGAAGTCGACGGTGGCGGAGACCGTGGCCTGGCCGCCGGTCGAATCGTGGATCCCATTGTCGAGAACGACGTGAATCAGGTTCTCCGGCGCCTCGGCCCCGATGGTCGCGATGGTGCCCATTTTCATGAGCGCCGCGCCGTCGCCGTCGAGCACCACGACCGGGCGGCGGACTTTGAGCGCCACGCCCAGGGCCATGGCGCTGGCACAGCCCATGGAGCCCACCTGGTAGAAGTGCTGAGGCCGGTCGGCGATGGTGAACAGCTCGCGCCCGCATTTGCCGGTGGTGGCGATGACCGCCGCGGATTCGGGCACCAGCGCGAGGAAGCGCTCCAGCACCTCGGCCCGCCGCGGCCGCGGTCCGTGTCCACGGAGGTCATTGAATGCGCCGGCCGGGCGCGGCTCCGCCGCGGGCTGGTCGAGCCCGTTGTCGCGGACGCTGTCCTTTTCCATGATCAGGGCGAAGGGCAGGCTGGTGCGCGCCATTTCCTCATCAGCCGCCGCCAGCGCCGGCTCGATTTCGTCTTGAGTCTTGGGAAAGCCGCGGTGGGCGACGTGCATGACGTCGAGCAGGGAGGCGGTGATCTGTCCCATGAGCCGGTGCTGCGGTTCGTCCTCGAGGCCCGGCTGGCCGCGCCAGGTGACGATCATGAGCGTCGGGATGTGGAACGGGAAGTTGAGCGAGGTAAGCGGGTTGACCGTGTTGCCCAGGCCGGAATTCTGGCACATCACCGCCGTCCTGTGGCCGGCCAGCCAGGCGCCGGCGGCAATGGCGACGGCTTCGCCCTCGCTGGCGGCGCCGACATAGTCGATCGCCCGGTCCGAAATCACCCGGTTTATGATCGGGGTCAGGAATGAGCAGGGGACGCCTGAGTAGAAGTCGAAGCCTCGGGCCCGCGCCGGATCGAGGAAAGCCTCCGCCTCGATCATCGGAGGACCGTCACAGGAAGTTTCGGGCCTTGGCCAGGTCGAAGGCGTCGTCCACGTCGAGCCAGTGGCCGGCGACATAGACCACCGACAGCTTTTCGCCCGCCTGAAGCAACCTCGAGAACAGGTCGAGCAGGGTGGCCTGGCCCAGGCTGCCGTCGGCCTTCATGGCCTCGATCTCGGCGCGCATCCGCTCGGAGCCCCGCGGGTTGAGCTTGGCGAGGCCGATCCACTCGCCGTGAACCTCCTCGGCCGGGAGGTCGTTGCCGATGCGCCTCAAATAGGCCGGTTCCTCTTCGTCCAGGTAGTTGCCGGTAAACGGCCGCGAGCACGTCACCAGGTCGATCAGCCGGGACGCGGTGCCGGGATCCCGCCCGCTGCCAAGCGCGTCCACCGCCAGAACCACCTCGCCCTCGGCGGCCAGCAGGGTGTCCAGGATGTACTTGCGGAACAGGATGTCGCCATAGCTCACCAGGCAGTCGCCTTCGAGCCGATCGAGGGCGCAGGCCAGCGAGGCGGCCTCGCCGGTGGTCGCATAGTCGTCGTTGTCGACATAGTCGATTGCGGGGAGATTGATGGCCTCTTTCTTGTAGCCGCGCACGACGGTGATATCGCGCACGCCGCCTTCATTGAGGGTCGAGACCAGGCGACGAAGGAGCGGCTGGCCGCGGACGTCGACCATGCATTTCGGCCGGTCCTGGGTGAGGTCCCCCAGCATGCTGCCGCGCGAGGCGGCGATCACGATGGCCCGCGACTCGCTGCGCGGCGCCACCTGGTACCGCTGCTCGGCTTCCGTGAGCTCCGGGTTGCCGGCGAGCTCGAACACCTCCTGCATGCCCGCCACCGAGCCCTCGACGCCGGTCAGGCTCTCCTCCTCCAGGATCCGCCGGGTGGTCTCCCGCATCGCCGTGATCGCGGCGCGCAGGTTGTGGTTGGCCCAGATCACCATGGAGATGCCGGCGTCCCGGAACCGCTGGACCGGGGTCCCATAATACATGGTCGGCACGATCACCACCGGCGAGCGGTCGCTCCATTCGGCCTTGAACGCCAGAATCTCGTCCGCGGTCTTCGACTTGGAGTGGATCAGGATGGCGTCGGCCCCGGCCTCGTGATAGGCCTCGGCGCGACGCAAGGCCTCATCCAGACCCCAACCCGCTACCAGGGCTTCGACCCGGGCGACGATCGAGAAGTCGTCGTCGCTCTGGCTGTCCTTGCCGGCCTTGATCTTGCCGCAGAACTCGCCGATCGGGGCCAGGGGCTGGGCCTCGCCTATGAACGAGTTGGTCTTGGGAAACTGCTTGTCCTCGATGGACACCCCGGCGATGCCGCGCTGGCACAGCTTCTTGACCAGCCGCCGCACGCTGTTGAAGTTGCCGTAGCCGGTGTCGCCGTCGACCAGGATCGGGATCCGGGTGGCATCGGCCATGAACTCCAGGATCTCAAGGATCTGGGTCCAGGAGGCTTCGTTGTTATCGCGCACGCCGAGCGCCGCCGACATCGACAGCCCGGAGGCCCAGATGCCCTTGAACCCGGCCTCCTCGACGATCTTGGCGCTGAGCCCGTTGTGGGCCTCCATCAGGAAAGACAGATTCGGCGAGGTGAGCTCGGCCCGCAAGAGAGCCGCCTTCGACGGTGGTTCGGGGTGCTTGTCGAACGCCCGGGGCGCGGTGATGGCCATGACCTGTGCCGCCCTTGTCCTCTATCGATCTGATACGAAACCGATTCTGGGGAATTATACCATGGCTGCGAAGAATACAAGACCGTCCGCGCTCGGGCCGGTCGGACGGGCGCCTGGCCCGCGCGCGCCGTCATGACCGGCATCCCGCCTTGAGCGGAGGATGGCTCGACGGCGCCTATGCGCTTGGAAGATCGCCCCATTGCGCGACCGGGCGCCGCAGCGGGGCCGAGGGCTATCACGTGCCGCCAGATTGGGCACGGGAACCAACGGCAAAAATCCGCTTCCGGCTTGCGCCCGGCGGTCCTTCGTGCGACTCCTCGACCAACCGGGAAGCACCGTCTGGAGAATCTCACGGGAAGGAGAAAGGCCACGATGGAGTTCGAGCCAGGTATCGAAGAGTATATCCGCACGGTTCACGAGGCCCTCGGAACGGGACCCAAGGCGGTCACGCCGGAAGAACGGCGGGCGCGGTTCGAACGCTACGCCGAGGTCCACAAAAAGCCTTATCCACCGAACATCGCGGTGCGCGACTGGTTCATCTGCGCGCCCGGCCGCGAAATCCCGATCCGCATTTACCGGCCCGACGGTGACGGTCCGAAACCGGCGATCCTCTATTTCCACGGCGGCGGATGGGTCGCCGGCAGCATCTCGACCCACGACACCATCACCGCTGGTCTGGCGTCGAAGACCGGCGCCCAGGTGATCAGCGTCCACTACCGCCGGCCGCCGGAAAATCCCTATCCCGCGCCGACCGAGGACTGTTACTACGCGCTCTGCTGGGTCGCTGAAAACGCCGGGCGGCTCGACGCCGACGCGAGCCGACTGGCGGTGGCCGGCGACAGCGCGGGCGGCAATCTGGCCGCCGCCTGCACCCTGATGGCGCGCGACCGGCGCGGGCCGGCCCTGCGCTTCCAGGTGATCATCTGCCCGTCCCTCGACACCGACGTGAACAGCGGGAGCTACCTCAACGCGCAGGACCCCTTCCTGATCCGCGAGAACATGATCTTCTACCTGGAGAGTTTCCTGGAGGGGAAGCTCGACACCAAGGACGCTTACGCCGTCCCCATGCGTGCCGAGGACCTGTCGGGTCTGCCGCCGGCCTATGTCCTTAACGCCGAGCATGATCCTCTCCGCGACGAGGGCCTGCGCTACGGCGAAAGGCTGAAGCAAGCGGGCGTCCCGACGGAGAACCGCGACGTTCCCGGCGTGATTCACGGCTTCCTGCGCGCCCGCTTCGTCAGCAAGGTTGCCGAGCGCGAGTTCGACGACCTCTGCGCGGCCGTCCGCACGGCGCTCGACATCGCCTAGCGCCGAGGCGGCGGACTCGACCACATGCCTTGCCCGGCCAGGAACGGGACGGGCCCCGGCCGCGGCCGGAGGCCAGGCCAGCCTCAATTCGGCATCGATGCGGGTAGTGGGATGTATTTCCCCGGCGGCAGTTAAGAATCCTGGGGCCGTGATAAGGGATGAAGGCCTGTCGCTCGCAAGCGCTGCTTGGGGTCTTGAGCGGCTCGGCGGCCGCGCCCTATGTCCGCACCATCAGCCCGGAATTCCGGGGCGGTCCCGGCCGCGGCCGTCCGGCGGGAGATGGGGCGAGACCGCGCCCCTATTCCTTCGCCAACTTCTCGATTTTCTGGTCGATCTTCCGCAGGAGTATATCGAAGCCCTCGCGCCGGAGGACCGAGCCGTAATCCGCTTTGCGGGTGGCGAGCTCGCTGAACTTCCCTTTGAGATGAATGTCAATGATTCGCCAGCCCCCGCCGTCGGGGTGCATGAGATAATTCAGGAGCACGGGTTCGCCGTTGGATTTGATGATCCGGCTCTTGACCAGCACGTCCTCGCGCTTGGTTTCCTCTTCGGCCAGGACCTCGAAACGCTGCCCCGAATAATCGTCGAAACGGGCGGCGTAAGTGGCGATGGTCATGCGGCTGAACGCGTCGACCAGGAGATTCCGTTGGTCTTCGTCCAGCTTCTTCCACTGGGGCCACACTATCCACTGGGCCATCAGCGGCAGGTTGAAGGACTCCTCGATCGCCGGAGCCAGCCGGTCATAACGGCCCTGGAAGCCGAGACTCGAGGCTTCCTGCATGACGCCCAGGAGCACCGAATGAAATTGCTCGATGACTGCCCGAGGCTGCCCTTGCCCCGCCGCGACGGAAAACGGTATAAGCGCGGCCAGAAGCACCCCGAACAACACTCGCCTCAACCGGGTGCGCACCGACCTGATCCTTTCGTTAGGCACGACCTTATTCAATATGTGCCAACGGCGATTCCGATGCAATGGCGGAATATCGCTTTGACCTTGTTTGACTGGATTCCTGGCGATCGACTTCGCGCGATCCGACCGGCGGGCGCCGCGCGTACGGCCTTCGCGCGCAGGCCGTCGCGCGCGGCCCGGCACCCGGCGCCAAGGTGAGATTGCCTGCGGTGATAGACAAGGCTGCCGAGACGTATCGCAAAGCCGTGGTCCGGTGGGTCGACGCCGTCCGGCGGATGGCGTGGCTGGTGGTGATCGTGGCGGTGCTGGCCAGTGCGGCGTCGCTCATCTACACGGCAGGCAATCTCGGCATCAACACCGATACCACCGACATGCTGTCGCGGCGTCTGCCGTTCCGTCAAACTTATGAGCATTTCAAGGAGGCCTTCCCCCAGTTCACCGACGCGATCCTGGTGGTCGTCGACGGCGAGAACATGGATCTGGCCGACGATGCGGCGGCGGCGCTGGCCGACCGCCTGGAAGAGCGGTCCGACCTGTTCAACACCGTCTATTACCCCGCCGGCGATCCGTTCTTCATCAAGAACGGGCCCTTGTATCTCGATCTGGAGGAGCTCTACGACCTGTCCGACCGGCTGGCCGGGGCCCAGCCGCTGCTCACCACGCTCGCCGAGGACCTGAGCCTGCGCGGACTTTTTGACACTCTCGGCCTCGCCATCGATGACATCCTCGATGGCGAGGAGCCGGCGGGAGACCTGGACACCGTTTTCGACAACATCACCGACACCGTCGAGGGACAGCTTCAGGGCCGGGCTCGGCCCTTGTCCTGGCAGGAGCTGATGAGGGGGCGCGAGGTGGAGCCGGGGGACCGCCGGCGCTTCATTCTGGTTCAGCCCGTGCTCGACTTCGAGTCCCTGCAGCCTGCCGCCGCGGCGATGGCGTCCATCCGCAGCCTTGCCCGGGAGCTTGAACTGGACGACGAACATGGGGTGCGCGTGCGCCTGACCGGGTCCGCCGCCATCGCCAACGAGGAGCTGGAAAGCGTGCGCGCCAGCGCCAGTGTGGCCGGGATGCTGTCGTTGGTGCTGGTGGGCTCTCTCCTGTTCATCGGCCTGCGCTCGGCAAGACTGGTGTTTGCGACCCTGGCCACGCTTCTCATGGGCTTGGCCTGGACCGCCGCCTTCGCCACCCTCGCCATCGGCCATCTCAACCTGATCTCGGTCGCCTTCGCCGTGCTGTTCATCGGCCTGGCCGTGGATTTCGGCATCCATTTCGGGCTGCGCTACAAGGAGGAGATTGATGGCGGCCAGGACCATGGCGAGGCTTTGAGGCGCGCCGCCGCAAGCGTCGGCGGCGCGCTCACCCTGTGCGCCGTGGCCGCGGCTTTGGGTTTCTACTCGTTCCTGCCGACCGCCTATACCGGGCTATCGGAGCTGGGGTTGATCTCCGGCACCGGCATGTTCATCGCCCTGTTCGCCAACCTCACCCTGTTGCCGGCCCTGTTGACATTGCTGCCCTTGCGCCCGGCCCGACGCGCGCCGGCTTCCGCCCTGCCTTTGCGCGCTCAGGCCTATATCCAGCGCCACGCCAAGGCGATCGTCGCCGGGGCGGCGATCCTGGCCGTGGCCACGGTGCCGCTCCTACCCCAGGCCCGCTTCGACTTCGATCCACTGCATTTGAAAGACCCGACCAAAGAATCGGTCCAGACCGTTCTCGAGCTCATAGCCGACAGCAGCACCGGGGCGGACACGGCGGCGATCATCGCCGACGATCTGGAGGCGGCGCGCCGGCTGGCCGCCCGGCTCGAAGCCCTGGACCTGGTGGATCGGGCTGTCATGCTCCTGGACTACGTTCCCTCGGACCAGGAAGAGAAGCTGGACGTCATCGACGGCATGACCCTGTTCCTGATGCCGCTCCTGGAGCCCGCGCCGCCGGTCGACCCGCCCGATGAAGCCGAACGGCGCGCGGCGCTGGCCCTCTTTCTCGGCAAGCTCGATCAGCTGTTGAGCGCCGGAGAAGCCGCCTCGCTCGCGCCCAGCGCCCGGCGGCTCTCCGAAGCTTTGGCCCGGTTCGAGGCCGGCGCCTCCGACCGCGCTTTTCTGGAGCTGGAAACCGATTTGGTCTCGACCCTGCCCAAGCGGCTCGCCGACCTTCGCCTGGCGCTCACCACCAGCGGAGTGACGCTGGCCGACCTGCCCGAGGATCTGCGTCAGCGGCAAATCACCGCCGACGGCCGCGTGCGGATCGAGGTGTTTCCCCGGGAAGACATCAACGATAACGAGGCCCTGCGCAGGTTCGTAACCGCGGTTCGCACCGTCGCTCCGGACGCGACCGACAGTCCGGTGATCTTGCTCGAAGCGGGGGACACGGTGGTTGCCGCTTTCCAGCAGGCCACGATTACCGCGCTGGCCTTGATCGCGCTGTTGCTGGTGGTCCTGTTGCGCGGCGTCTCGGGCCTGCTGCTGGTCATGGCGCCGCTGGCGCTGGCGGCGAGCCTCACCATGGCGACGTCGGTTGTGCTGGGACTGCCGCTGAACTTCGCCAACGTGATCGTACTCCCTTTGCTGTTGGGGCTGGGCGTCGCCAGCGGCATCCACCTGGTCATGCGCGAGCGCGGCGAGGCCGGCGCCATCACCAGGCGGTGGACCAGCACCCCGCGCGCGGTTGTGTTCAGCGCCCTGACCACCATCGGATCCTTTGGCAGCCTCTCGGTTTCAAGCCATCGAGGCATGGCCAGCATGGGCGAGCTTTTGACCATCGCCATCACTTTCACCCTGATTTGCACCGTGATCGTGCTGCCGGCGTTGATGGGGCTCATGGCCCAGGCCGCGCGCCACAAGCCCGCATGAATATCCGCTTCTCTCCCGCGCCCCGGGCCGCGCCGAGCGCGGCGGCACCCCGACCGGTCGTCCGTGATGGCGCGGCGCGCTGCTTTCGGGACCGGTACGCCCGCCTTGCCCGCATCGCGGTGAGGCTCAGGGTCGATGCGCGGTGGCGCTCACCGAAGGTTGGCGCCCTGGCCGACTAAGGAAAAATCACGGCTCCACTGGTAGATCACAAAGCCGCTGGTGGAAATGCTAGATCACGGCTAATAATTGAAATTTGTCATCTCCCTATACATATGCATAAGCCCGTTCAATACCTTCGTATAGCATGTACGAACTAATCATACTTCAGCACGACTGTTCTCTCTCTTGACACGAACTTATGTTGGCTTTAAAAGATACCCTTGAGCCTAAGCAGCACGACATGACTTGATAAGGTTGCGGACGCTGCGTGATCCGGTGTATTCCGGATGTGAAGGCGGTTGCGAATACGCCTAAAAAAACCGATAAAAAAAATCTCCTACATGTGACCGTTGTCACTTTGTTTGGTGCTGTAGGTAGGCCTATAATCAACGTCAGCAGCGATAGCATTCGCGTAGCCCAATGTAAGGAGGGTTCTCAATGTTGAGCCTTTACTTGAAGTATCAAGGCCTGAAATGCAGCTTGCGCGGCTCAGTCGCCGACAAGCTGAGAAAACTCAGAGACGACGAGTCCGGCGCGACGGCCATCGAGTACGGTCTGATCGCGGCGGGCATCGCGGTTGCGATCGTGGCGATCGTGTTCACGATTGGCGACGATCTCGTCGCCCTGTTCACGGGCATTTCGACGGATCTGCAAGACGCTGGCACCAGATAGCAGGGGTGCTTGATCGCAGCCTTTCCGGCCCGGCGGCGGTCTGAGAACGAGCCGAGGAAGTTGGGTTTCCGATGGTCCGTCCGGGCGCGGACCATCGGAACTTTTTTATCCGGTCTCATATTGGGGAAGCCCCGTTGCGCTTGCAGCGGGGAAAATCACCTCTGGATGGGCCTCGCGCCGGTGAGCCCGGCGTCGCGACGGGGGCGCCCTCGGCTATCCCGCCTTCGCCGGTTTCGAGCTCGAAGACGGCATATATTTGATCGGCCCGGTCACCTGGCTTGGCGGGCTGTTGCCCTGCTTCATCATTAGCTCGGTTGGCACGCTGGTTTTCAGCTGCTGGACGCTGCGGAAATTCATGGGTAAAACAGGCGCCTGCCAAGGCCCATGAGCGGCGCGGCGCGGCGAACATCCAGGTGGCGGCATTCCGACCGACATGCCTTGGGCCGATCGCTGGCCGAATCCCTCAAGCCGCAACGGCGGGAAAAGGGAAAAGCGGAGCGCGAGTCCACCGATGAAGGTAATCATGTTGGCCGCTGGAGTCGGCAAGCGGCTGGGTGGCGGCAAGACCCGTCCACCTAAGGTGATGCTCGAGTTCGGGGGCAAGACCCTGCTCCGGCGGCATATCGAGATATTGCGCGCGTGCGGCATTGAAGAACTCATCATGGCCGTAGGCTACCGAGCCGGCGTGATCCGTGAAGGGCTGAGCGCCCTGGGCGTCACGGACTTCGTCTCCACCGTGTTCAACCCCGACTACCGGGAGGGGAGCATCGTCAGCCTATGGGCGATACGCGAGGCACTGTGCGCTGCGGGCGATGTGATCCTCATGGACGGCGACGTGCTTTACGATCGCCGGCTGATGGACCGACTTTTGACTTCACGGCACGCCAACTGCTTTCTGATGGACCGTAATGTCGAGCCCGGGGAAGAGCCGGTGAAACTGTGCGTCCGGGGTGGCCGGCCCGTCGACTTCCACAAGGAGATCCGCACGGCATGCGACTATTACGGCGAATCGGTGGGGTTTTTTCGCCTTTCGGCGCCGATCGCCCGGCGCTTGGCCGGAGCCGCCAAGGCCTATATCCAGGCCGGAAAAACCCAACAGATGTACGAGGAGGCGCTGCGCGACCTGCTGCTCGCGGAGCCGCCCGGAACATTCGGCTTCGAGGATATCACCGGTTTGCCGTGGATCGAGATCGACTTTCCCGAAGACATCCGCCGCGCGCGCGAGGAGATCCTTGCCCGGCTGGTGGAACCGGAGTCATCGCCGGCGCCCCCGACGCCGAAAGGGCGACGCCGGGTGGGCTGAGAACGGTGAGACAAGGACCAGCCGTGAACGAGGCGCCCTGGGATCAGAAGCTGGCGCGAATCCTGGCCAAGCCGCTGGTGCGGACTCCGGTCCACCCCAATCATATCACCACCCTGGGCCTCCTCCTCGGGCTGGCCGCGGCGTGGCTGTTCAGCCTCGGGGATCGGGACGCGGCGAACTGGGCCGCCGCCTTGTTCGTGCTGGCGGCCTTTCTGGATCATGTCGACGGCGAGCTCGCTCGGCTGGCGGGCAAGACCAGCCGATTTGGCCATTACTACGACCACGTCGTGTCTGGCATCACCTACACGGCTGGGTTCATCGGAATCGGGATCGGCATGAGCGGCGGCGTGCTTGGCTGGTGGGCGATTCCCCTGGGAATCGTCGCCGGAATTTCGATCACCCTTGTGATGAGCGTGCGCCTGGGCACGGAAATCAAGCATGGCAAGGAATCGATTCGCCAGCGTAACTTCGCCGGTTTCCAAGCCGAAGACGTCTTGTATGTAGTCGGCCCGGTTACCTGGTTGGGCGGGATGATGCCGTTCCTCCTCGCCGCCGGCGTGGGCACACCGCTGTTCCTCATTTGGGTGATTTGGCGGTCCGCAACGGCCAGCTCGCCCGCGAATCGTGAGCCGCCATGACCACGTTGATTACCGGGGCCACCGGCTTCGTTGGTTCGGGGGTCTTGCGCCAGCTGCTCAAGGCCGGCCACACGGTTCGCGCCATGCTCCGGCCGCGCAGCGACCGACGCAATATCGAGGGGTTGCCGGTCGAGGTCACGATCGGCGACCTGGCCGACCGGGCCTCATTGGATCGAGCGGTCTCCGGATGTACGGCGCTGTTTCACGTTGCCGCCGACTATCGTCTGTGGGTGCCCAATCCAACCGAGATCTACGATGCGAATGTCACCGGCACGCGCAATATCATGCTGGCTGCGGCTGAAGCCGGGGTGGAGCGGATCGTCTATACCAGCAGCGTCGCAGCCCTCGGCCCGACCACGAATGGCAAACCCGCCGACGAGACCACCCCGGTTTCCATAGACGGCATGATCGGTCACTACAAGCGTTCGAAGTTCCTCGCCGAGGCGGAGGTCCGGCGGCTTGCCGAGGAGGCCGGCCTGCCGGTGGTGATCGTCAACCCGTCGACTCCCGCCGGCCCGCGGGACATCAAGCCAACGCCGACCGGGCGGATGATTGTCCGGGCGGCGTCCGGCCGCATCCCGGCCTATGTCGACACCGGGCTGAACCTGGTCCATGTCGATGACGTCGCCATCGGGCATCTGCTGGCATTCGAGAAGGGCAAGGTCGGCGAACGCTATGTCCTGGGCGGGCGCAACATGACCCTGCGCGAGATCCTTGAGGTCATCGCCGGGATCGTCGGGCGGCCACCGCCGCGCATTCGTCTGGGCCATAACGTGGTTATGCCGATCGCCTATGCGGCGGAGGCGTGGTCTCGATTGACCGGCAGCGGCGAGCCCTTGATCACCGTTGACGGCGTGCGGCTGGCTCGGAAATGCATGTATTTCTCCTGGGAGAAGGCCAGGCACGAGCTTGGATTTAACCCACGTCCGGCATATGAGGCCCTGCGCGACGCCGTGGATTGGTTCCGCCGACATGGCTATTGCCATTGAGCCGCGCTAAAGCGTGGCGTCTCGAATATCTGGCAGGCTTCGCCTCTCGACGCGCTGCCCGTCGTCCCGTCCCCTGCGCCCCGGGCGGGGATGGGGCGTTGGCCAAATCCGGCGCCGCGATTCCGCGGGCGTCTTCCCTCACAGACGATCTCTGGCGCGTCGGTTGGTCATGGCATCGCCGGGGTTGTGCGTGGGCTCGACCACCTCTTCCTCGCGCAGAGAGGGCTTGAAGGAGAAGTGCCATCCGAGCGCGAACCCCCACAGGATCCAAGCGATTTCGCGGAACCGCCGGACCATGGCCACCGCCAGTCCGAGCTCCGGGCTTCCCGTGAGCGCCGCGACAACCAGCATGAAGGCGCCTTCCTGGACGCCTATGCTGGCCGGGATGAAGAAGGCCCCCATGCGTACCAGCTGGGCGAACGCCTCGATGATCCAGGCGTCGGTGATCGAAATCGGATGTCCCAGGAACAGCATGGTGTAGTAAAGCTCGACCGCGCCGAGCACCCAGTTGAAGAAGGCTAAAAACAGGGCCGCGGCGAAGCGCGTGCTGTGGTCCGTGTAGAACTGCGCCAGGCGCTCCTCGATGTCGTGGAAATGATGCCTGAGTCCCTTGAGGCTCTCGGCGAAGCGTTTGCGGAAGATCCAGCTCAAAACACGGGTCGAGACTTTCAGCCGTTGCACCAGGAAGAAAAGGATGATGCTCGCGGTGAATACCAGCAGGCCGATGCCACCCCCCAGTTTGTAGGAGGCCGGCAGCGAACCGGATGTCAGCATGAAGACGAGGCCGGCGCCGAGAAAGAAGGCGAGCGCGATCAGGTTGGTGGTCTTGGTGAGCACCAGCGAGGCTATGGCTTCGCGGTACCCGATTCCATGGTGCTTTTTGAGCAGCACCGCCTTCACCGGCTCGCCTCCCATCGTCGCCAGCGGCGTCACGTTGTTGAAGGCCTCGCCGACCATGCGCACCTTCCAGAGCCGGTACAGCCATATGCCGTTAAGCCGAACCGATTTCACCGTTATCTGCCAGGTCATGGTGTCGACCAGAAACGCGACAAAGTAGAGGCCGAAGATGATCGCGATTCCCCACTCCACCTGCCGGACTCGGCTCCATACCTGATCGAGGTCGGTCTCGTAGACGATGACGCCGAGCAGCCCGAGTCCGAAAAGCAGGTAGATGATCTTGAGGTAGCGCACGGCCATTCCCTTACAGGTGATGATCACGGGCGCCCTTGGTGAGGGCCATGGCCCAGTACAGTTGGGTCCCGATTGCCGCGACAGGCAGCAGAAACCGTGTCACCTCGAAGAGGGTCAAAAGCAAGAGGACGAAACAGAAGTCGGCGCGGAGAAGTTCGCGGTATATATAGACGGCCTTGCCCACCCGGTCCGGCGTTGCCGGCTCGAACGAGGCCGCGCGCTCCGGGTCATGTTCCGAGTCGGAACGGGCGTCAAGGGTTAGTACCAGTATGTGGTTGATCGTGGCCCCCGCCGCTGCCAACCAGCCGAGCCACAGCCACAAGTCCTCGCCACTTTCTTTCCCGATCCCGATCCCCAACGCGACAAAAAAGGCGGTGTGGACCAGCCAGTCCGTGAAGCTGTCCAGGCGCATGCCGAAATCGGATTGGAGGCCCTTAAGCCGCGCGATCTCGCCGTCGCAGTTGTCGAGGACGTAGCACAGGATGAACAGCGCGGACCCGCCCAGCGCCCACACGCGGCCGCCCTGCATGTAACACCAGGCGCAACCGAGCCCGGCGACCAGGGAGGCCGCCGTAATTTGATTCGCCGTCACCGGCAGCCGGACGAGCGCCGGAGTGAGGCGGTAAGAAAGGTGACGGACCAGCGGAAACGTTCTCTCCGGAGGCGCCGAAGGCGCGAGGGGGCCCCTTTCGAAAGTTGCGTGCATCTCAGAAGGGCTCTTCCATTCCTGCCAACCACCCCGGCACGGACGCGATCGCGCCTCCCGGACAAAGCCCCGAAAGGCGAGAGGCACGGGGTTTCTTTGAACCGCCGTTGGCATGATCGCATAAGCTCGTTGCCTCCCGCAAATCCTGGCTCCCGGCTTCGGCCCGGCCGCGGGCGGCGGGGCGCCGAACCCGTCGCTTTGGTTCACCCGGCTGGGCTTTCCCAGGCCGTGGACTGATTCCGCTAACGCGGTTAGTGTCACTGGAGCAGTGTGGCCGGGTGCCCGTTCCGCCCGCGGCCGGTGATCGGCGCGCGGATGGCGCGCCCGGTGATTGTCGAACCTGCTCATGGGCCCAGCGTTGTCCCGGTGTAAATGCCCTTGAAGATCGTCGCCTACCTGCTCGGGATCGCCGGGCTCGCCCTGCTTTATCGGCCTCGTCGCGCCTATGGGGGCTTTGCCGAGGGCCGTCGCTTGTGGAGTCATCGCAAGGCTCCGAACCGGCCGTGATGCCCGCATGTTTCATGCCGGTATGTTCCATGCCGGTCTCGGAATCGGCGGGTTGACGACCCGGCCTTCGATGGGGCTCGCGCCGTGACCAACAAGCCCTGGGATCAGCGGCTCGCCGCCATCGTGGTCAGGCCGCTCGCCGCCACGCCGGTCCATCCCAATCACCTGACGGCGCTGAGCCTGGTGCTCGGGCTTGGGGCCGCGATCCTGTTCGCCCAGGGCGATCCGCGCGCGGCCGACTGGGCGGCGCTCCTGTTCATGGTGGCGGTGTTCGGCGATCATACCGACGGCGAGCTGGCGCGGCTCACGGCCAAGACCTCCCGCTTCGGCCATTACTTCGACTACCTCGCCGGCTCCGCCAACTACACGATGCTCTTCATCGGTATCGGGTTTGGCTTGAGCGGCGGCGCGCTGGGCAGCTGGGCGTTCGTTCTGGGATTGGCGGCCGGACTCTCGAACCCGATCATCGTCACCTTGCGGCTCACCATGGAAATCAAGCGCGGCCCGGCCACGATCCGCCATCCGAGCTTCGCCGGCTTCGAGATCGAGGATTTCATTTATCTGATCGGCCCGATCACCTGGGCCGGCGGGCTCAAGGTCTTTTTCCTCGCCTATGGGCTCGGCACGCTGGGCTATCTGTTGTGGACGGTGGCGCTGTTCCTGCGCGGGCCAGGCGGAAGCCGGGGCTGAGCGGAGTCCCGCCGGTGTGCGCCCGGAGGTTTGACTTTTGGGCCGGCGAGGGCGAACTTGTGCGTGATGCTCACTCGCAGGACATGATCAGGACATGATATTGGGCGGGAAGGAAGTCGTTGGCCGATGGCGTGCGGTCGAATTTCATGGTATTGATGGCCGGTCTCTCTGCACCGAGGGGTCGTTTTACGCTCTCGGGGTGGATTGCAGGACGGCCTTTTCGGTTGGGTTAATTAATTAAAAAGGGGGGTCAATGAGGGTTATTCTCGCCCAGCCGAGGGGTTTCTGCGCCGGGGTCGAACGCGCCATCGAGATCGTCGAGCGGGCCTTGAGGCTTTACGGCCCGCCGGTCTACGTCCGTCATGAAATCGTCCACAACAAGCGCGTGGTGGAGGATCTCAAGGCAAAGGGCGCGATTTTCGTCGACGAGGTCGATGAGATTCCGGACAACGCGATCACCGTGTTCAGCGCCCACGGCGTGTCGCAGAAGGTGGCCGACCAGGCGGCCGATCGGTCGCTGCCGGTGATCGATGCGACCTGCCCCCTGGTCGCCAAGGTGCACAAGGAGGGCCAGCGCTACGCCGAGAAGGATTTCGAGATCATCCTCATCGGCCACGAGGGCCATCCCGAGGTGGAAGGCACTATGGGCCGCATTCCGGGGCACAGGGTGCATCTGGTTTCCACCCTCGAGGGCGTCGCCGAGTTGAAGGTGCGCGATCCAGGGAAGCTGGCCTACGTCACCCAGACGACTCTCAGTGTCGATGACACCCGCGAGGTTATCAAGGCGCTTACGGCTCGCTTTCCCGACATTGTCGGTCCCGATGTCAAGGATATTTGCTATGCGACCCAGAACCGGCAGATCGCCGTGCGTGAGCTCGCCCGACAGGTCGATTTGATCCTCGTTGTGGGGGCCCAGAACAGCTCGAATTCCAACCGGTTGAAAGAAATCGGCATGGAGATGAATGTCCCCAGCTATTTGATCGAAGATACCAGCGCGCTGGATTCGAAGTGGCTCGAGGGAGTGAACACCATCGGCATCACCGCGGGGGCCTCGACGCCCGAAGAACTGGTCCACGAGTTGATCGAGCGACTGCGCGAGATGCATGAAATCAAGGTCGAGGTTTTCGACGGCATCGAGGAAAACATCCAGTTCAAGCTGCCTGATGAGTTGCGGGCGGCGACGGTCTAGCCGGCCGCGGCGGCGTATCGCCGTTCGCGGCGGAATCCTGGCGATAACCGGGACTGGTCAAGAAGAGCGAAACAGGGTGGAATAGGCGTGACGGTTCCTCTCATTCAGCAAATCCGGGTCGGCGCGTATATCGCCAAGCAGCACCTCAGGGGCGTCAAACGCTATCCGCTGGTACTGATGCTTGAGCCCTTGTTCCGCTGTAACTTGGCCTGCGCCGGCTGCGGCAAGATCGACTATCCCGATGAAATTCTCAGGAAGCAGCTCAGCCTCAGGGAATGCTTGGACGCGGTCGACGAGTGCGGCGCGCCGATCGTCTCGATCCCCGGCGGCGAGCCGTTGCTGCACAAGGAAATCGGCGAGATCGTCGCCGGTATCGTCAAGCGCAGGAAGTTCGTCTATCTGTGCACCAATGCGCTGCTCATGGAGAAGAAACTCGACCTGTTTACGCCCAGCCCCTATCTCACCTTTTCCGTCCATCTCGACGGCCTGCAGGAGGAGCATGACCGCTCGGTCTGCCAAAAGGGTGTGTTCGACCGTGCGGTGAAGGCGACCAAGGCGGCGCAAAAGCGGGGCTTCCGGGTCAACGTCAACTGCACCCTGTTCGACGGCGCCAAGCCCGAGAGGGTCGCGGCGTTCTTCGACTTCGTCAACGACGAGCTCGGCATCGAGGGCATCACCGTTTCGCCGGGCTACGCTTACGAGCGGGCGCCCGACCAGGAGCACTTCTTGAGCCGCCGGAAGACCAAGCAGCTGTTCCGCGAGATCTTCAACCTCGGCAAAGGCAAGAAATGGCAATTCAGCCAGTCAGTCCTGTTCCTGGATTTCTTGGCCGGCAACCAGGAATACCACTGCACCCCGTGGGGCAACCCGACCCGCAACATATTCGGCTGGCAGCGGCCCTGCTACCTCCTGGGCGAAGGGTATGCCTCCTCTTTCAGGGCGCTCATGGCGGAGACCGATTGGGACGCTTATGGCACCGGCAATTATGAGAAGTGCGCCAACTGCATGGTCCACAGCGGCTATGAGGCCACCGCCGTCGCCGATACCTTCAGGAATCCGCTGAAGGCTCTCAAGGTCGCCATCAAAGGCGTCGACACCAAGGGACCGATGGCCCCGGAGATACCGCTGGATAAGGCCCGTCCGGCAGAGTACCTGTTCTCGAAGCAGGTCGAGAAGTTCACGGTGGAGCTACGCGAAGAAGGCGAAGCCAGCCGGGTCGAGCGCAGCAACGCGGCGTAACGCCGCCAGCGCCGCGCCGCTGTCCCCGGCCAGCCTGATCAGGGTTGGCAGTTCCCATGGCCGAAGAAGCACGCGCGCGAGCACCGGCAGCATGCGCATCCGGCCGTCCGGCGTGAGCCCCGCGAGAGCGCCAGGCGGCACCGCCCGGCCGGCGGGATCGGCCACCGCGCGAACCGCCAGAAACGGCAGCCCTGCTTCGGCCGCGGCGGCGGCCACGCCGTGACTTTCCATATCCACCGCCACGGCACCCGAGGCCTCGAACAGGGCTTTCCTGTCCGCGGTTGAGGTGACCGCCCGAGCGCTCCCCGCGATGGCGGCCACGACCGGGGGACAGGCTCCGCCGGCCAGGGCCGAGAGCCTTCCGCGCCAGGCGGCGTCGACGGCGAAGCGCCGGCCGTCGGGGGCGATCACGGCCTCGGCTACCACCAGGGTCCCCGGGCGCAGGGTGGCATCCAGGCCGCCGGCCATTCCGAAGCTCAGGAGCGCGCCGGCGCCGGCGGCGGCCAATCGCCGGCCGCCGTCGCGGGCAGCGCCGGCTCCCGCGCACAGGACGAGAGGACGCCTCTCCTCGGGAAGCTTCTCGGCCGCGGCGGTGGCTATACGGGCCTCGGCGCGAAGGCCGGGGATGACTCCCAAC
>JACZXZ010000111.1 GCA_022571365.1 Pseudomonadota bacterium | reverse complement strand
AGGCCCAAGAGGCCCTCGCGCGAGGCCGGGCAGATCCCGCGCTCGGTGATAAGGCCGGTGATGAGCCTGGCCGGGGTGACGTCGAAGCCGTAATTGGCGGCCGGGCTGCCCTCGGGCGTGAGCTGGACCTCCACCGCCGTGCCGTCCGGGGCGCGGCCCCGCACGCGGGTCACCTCCTCCGCGTCGCGCTCCTCGATGGGGATCTCCTTGAGCCCATCGGCCATGGTCCAGTCGACCGAGCTGTGGGGCAGGCCGACATAGAACTTCACGCCGTTGTCGCGGGCCGCGAGGGCCATGAGATAGGTGCCGACCTTGTTGCCGACGTCGCCTGTCGCGGTGGTGCGGTCGGTGCCGGTGATGCAGAGATCCACCAGCCCCCGCTGCATGAGATGGCCGCCGGCGCTGTCCACCACCACGGTGTGGGGAACCCCGTGACGGCCCAACTCCCAGGCGGTGAGCGCCGCACCCTGATTGCGCGGCCGGGTCTCGTCGCCCAGACATGGACCGGGATGCCGCGATCATGGGCCAGGTAGACGGGCGCCAGCGCGGTGCCCCAGTCGACCGTCGCCAGCCAGCCGGCGTTGCAGTGGGTGAGCACGTTGACCGCACGGTCCTTGCCGGCGTCCGTCCACGCCTGTTCGATGATCTTCAAGCCGTGCCCGCCGATGGCCTGGTTGGTCGCCACGTCTTCATCGCAGATCTCCCTGGCCCGCGCGTAGGCCGTGGCGGCGCGCTCGGCCCGGGGCCGGTTGCGCAGCCGCGCGCGCAGATCGTCGAGCGCCCACTTGAGATTGACCGCCGTCGGCCGGGTCTCGGCCAGGGTTTCATAGGCCCGGTCCATGGCCTCGTCGGAGGGGTCGGCGCGCAACCCCAGGCACAGGCCATAAGCCGCCGTGGCGCCGATCAGCGGGGCGCCGCGCACCAGCATGGCGCGGATCGCGTGGGCCGCCTCGGCGACCGTGGTCAGGCGGGCGATGACGAGCTCGTGAGGCAGGCGGGTCTGGTCGATGACATGGACCGACCAGCCATCCTCGGCCAGCCAGATGGTGCGATAGGGGACGCCGTCGACTTTCACGGCAGGGCTCGGCTGTGGAAACGGGGGCTGCCCGGCTGAAGGCTCGATCCCCCGGACCTTATAACCCACGGGACCCGGCCGCTCAACCGTCGGCGCCGCGGGCTCGAGCACGGCTATACCGGGCGGGAGTAGCGGCCTTCTCCGTTGGCCAGATGCCGGTCGAAGACGGCCGAGACCACGCGCAACAGGGGCCGGCACTCCTCGCTCACCCGAATGCGGTGCCCGCTGATGGTGACGATGCCGTCCTCCGCCATCCGGGCCAGCGCCTCGAGCTCCGGGTCGAACCGGGGAGGATCGTTGCCGTGGGCCGCACACACCGCCGCGAGGTCGACCTCGAGGTCGCACATGAGCCGTTCGATGATCGCGCGCCGGAGGCGATCGTCCGGACTGACGGCGAGGCCGCGGTAGACCGCAAGATCGCCCCGCGAGATCGCGTCCCGGTAAGTGCCGAGCGGGACGGCGTTCTGGACGTAGCCCTGCGGCAGCGTGCCGATCGCCGAGGCCCCGAAACCAATCAGAACGGCCGCGTCATCCGTCGTATAGCCCTGAAAGTTGCGGTGCAGGCGGCCGCGCTTGGACGCGCCCGCGAGCGCGTTGCCGGGCCGGGCAAAGTGGTCGAGCCCCACCGCCACATAACCCCGCTCCTCGAGCCGTGCCGAGGCCGCCTGGAACTGGCGCCAGCGTTCGGCCGGACCCGGCAGGCGAGTCTCGTCGATGAGCCGCTGGTGGGGCCGCATCCACGGGACGTGGGCGTAGGCGAACAGAGCCAGACGCCGGGGTTCCAGTGCCACGGCCTTGTCGACCGTGCGGACCAGTCCGGCCGCGCTCTGGCATGGCAGACCGTACATGAGATCGAGATTGATATCGACGATGCCGGCCGCGCGGAGCCGGTCAACCACCGCCTGGGTGAGGGCAAACGGCTGCACCCGGTTGACGGCCTGCTGCACCGCCGGGTCGAAGTCCTGAACGCCGAGGCTGGCCCGCCTCACCCCGGCCTCGGCCAGAGCCCGGACGGTCTCGGGCGTGACCCCCCGGGGGTCCAGTTCGACGGCGATCTCCGCCCCTTCGGCAAAGGCGAACCTAGCCCTGAGATGGTCGATGAGAGCGAGGAAATCGTCCGCCGCGAGGATATCCGGACTGCCGCCGCCGAAGTGAACGTGACCGACCGACAGGCGCCCCCCGATGCGGCCCGCCGCGAGATCGATCTCGCGCCGGAGCAGCTCAACATAGGCCGCCACCGGCCGGTAACGGCGCACGACCTTGGTGTGGCAGCCGCAGAACCAGCACAGCGCGTGGCAGAAGGGAATGTGAATGTAGAGCGAGGCCCGCTCGCCGGGATCGAGCTCCTCCAGCCACCGGCGATAGCAGGCGGCATCCACGGTGGGGCCGAAGTGGGGGGCCGTCGGATAGCTGGTATAGCGCGGGACGGGCCGGTCGTACTTGGCGATGAGGTCGAGATCCATGAGAGCCTTGTAATCGATTCGGCCGAGACGGCCCTTGATCTCGATCAAACCGGGGGGCGTGCGCCGCAGGCCGATTGAGGGCCTGGGCGATTGAGGGCCTGGGGCCCGAGTCCCTGTCTCTGCTCGCCGCGGCGGCTGCGCCCTCAGGCCCCGACCGGCC
>JACZXZ010000072.1 GCA_022571365.1 Pseudomonadota bacterium | reverse complement strand
CGTCGCGCTCACCGGGCCCTCGGGCTCGGGCAAGACGCTGCTGCTGCGGGCGCTGGCCGACCTCGACCCGAACGAGGGCCGGGTCACGCTCGACGGCGCCGCGCGCGAGCGCTTCCCGGCGCCCCGCTGGCGGCGTCTGGTCGGCTATCTGCCGGTGGAGTCGGGCTGGTGGGCGGACCTGGTCGGCGACCACTTCCCGGACCGCCAAGCGGCGGCCGAGCTCGCCGCCGCCCTCGGCCTGCCGGCGAAGGCGCTCGACTGGCCGGTGGCGCGCCTGTCGACCGGGGAGCGCCAGCGTCTGGCGCTTGCCCGCGCCCTCATTCAGGCGCCGAAGGTCCTGCTGCTCGACGAGCCGACCTCCGGGCTCGATGGGCAAGCGACCGAGCGGGTCGAAGCGCTGCTCCGGGCGCGGCTCGCGGCCGGGACGGCGATCCTGCTCGCCACCCATGACCGGGGCCAGGCCGCGCGCATGGCCCGGCGCTTGCTCCGCCTCGAAGGCGGCCGGGTCACGGAGGCGGCCGCGTGAACGTGATCACCCTCTCCTACGCCGACATCGCCCTGGCCTCGCTGCTGGTGCTCGTCCACGCCGGCCTGTCGCTCATCCTCCAGCTCGGGCTCGGCCGCCAGATCCTGATCGCCGCCGGGCGCATGGTGATCCAGCTCACGCTCTTGGGCCTGGTCTTGAAGGGCCTGTTCGCGCTCACCTCGCCGCTGTGGACCGGGCTCGTCGCGCTCGCCATGATCCTCTTTGCCGGCCGCGAGGCGATGGCCCGCCAGGCCCGCCGCTTCGCCGGCTGGTGGAGCTACGGCATCGGCACCACGGCCATGCTGGCGGCGGCGGGGATCGTCACCGTGCTGGCGCTCACCGCCTCGGTCAGGCCCGATCCCTGGTACGACCCGCGCTACGCCATCCCGCTCCTGGGCATGATCCTGGGCAACACCATGACCGGCGTCAGCCTGGGCCTCAACACCCTGACCACCACGGCCCGGCGCGAGCGGAGCGCCATCGAGGCGCAGCTCGCTTTGGGCGCCGACATATGGACGGCCTTGAGGCCGGTGCTCCGCGAGTCCATGCGCAGCGGCCTCATCCCGATCATCAACGCCATGGCGGCGACCGGGCTGGTGTCGATCCCGGGCATGATGACCGGCCAGATCCTGGCCGGCGCCGCGCCCGAGGACGCGATCAAATACCAGCTCTTGGTCATGTTCCTGATCGCCGGCGGCACCGGCCTGGGCGTCCTCGCCGCCGTCCACGGCGGCGCCCGACGGCTCACCGACGCCCGCCACCGCCTGCGCCTGGATCATCTGGCGCCCAAGGAAGCGGAGGGAAATTAGCCTCGGGGGGCCCGGCGGCGGGACTTCAGCCCCGAGCCTTCTTGCCCAGCCGGAGCCGGAGCGCGCTCAGCTTGATGAAGCCCTCGGCGTCCTTCTGGTCGTAGACCCCGTCGGCCTCGAAGGTGGCGTGTTCGCGGCTGTAGAGGCTCTGAGGCGACTTGCGCCCGACGACTTGGGCCGAGCCCTTGTAGAGCTTGAGGCGCACCGTGCCGGCGACCCGGGCCTGGCTTTCGTCGATCAGGCCCTGGATCATCTCGCGCTCGGGCGAGAACCAGAGGCCGTTGTAGACCAGCTCGGCGTAGCGCGGCATGAGCTCGTCCTTCAGATGGGCCGCGCCCCGGTCCAGGGTGAGGCTTTCGATCGCCCGGTGGGCGTGGATAAGCAGGGTGCCGCCGGGGGTCTCGTAAACGCCCCGGGACTTCATGCCGATGAGGCGGTTCTCGACCAGATCGACCCGGCCGACGCCGTGGGCGCCGCCGAGCTCGTTGAGGCGCGCCAAGAGCGCCGCGGGGCCAAGCCGCGCGCCGTCGACGGCGACCGGATCGCCCTCCTCGAACGCGATCTCCACGTAGGCCGGCTCATCGGGCGCCCGCTCGGGCGCGACCGTGCGGCTGTAGATCGCCTCCTCCGGCTCGACCCACGGGTCCTCGAGCGCCTTGCCCTCGTAGGAGACGTGCAGCAGGTTGGCGTCGATCGAGTAGGGCGGCTCGCCGGCCGCGTCCCGGGCGATGGGAATATGGTGTTCGCCGGCGTAGTCGATGAGCCGGGTCCTGGAGTCGAGATCCCACTCGCGCCACGGCGCGATCACCCGGATGTCGGGCTCCAGCGCATAGTAGGCGAGCTCGAAGCGGATCTGGTCGTTGCCCTTGCCGGTGGCGCCGTGGGCCACCGCCTCGGCGCCGACCTCCTTGGCGATCTCGATCTGGCGCCGGGCGATCAAGGGCCGGGCGATCGCCGTGCCAAGCAGGTAGACCCCCTCATAAAGGGCGTTGGCGCGGAACATGGGAAAGACGTAGTCGCGGACGAAGGCTTCCTTGAGGTCCTCGACATAGACCGCCGCGGCGCCCATGGCTTCAGCCTTGGCCCGGACCGAGGCCAGCTCCTCGCCCTGGCCGATGTCGGCGGTGAAGGTGACGACTTGGCAGCCGTAGGTCTCCTGCAGCCACTTGAGGATGACCGAGGTGTCCAGGCCGCCCGAATAGGCGAGCACCACCTTCTTCACTTGTCCGCGGGCTCTATCGTGTCTGTCGGCGGAGCCAGGCATGGATCGCGCGCCCCCAGGGATATGAATCGCGGGGCAGTATAGGCAAAGCCGCCCGCTCGGGCCAAGGCCGGGTGCGAATAGGCCCGGCGGCACGACCGAAGCCGCGGCCCTTGCGCCCCTAAATGCCGGGTGTCGTGGGGCCTTTGCTCTCGGGCCGAGATGGTGTCGCTGCGGAGGCTTGGCCTCCCCGCCCGCCGGACTCACCCGCGCCGCCGGACGAAGGGGCCGACCCGGCGCCGACGGAAGGGCCGGCCGGCGAGGGCGCGGCGGCGCCGGCCACCTCCAGCGCAGGCCAGCGCGCAAAGGCGAAGACCCAAACCATGACGATGTTCACCACCGGAACGAATAACAAGAGGCACCACCAGCCCGATCGGCCCACCTTGTGGAGGACGCGCACGGTCATCCAGAGGGCGAGGGCCATAACGCCCAGGCCAACGATGGGGGCGACGGCTTCCATGTCACGCCCTCCCGGCGCCGCCTTCAGGCGCTCCCACCGGCGCCCTCGGTCGCCGGCCAGCGGCTGAACGCCAGCACCGCCAGGACGATGAGACCGCCGACGAATGGAACGAAGACAAACAACGACAAGGCCGGGGCAAGCCCGGCGCGGGAAAATATCCGCCACAGCGGATAGATGAGAACAAAACCAAGAATGATTGTTGGAATCAACTCACCCATCCGCCTGGGCTCCGTTGCCGGCCGGCGCCGCGGCCGGTGTCCGCACCTCCCGGGCCAACCGTATCACAATCCCGGGCGCCGCGCCAAAACGCCCGAACCTCGGGGGCCCGGGCCTGTGCCGCCGCCGCTATCGGCCCGGCCGTGGGCGGTCCGACGCCCGCCGATTCGAGGCGGTCGCGGGCGATGCCACCGTTTTCCGCCGGCGGGACGCCTTCCCGCGGCTTCCCTGGCCCCCCTCGGCCCTACGAGACGCCGCAGGCCTTGCCGATCGCCTTGTAGCCTGCGGTAAAGCCCGTGAGCGAATAGGTATCTTCTGTCAGCGTGCCGCGCCAGGAGGTGCCGCGCACCACCATGGTCTTGCCCCGGATCATGGCCCGGATCAGCGCCCGCTCCTCCTCGTCATAGGCCCAGGCGGTGTCGGGCGTGGCCGGGTGGGTGTACAGGGTGAACTGATGGCCGCCGATCTTCACCTCGACCTCGCTGCCTTCCCGGTAGTTGTAGCCGGTGGTGATGCTGACCACCCCGACCTCGTGGCCGGCCGGACGGTGGGTGACGCGGGCGTATATCTCCCCCCGTTTCTTGTACTTGCCTTCCGCCTTCTTCGGCGTGCTGGTGAGGTAGCATGTCTTGGCCCCGCTCACGGTGTAGGCGGCCGCCTCCCAGTCCCCGAAGGTGCCCAGGACCTCGACCTCCTGGGCGGCGACGGAAGCGGGAAGCAAGGCGATGACCGCGACCGACAGCAGACATTTGAAGGCCCCCGACCTCATGGCTTCTCACCACCCTCTCAGAGACTCGGTTTAACCCCTCCGGCCGGATGGCCCGTTCGACTTCGCCCGCACGCCCTGTTCCTGGGGTTCCGCCGCACCGGCGCGCCGAAGGCATGGGCCGTGGGGAACGGGCCGCCCGCGTTCACCGGCCTGATGATGGACTCGACCCCGATGCCAAGACATGCCCAAAACTTGCACGCCGCCTCGCAGCAAGGCAAGGTGTTTCGAGAAGTCCAACGCTGACGGTCATGCCATGGTCGCTCCCGCAGCCGGCGCGGAGCGCCGTTCCGAGTCCACCGACCCCGTGCTCGTCGAAGTCACTCGCGGCGAGGTGGTCGAAAACCGCCACCGCGGCGCGGCCGCCGTGTTCGACGCCGCCGGGCGCCGGAAGAGCTTGGCCTCGGCATTGAAAGGCAGGCGATTGCCGGGGGATTCGACATTCCCCGCCATTGCCAATAACGTCGCAGTCTCTATATTGCGATCCGCCTTGCGCCAACCGCCGCCGGCATCGACGATCAGGGCTGAAAACAAGGATCAAAGATGCAAGCCCCGGGCTACCGCAGCCGCATCTATGGTCACTATGTTCACGGCCGCACCCAGCCGCTCGCGCCCGACAGCATAGCGGGACTCAAACCCCGCCGAGCGTACCTGAGGAAGCTGATCCGGGACCATTTTCCGCCGGACCGTGACTCCGTGATCATCGATCTGGGCTGCGGGCATGGCGCGATCATCCACTTCGCCCGCGAGGCCGGCTACCGGCACATCGTCGGCACCGACACCTCGCCCGAGCAGGTCGCGGCGGCCCAGCGGCTCGGCATCGCGGGCGTGCGGGAAGGGGACCTGACGGAGACCCTCAAATCCCTGCCGGACGGCTCGCAGGACGCGGTGATCGCCTTCGACGTGATCGAGCACTTCACCAAGGACGAGTTGTTGGTCTTGGTCGATGAGGTCTGCCGTGTGCTCAAGCCGGGGGGCCGGTGGATCCTGCACAGCGTGAACGGGGAGTCACCGTTTTTCGGCCGCGTGCTCTATGGCGACTTCACGCACGAGCTGGCCTTCACCCAGGCCTCCCTTGGTCAGTTGTTGCTGACATCCGGGTTCTCGCGGCTCGCGTGCTACGAGGACGAGCCGGTCCCGCACGGCCTCAAGAGCGCAGTCCGCTGGGTCCTGTGGAAGATGATCCGGGCTGGCTTGAGGCTCTACATCGCCGCCGAATCCGGCGAGCCTGGACGGAACCTTATTCTCAGCCAGAACCTCATCGCCGTCGCCATCAAGTGATCGTCACGAGACGATGTGCGGGATAAACGCCATTTTCGCCTACGGCGCCGGCGCGCCTCCCGTCGACCGCGACGAGCTCGTGACCGTGCGCGACGCGATGGCATCGCGGGGGCCCGACGGAGAGGGCCTGTGGCTGTCCGAGGACGGGCGGGTCGGGTTCGGCCACCGTCGGCTCGCCGTCATCGACCTCTCGCGGGCGGGCGCCCAGCCCATGACCCACCGGGATGGTGCGCTCGTCATCACCTACAACGGCGAAATCTATAACTACCAGGCCCTGCGCGACGAACTCGGCCAGCAGGGCCACGCCTTCAGGTCGACCTCGGACACCGAGGTGCTGCTGCACCTTTACGACCGGTACGGCCCCGAAATGGTCGATCACCTGCGCGGCATGTATGCCTTTGCCATCTGGGACGAGGCGCGACACGGCCTGTTTCTCGCCCGCGACCCGTTCGGCATCAAGCCGCTGTACTACGCCGACGAGGGGGAAACCCTGCGTGTTGCCTCCCAGGTCAAGGCGCTCCGGGCCGGCGGGCGGATCGACACCGAGGCCGAGCCGGCCGGCCATGTGGGCTTCCTTCTGTGGGGCTATGTCCCCGAGCCCTACACCCTGTACCGCGGCATCCGCGCGCTGCCGGCGGGCTCGAGCCTGTGGGTCGACGCCCGCGGCCCAGGCAAGCTGGAACGCTTCTTTTCCATCCGGGAAGAACTCATCGAGGCCGAGTCGGAGCCGGAGTCGGCTGGCCCCGACGACCTCCGGACAAGGCTGCGCGGCGCGCTGTTGGACAGCATTCGCCACCACTTCGTCGCCGACGTGCCGGTGGGGGTTTTCCTGTCCGCCGGCCTCGACTCGACGACGATCACCGCCCTGGCCTCCGAACTTCAGGGCGCGGGGCTCAAGACCATAACCCTCGGCTTCGAAGAGTATCGACAAACCGAGGCCGATGAGGTGCCGCTCGCCGAGGAGGTGGCGGCGACCTACGGGACGTCCCATCAGACGCGGTGGGTGCGGGGCGGCGAGTTCCATCATGACCTTTCGCACCTCTTGGACGCCATGGACCAGCCCTCGATCGACGGCGTCAACACCTATTTCGTGAGCAAGGTCGCGGCCGACAGCGGCCTCAAAGTCGTCCTTTCGGGCCTCGGCGGCGACGAGCTGTTCGGCGGCTATCCGAGCTTTCGACAGATCCCCCGACTCGCCCACTTCCTGGCACCATTGCGATATATGCCGGTGGTGGGACGGGCTTTCCGGTGGGTCGCCAACCCGGTGGTCAAGCACTTTACCTCGCCGAAATACGCCGGGCTGCTCGAATATGGAACCACTTTGAGCGACGCCTACCTGTTGCGCCGCGGCCTTTTCATGCCCTGGGAGCTGCCCGAGGTCCTGGACCCGGAGATGGTCCGCGACGGCTGGGCCGAGCTCCAGCCCCGGCTGCGCCTCGAGGAGACCGTCGACGGCCTGAAACGGGACCATCTCCAGATCACGAGCCTCGAACTCTGCTGGTACATGCGCAATCAGCTCCTGCGCGATGCAGACTGGGCGAGCATGGCGCATTCGCTGGAGATTCGCGTCCCCCTTGTGGATGTCCGTCTGTTCCGCGAACTTGCGCCGCTGCTGGCCTCCCGCCATCCGCCGGGCAAACCGGATATGGCGCAAGCGCCCGCGTCCCCCCTGCCCGAGGCGGTTCTCAATCGCCGCAAAACCGGCTTTGTCGTGCCGGTCAGGGAGTGGCTGCAACACGACCCCAACCGCCGAAGAAGCGGCGAAGGGCAAAGCCGCGACCGCGGCCTGCGGGGCTGGGCGCGGCAAGTCTTGGCGGCAGCCGAGTCTCGGATATGAGAGCGCTCGTCCTGATTCATGGAGCCTTCGGAGCGCCCGGCGGCATTGGGAAATTCAATTCCGACCTCCTGAAGGCCCTGTGCGCCTATGGTCCGGTCAGTGAAGTGGTGGCCCTCCCAAGGCATCCGCCTGAAGTTCCGGCGCATTTGCCGGAAAATCTGCATTACCTGACCGAGGGCACGGGTGGCGTGGTGGCGTATCTCGCGACCCTCGTGCGATTGCTTATGACCGGCCACCGCTTCGACCTGGTGATATGCGGCCACGTCAACCTGCTGCCCGCAACCGTCCTCTGCCGGTTAAGGACACCTGCGCCGATCCTGCTGGTCCTCCACGGCATCGATGCCTGGCAGCCCAGTCGGCGCCGATTGGCGAATTGGGCCGCGCGACGGGTCGATTACTTCATCGCCGTAAGCGAGACCACAAAAAGGCGATTTTTGTCCTGGGCGAAACTCCCGGAAGACAGAGGCTTCGTTCTGCCGAACTGCGTCGACTCGGAGCAGTTTCGGCCGGGGCCCCGGAACAAGGAGCTGATCGAACGCTATGGACTGGAAGGGCGGACCGTGATGATGACGCTCGCCCGCCTGGACTCGCGCGAGCGGTACAAGGGCATCGACGAAATTCTCGACATCCTGCCCGAGCTGGCCGCCAAGGTCCCGGACCTCGTCTACCTCGTCGCGGGCGATGGAGCCGATCGACCCCGGCTCGAAGCCAAGGTGAAGTCTCTCGACCTCGAGCGCCACACCGTCTTCACGGGCTATGTCGCGGAAGCCGAGAAAGCCGATCATTACCGCTTGGCCGATGTATTCGTTCTGGCGGGTCGCGGCGAAGGTTTCGGGATCGTGCTACTCGAGGCGATGGCCTGCGGGGTGCCGGCCGTCGCGAGCAAGCTGGACGGCAGTAGAGAGGCCGTCCTTAACGGCGCCTTGGGGGTGGTGGTGGACCCCACCGACCGGGCCGATCTGCAGGCGGGAATCCTCGCGGCCCTCCAACGGCCGACCGGTGCTTCCCCCGAGGGGCTCGCGCATTTTTCCTATCCAAACTTTGAAACCCGGTTGCACGAAATCCTGGACCTTGCTCTACCTACGCCGGTTGGTGCGCGGGTCGGCGACTCCGCCCGCGGGCGATAAGCGCGTGGGTGGCAATCCGGAGGTCCCTCATGCCACGATATCGCCTGGCTTATCTCGTCACCCACCCGATCCAGTATCAGGCGCCGCTGTTGCGCACGATTGCCGCCGAGCCGGATCTGGACCTCCAGGTGTTCTTCCGCAGCGATGTCTCGGTCGGCCGGGCCGGGCAGCGTACTGGCGCCCCGCCGTCACGAATCGACGGCAAGCCCTGCCTGGCCTGGATCGCGACGGCTATTTCGCTGGCCAAGCGGACCACCGCAAAACGTCTCCCCGACCGCGGCCACTACTCGACATGGCGGTCGACATTCTGACCTGCCGCTGGTACAACAACGAGGGCATCAGCGCGATCCAACCTGAAGAGGTCTTGGTGGCTTGGCTCGCGCAAATCGAGCTTGCCTTGGATGCGACCCGGACCCGGCGTCCTGATGGTGGCCGTGTGCGGTCGGGCGCCTTATGAAGCAACCAGCGAAAAAGCAGAGGACGGCTTGAGGGTCGCGATCATTTCCCACGTCTACCTGACCCGGGAAAACCGTAAGAATGTGGTGGAGCTGGCCAAACATGCGGATGTGAACGTCGTTTCACCCGATCGCGCCCTGTATGATGTCTTCTCGGGATTGATCGATTTGCCAGCGGCGAACGAGACGTGCCTTTTCTCGCTGTACCCGCTTAAACGGATATCCGGCCCGGTTTACTTCCTCCACTCGGGAAGCCTGTCTTTCGATAGGTTCGGACCGGACATCGTTCACGTGGAATACGACCCGTGGTCGGCCATTTTCTGGCAAGCGTTATATTGTAGAGCCCGCTATGCGAAGGAAGCGAAACTGGTCATCACGGTGAAGAAAAACACATACAGGCGCTATGCGGGCCCGGCTAGGTGGGTTAAGCACGCCATCGCAAAGATCGGGGCGCGCCGGGTGGACCGTATTATTGCTGCGAGCAAAAAGACGGCCGATCTTTACGTCCGGACCTTCGGGGTCCCGCGACGAAAAATCACCGTGATTCACCACCTCGGCACGGATGTTTCCTTGTTCGCGCCGGAGCCGGGCCGCCGCCGGAAGCGTGGAGGGGAAAGCCTCGTCGTCGGCTATTGCGGCCGCCTTGAAGCGCACAAGGGCATTTTGGACCTGCTCGCAGCCGTGGAGCAATGCCGCGCCGCGACAGGCGCCAATCTCACCCTCAAGTGTTTGGGCGAAGGCCGGCTGTGGGAGCGCCTCCAAGCGCGCGCCCGGCAAACGGAATGGTTCCACGTCCTGCCGACAGTTCTGCCTGCGGGGGTCGCGGATTTCCTCAAGGAGACTGACATTTTCGTCTTGCCCTCCCGCGTGCTCCCCGACCACGAGGAGCACGATGCCCATGCCCTGCTTGAGGCCCTGGCGACCGGCGTAGCCAGCATCGGTGCCCGATCCGGCATCATCCCGGAAATCCTGGGCGACGGCAGCGGTTTGCTGGTTGAACCCGGATCGCCCGACAGCCTCGCGGCCGCCTTATCGACACTGGCGGGCGATGAAATTTTGCGCGACAGCCTCGGCCGACGAGGGCGGAAAAAAGCGATCGAGTTATTCTCCCTGGAAGCCATCGCGCGTCGGAAAATCCAGGTCTACGAGGATGCTTTGCATGACCGATGATGGTCGCGACACGGCGTACAGTGCCAGACAAGCTTACCAGAACTACGCCGCGAGTGTCGCGTATGGCAAGACGAGTCGTCTCGCGGGCCCACGGACACTTTACCGGCTCAG
>JACZXZ010000071.1 GCA_022571365.1 Pseudomonadota bacterium | reverse complement strand
TGGGGCAGGTTAGACAACCGATTTTAGGGAACGAACGCCATGGGCGTTCCTGCCCGTTCCAGGGTCGAAGGAGGCGGACGAACTACGCTCCATGTCCGAGGTACGGCAAACTCTTCTTTTCCGTACAGCCTTGTTCGCGGTCGACCTCGCTAGTCGTAAAATCGATCTAAATCACGGTGAAATATCGAGGGTACGGAAACCACTGGTTTTCCGTACCCACTTGCTGAACCGCATAATCAAATGAATGTCCGCAATGGGTCAGGAGCAGAAGTGCCGATGACCCTGCGCCAATGTCTGCCGCCCAGCGTAAAGCAGACATGATCCGCTAAAAAGCGGACGTTCAGGGCGTTGGTTCGGCAGGATTTCAAACTGAGACACTACCGCCCCCGGGGTAGCCACCATCATCGGGCCCGGATGGCGAGCCGGGCGGTGATCGCCGGCAAATGATCCGACCGGGCGGTGATCGCCGGCAAATGATCCGGCCGGGCGGTGATCGCCGGCAAATGATCCGGCGGGGCGCGCCCGCCCCGGTCCGCAAGCGCACGTCGATACTCGCGCGGCGTCGCCCGCCGCCGGCGGCGGCAGCGACCGAAGCCCCGGCCGGTCCAGAAGCGCGCGCCGAGATTCCCGGAACGGCGAAGCCGGTGATGACAGGCGGGGTGGAATCGTCTAAACGACGGGGCCATGGACGCGCGCCCCGACAAGGGCCTGCAGGCCCCTCCGCCGTGGGAGATCGCCGCCCCGGCGCGGCAGACCGTGCCCCTGGTCTTCGCCTCGCCCCACAGCGGCAGCGACTATCCGCCGGAGTTCATCCAGGCCTCGCGGCTCGACCCCTTGAGCCTGCGCAGATCCGAGGACAGTTACGTGGACGAAATATTCGGGTCCGCGCCCGAGCTGGGGGCGCCGCTCATCCGGGCCTTGTTCCCGAGGGCCTATATCGACCCCAACCGGGAGCCGTTCGAGCTCGACCCGACGATGTTCGCCGACGGCCTGCCGAGCTACGCCAACACCGGCTCGCCGCGGGTCGCCGCCGGCTTCGGCACGATCGCCCGGGTGGTCACAGGCGGCGCGGAAATCTACCGGGGAAAACTCCGCTTCGCCGAGGCGCTGCGCCGAATCGACAGCTTCTATCGGCCCTATCACGCGGCCCTCAAGGCGTTGATCGAGGAGACCCGCGTCCGATTCGGCGGTTGCCTGCTCGTTGACTGCCACTCGATGCCGTCGATGGGCGGACCCGCGGCCCGCGACGCGGGCGCCAAAGGAGCCGATTTCGTGCTGGGCGATTGCCACGGCGCCGCCTGCGCCGCCGCCGTGATCGACACGGCCGAGAAGGCGCTCACCTCCCTGGGCTACGCCGTCGCCCGCAACACGCCCTATGCCGGCGGATTCACCATCCGGCATTACGGCCGGCCCGCCGAGGGCGTGCACGTCCTGCAGATCGAAATCAACCGGGCGCTTTACATGGACGAAGAGACCATGGAACGGGGCCCGTACCTGCCCCGGCTCGCCGATCACATGAGCGCGCTCGCCGCCACCCTCGCCCCTGTCGGCGAGGCCGTGCTCGCCCGCCCGTAAAGCGCCTCAACCTCCTAGAACCGCCTCGCCCAACCGCCGACGAACCGGCCGGGGCTGGTCCAGGCCCACGGCACTCGCTCGGCCGTGCGCGCTCCGAGGGGGGAGGCGCGCGGTTCAGGACCCCGGATAGGCCTCCTCGTCGGCGTAGGGGAACCACCAGAAATCCTGGGCGGTGCAATGAGGATCGATCATCGCCAGCTTGGTGTGGCGGAACTGATCGAGCCCCTCTACGCCCAATTGGCGTCCCATGCCCGACATCTTGCGCCCGCCGAATGGCCCGGCGTCGTTGTCGAGCAGCGGCGCATTGACCCATACCATGCCCGCCTCGAGCTCGTTGACAGCGCGCATCGATTCCTCGAGATCGGTGGTGTAGATGTTGGCGCCGAGCCCATAGCGCGAGCGGTTGGCGAGCTCGATCGCCTCATCGAAGCTCTTGACCCGGCAGATCGGCGCGGCGGGGCCAAAGCTCTCATTGTTCATGATGTCCATGTCGGGGGTACAATCGGTCAACACCGTGGCCTCGACGAACCAGCCGGCATTGAAGCCCGGCGGCCGGCCGCCGCCGCTGACGACCTTGGCGCCCTGCTCGACGGCACGCCAAAGCACGCCTTCATAGCGGTCGCGCTCGCGGCTCGACACCATCGGTCCCATGTCGACCTTGTCGAGGCCATTGCCGATGCGAAGCCCCCGGGAAAGGCCCACGACCCGCTCGACGAACTCGTCGTGGACCGCTTCGTGGACGAAAATGCGCTCGGCCGCGGTGCAGACCTGGCCGCAGTTGAGGTAGGCAGCGAAGGCGGCGGCTCGGGCCGAAATGTCCAGCGGCGCCGAGGGCATGACGATAAAGGGGTCGTTGCCCGAAGTTTCGATCAGAGCGCGCTTGAAGCTTTCGGCGCAGACGCGGGCAATTTCTTGACCCGTGGGCACGCCACCGGTGAAGGCGACGCCGTGGGTGTCGTTGTGTCCGACCAGGCGCGCGCCAACGCGGCCGCCGCCGGTGACGACCTGGACCAAACCATCGGGCAGATGGGAGAAGGCCTCCATCAACAACAGCGAGCAAAGCGACGTGCACTCCGACGGTTTGAGGATCACCGCGTTGCCCGTGGCCAGCGCCGCCGAGGATTCCCATGCAAACAGCACGTAAGGGAAGTTGAACGGCAGAATAATGACCACCGTGCCAAGCGGCTCTTTGACGGTGAAGTGGAACTGGCCGTCGACGACCGGGCCGATGACGCGGCCGGCATCGTGCCTGGCCGCCTCGGCGTAGTAGTCGTATGCGGTCGCGGACCATTCCACCTCGTCCGCCGATTCCTTATACGGCTTGCCCATCTCGCGGGTCATCGCCTCGGCAAGCCTGGGTGCAAGCGTGCGCAGCTTCCGTGCGACTTCGTGCAGCGCCTCGGCTCGGGTCAAGGCATTCCGGGCATTCCATGCCTTCTGCGCCAGGTTGGCGGCGGCGACCGCCTCGTCGATCTCGGCGTCGGTGGCGTCGGCCACATGCGCCAACTTGGACTCGGTCGCGGGATCGATGGCGTCGAAGCCATCGCTCGCCTTGCTGGCGCGCAGCGCGCCGTCAACGTAGAGTTTCGCCTCAAGATTGGAAAAGTCCTCCAAGACGCTCATGTCGTTTCCTCCCCTTGGTTCTTCCGATCACACGGGCACGCGACGCGAAGCCGCCAATGTCGGCATAATGTCGGCAACCGTGCACCATACAGCAATCTTGACGCGCCACCGACATCTCAAAATAAGGAACGGGGATGAAAAAGGGCTATAAGGAACTATAAGGAAACGGGACGAAAAACTACCGAGGCACCGCGTCTTCCACGGGGAGGAGGAGGGGAGGAGGAGATGACATCCGAGACCAGAAACTTCGAGCCGATTTCGCCGGACGCTTCGCCGCGCTTCGCCGAGATCGCCACCTTCATGCGCCTGCCCAGGGTGAGCGACCCGGCCGAGGTCGACATCGCGCTCATCGGCGTGCCCTGGGACGGCGGCACCACCAACCGGGCCGGCGCCCGCCATGGCCCGCGGGAAATCCGCAACTCCTCCAGCCTGATCCGCAAGGTGAACCCCGCGACCCGCGTGACGCCCTATGAACTGTGCCGGGTCGCCGACCTTGGCGACGTGTCCGTCAACCCGATCGATCTCATGGACACCCTCGGCCGCGTCCAGGCGTTCTACCAGAAGGTGCGCGCCGCCGGAACGGTGCCGCTGACGGCCGGCGGCGATCACCTGATCACCCTGCCGATCATGCGCGCGCTCGGCCGCGACCGGCCGCTTGGCATGGTTCATTTCGACGCCCACTCGGACACCTGGGACACCTATTTCGGCGGCTTCAAATACACCCACGGCACCCCCTTCCGCCGCGCCGTCGAGGAACGGCTTCTCGATCCCAAGCGCACGATCCAGATCGGCATCCGGGGCTCGCTCTACGACCTGCATGATCTGGATTTCGCCATCGAGGCGGGCATGCGGGTGATCACCATTGAAGAGTTCTACAAGCTCGGGCTGGATGAGGTCATCGCCGAGGCGCGCCGCGTCGTCGGCGACGGCCCGACCTATGTCAGCTTCGATGTCGACGGCCTCGATCCGGTCTACGCCCCCGGCACCGGCACGCCCGAGATCGGCGGCTTCTCGACCTTCGAGGCGCAGCAGATAATCCGCGGCCTCGGCGGGCTCAACCTTATCGGCGGCGACGTCGTCGAGGTCGCCCCGCCGTTCGATCCCACCGGCAACACCGCACTCGTCGGCGCCACCCTGATGTTCGAAATCCTGTGCGTCCTGGCCCAGGCGGTCGCCGCGGCCAAGGCCGAGTAGCCGTCATGGACCGCGGCCTCCCTGTGGCTCAATTAAGGGCCGGGCTAAGGTCCAACGACTTGAGGTATTCCACGAGCTGCCTTCGCTCGAGATCGGTGAATTCGGGGCCGATGACGCCGTCGCCGCGCGGGCCGTCCTCGAACGCGTGGCCTTTGTTGGAGTTGCCGGGCTTGGTCGTATCCAGCAGAAACCCGCCGTCGATGGGGCCGGTCTCGTATCCCACCTTCTCCGGATCGAACAGCCGGCTGCCCAGATAGAAAGTTTCGGACCGCTCGTCGACGGGCGAAAGCAGTTCATAAAGGTTGGGCACCGAGCCGTTGTGGAGAAACGGCGCCGACGGCGGCCCGAGGAAAGCCCCCAACGCGCCAATCGCATCGAAGGAAAGACGGCCGCCCGCCGGGGCCGGCCGGGCGGTGGCCGAAAAGCGGCGCGGCGCGGGGCCTCACGCCGCGAGCTCGGCGGTCGCGCTCATGGCAAGGGCGCCCTCCGGGTCGAGGGCCCAGAGGCGGCACGAGCGGCCCTCCGGGTCCGGTTCTCCGGCAATCGTGAAATCCGCGCCGGCGAACAGCGGCCGCCTCGCGCGGAAGCGGACATCGGCAAGCCTGGCTTCGGGGCGCGCGCGCCGGAGGAGATCGAGGAGCAGGATCGCGGTCAAGAGCCCGGGCACGACCAGGCCCGGATAGCCCTCGACCTCCCTCGCGTACTGGTAGTCGTAGTGAATCCGGTGGCCGTTGAAGGTCAGGGCCGAGAAGCGGAACAGCAGCACCGGGTCGGGATGGATGCGGCGCCGCCAAACCGGCTCGCCCGGCGGCGGCGGCTCCGGCGCCACGCCGGGCGAAGGCGACCCCCGGTAGACAATGTCGTAATCCTCGGCGACAGCGAGCCCCTCAGGGCCCGAGATCCGGTGCCGGACGGTGACGAACACGAGCTCCCCGCTCCTGCCCTGCTTGACCTGGATGTCGGCGACCTCGGAGTCGCGGCGGATCCGCTCGCCGACCCGGATCGGCTGATAAAAGGTGAAGCGGGCGCCGGCAAGCATGCGCCGCGGCAAGGGCACCGGGGGCAGGAAGCCGCCGCGCGCCTCGTGCCCGTCGGGCCCCAGCGCCGACTGCCGCTCGCGCGGCAGGAAATAGAGCCGGTGCCAGCCCGGCGGCAGCGGGTCGCCGTCCTTGGGCGGCGGGTCGTCGCGGTCGAGGGTGGCGGCCATGGCGACGATCGGCGCCGCCGTCACCACGTCGCTCGCGCTCCGCCGTTTGCCGATCCACTCACGGAGATGGTCGAGGCCGTCGCCCATGGCCTGGTCCGCGCGGGAAAATGCCGCCCGTGGAGCCCGTGTCCGCGCCTAGCCTTCGTAGAGCGCGTCGGTCTTGGCCGCCATAATGAAGTCGTTCTCGTGCAGCCCTTTGATCTTATGGGTGTAGAAGAGGACCGTGCAGTATCCCCAGCCAAGGGAGATGTCCGGATGGTGGCCTTCTTCCTCGGCCAGCGCACCCACCTTGTTCACGAACTCGAGCGCCTGGGCAAAGTTCTTGAACTCGAAGCTACGCTCGATCCTGGTGGCGTCGTCCTTCAGCACCCAGTGCGGCGTCTCGCCCAGATAGCCCTCGGCCCCGGCGCGCCCCAGAGGCGGGACGCCGCCCCGGCACGGCGTACAGGTCTTGCCAGCAAGAGCCATTGCACACCCCCTTATCTCAAGAGTTCCAAGAGTTTCTCCACATCCAGAAATGCGCCTTCAAGCACCCCGAAATCAACCCGCTCCCGCGGCGCCGCGTCAATAGGACCGGAGCGGCCTTGTCTTCGGGACCGGCCGACCCGGATCAGCCCGGGCCATCACAGCATCATGTAGCGGGCCCTCACGCCGCGCTCGATGGCCGCGGCCGCCAACCCGTCGACCTCCAAGCGGTCCCGGAACATCTCGAGCAGCCGCAACTCCTCCTGCGAGACCTGGCCGCCGGCGGCGGCCACGTCGCAGGCGAGCGCATAGGCGGTCTCGCGCAGCTTCGCCGGGAGGTTCGACTCAATGAGCTCAATCGCCTTGTCCAGCCCGTCCTCATCGTCGAGCACGGCGGCGCAGTCTTGCGCCACACGGACCAGCTTTCCGCGGTCGAAATCCCTGAAGACGGGCAGGTGGTTGACGAGCTCGCCGATGGTGTGCAGCTCGGCGTCGGTCATGTTCTGATCGGCGGCCGAGATAAGAACCATGGTGTAAATCAGGGCCTCGTGATGATCGATCATCACACCTCTCTAAAGCGACTGGTCTAAAGCGCCGGCGGGTCCGTCTTAAAGCGCGCCCGCCTGGTCCCCGTCAAGCGCGGAGTGGCGGGGCCGGCCTGGAACCGGGGAACCGACGCCCGTCCGCCCCGCCTCCCACGGCCCCCGCCGGGGCCGCCCGTCCCGCGTCCTGCCGCCCGCGGCCCTCAGCCCGCCGCCCTCAGCCCATCCCGCGATCTCTCAGGAACGCGCCCGTTCGCCTTACCGCCTCGGCCAGGCCGACGCGATGCATTTTCACGCCCTCCGGGAACGCCCCGGCCAGGCGCGAGGGCATCATAGGGTCCAACAGGATGAAGACGCCAGCATCATCGGCGCGGCGCACCAGCCGGCCATATGCCTGCTTCAGGCGCAGCCGGGCGATCATGTCGTCGTAGGAGCGCCCGCCGAAGGCGGCCTTGCGGGCCCGGTGCAGGATGTCGGGTCGGGGCCACGGCACCCGGTCGAAGACGATGAGGCGCAGGGACCGCCCGGGCACGTCGATCCCGTCACGCACCGCATCGGTGCCGAGCAAGCAGGTGTCCGGCTCGGCGCGGAAGATGTCGATGAGCGTCGAGGTGTCAAGGCCGTCCACATGCTGGGCCATGAGCGTGATCCCCGCCTCATCCAGCGGCCCGGCGATGCGGTCGTAAACCGCGCGCAGCCGGGCGATTGCCGTGAACAGGCCGAGTCCGCCGCCGCCCGCGGCGACAAACAGCTCGCGGTAGGCCGCCGACAGTTGGGCCAGATCGCCCTTGGTCACGTCGGTGACCACCATGACCCGGGTCTGCCCGCCATAGTCGAAGGGCGAGGGCACACTGGCCCTGACCGCCGGCGCCGGCAGGTGCACGGCGCCGGTCCTGGCCTCGGCCACGGCCCAGTCCGCTTCCACTTCGCCGGTGCCGTCGGTGAGCGTGGCCGAGGTGATCAAGAGCCCGTGCGCCGGCCCGGCGACCGCCCGGGCGAAGGGGATGGTGGGATCGACCCAGTGGCGGTGCATGGCGACATCCACGTCGCGTCCGTCCAGGCGCTCGACGGCGAACCAGTCAACGAACTCCGGCGGGGTGTCGGCGGCCAGCGCCTCAAGCATGGCGCCCCAGCCCCCGAGCTGCACCTCGCCGCGGCGCCAAAGCCTTCGGCCGATGGCTTCGATCCTGCGCCGCGCCGCGGTGTTCAGCTCGGCCGCCTCGTCGTCGAGGCGGGATGCAAGCCGTGCCGCCAGCACCTTGAGCGGATGGGCAAGCCGGGCAAGCGCCGCCTTGAGATCCGCCGCCGCTTCGATGAGGCCCTCAACCGGCGGAGCGGTCTCGGACTCAAGGCTATAGAGGTTGTCCGGCTGATGGGCCCGGCCATAGACTTGGCCGCGGACGAGGGTCAGGAAGGCCTCCGTCGGACCCACCGGCGTGCCGGCGGAGATGCGCTGGCGCCAGCCCTCGCCGGGCAGCACATGGGCGCCCTTGAGCGCGATGTCGAGCGCCCGCTCGGCTCGGCCGTCGCCGGCGATGAGGTCGCCGACCCGGCGCTTCAACCCGCGGGCGCGGCTGCCGCGGCGGCCCTCGGCGCCGCGCAGCCATCGCCTCAGATCCGCCGTCTCCCGCCCGCTCAGGTGACTCGAGAAGGCGCCGTCGGCGGCATCGAACACGTGATGCCCCTCGTCGAAAACATAGCGCGAGGGAAGGTGGGTATCGTCGATGCCGCCAAAGGCCGCCTGGGTCATGACCAGGGCGTGATTGGCGACCACGATCTCGGCCCGCCGCGCCCGGCGCACGCTGCGCTCGATGAAGCATTTGTGGTAGTGGGGGCAGGCCGAGTAAACGCACTCGCCGCGGCGGTCGGCGAGATTCAGCGTGCGGCCGCGGCCGACGAGGTCGACCAGCCAGGCGGGGAAGTCGCCGCCGATCATGTCGCCGTCGCGGGTCCGCCGCGCCCACCGCGCGAGCAGGCCCAGGGCCACCGCGTCCCGGCTCAGGAGCCCGGCCGCTTGGGCCGCCTCCTCCATGTTCAACAGGCACAGGTAATTCTCCCGGCCCTTGCGGATCACCACCTTGCGCGGCTTGACATCGGGCTCGGGATAGAGGCGGTCGAGCTCGCCGTCGATCTGGTGCTGGAGGTTGCGGGTAAAGGTGCTGATCCAGACCGTGCCCTGGTTTTTCTGGGCCCAGACGCTGGCCGGCGCGATGTAGCCGAGGGTCTTGCCCACGCCGGTGCCGGCCTCGGCCAGCACCACCCGGGGTGCGCCCTCGCGCGGGGCGAAGGCGGGCGTCACGGCCGAAGCGTAATCGGCCTGCTGGGGGCGCGGCTCCGAGCCGGCCCCGAGGAGCCCGGCGAGCCGCGCCCGGGCCTCGGCCGGCTCGACCGGGACGTTGCCGGGCGGCGGCTCGGGCGCCCGCTCGGCCCATTCCGGAAGGCTTTCCCAGACCGCAAGCCCGTCCACCCCGCCACCGCCGGGCTCGTCGGCGTCGGCGCCCAGGGCCGCCAGGACCGAGGGGCCCCACAGCCAGCCGCCGCGCGCCATCGTCCGGGCGAGGGGGACGGCGGCGTCGTCGGCCACCAGGTCGGGTTCGCCAAGCTCGGTCAGGAGTCGGCCCATGGCTTGGTAAAGGACGAGCGCCGCGGCCTCGAGGCCGCGCGGCAGCCTGAGCCCGAGCCGATCGAGCAGTGCCCGTTGCGCGTCGTCGGGTCGCACAACACATCGCAGACGGAGGTCCTGGCCACTCTCGAGCGGCAGCACGACGTCGGTGCTCTGAATGCGCTGGAACTCCTCAAGTATCGTTCGCGGGCTTGAGCCCAGACGCGCCTTCTTCTGCCAACCCGTCAGCGTCTTCCACAACGCGTACGCCAGGAAGCAGACGAGGATGTGCGCCTTGGTTCGTTCTGCCTTCTGGTGCCACACCGGGCGAATCTTCAGCTCGCTCTTCTGGATTCGAAAAGCCGCCTCGGCCTCCGTCAACTGAATGTAGAGGTTCCAGAGCTCTTCGGCGGACGAGTCCGTGATGTTCGAACGGAGGATGTAGGCACCTTCGGTCACGTCAGACCACTGGGTCCAATCGCTTTTCTCCTTCCAGCTCAGCCGAAGACGGGAAGGCAGCGACTTATCGTCGATCACGTCGATCTGGAACTGTCCGGCTGCTCGCGTGTTCTTGCCGAGAAACCGCCCGATCTGACGCTCGACCTGGGAGCGATCCGCAGGTTTGCGAGCTCGCTCCAATCGTCGACCGAGACTCTCGAGTTTCTCGCGAATGCGTTGCGAGAATCGCTCGCGAATCGCACGGTCCTTTTCTTGTCGGCCCGCGGATCGGCAGAGGATAAAGGTCTCCTTCCCGTCGGGACCGTGACAAAGCTTGACCTGGATGTCTTCGCGTATCTGTTCCCAACCTCCAC
>JACZXZ010000070.1 GCA_022571365.1 Pseudomonadota bacterium | reverse complement strand
ATGTACGCGGCGACCACTCGGCCGGTCCGGTTGTCGAGGATCGGCGCGCGACCCTCCGGGTAGACCACGCGTGCCGCATGCGGGAGGGCGTGACCATGACGCCGGCCGCGTCGGGGGAATGAATGGCGGCCCGCGATATGAAGCGCCGGGCGGTATGGCTGGGGCTGCTGGGAGCGGTTGAGGAGCCAGTGAACAAAAAATCGCTAGGGGACGGTGTGGCGGTTCATTAGCCACGAACCTGGCAAGTTTGTTTGATTCCTTGAAATGCACCATCAACCGGTCGGCCCCGGCGTGGCGGCGGGCGGCGTGTCCGCACCCCAAATCCGCACCATCAGCCGATCACAGTCTGCGAGCCGGCGGTGGAGGAAATCACGGGTGCGGGCCTGACCGGGCGAGCCGTCGCTGAGCCACAGGGCCACTGTGGCGGCGAACAGCCAGGTGAGCCCAACCTCCTCCATTTGGCGGCGTCGGCCCTTGGCGTCGAGGATGGCGGCCTCGCGCAGCCATTGGATGGTGCGCGAGAGGTTGAAGACGAGCGGCACCCAGTGATGGGGGTGCGAGGGGTAGATCTTCGCCGACAGCATCTCGCCGGTGACGCGCCTGTGCTCCGCGAGCGCGTCGAACCACCGCATCATGACGATGTGGATCCGCTCCTCCGCGGGAAGGGCGGCGAAGCCCTCCGGGGGCGGCGCCAGCATGGCGGCCCAGGCGCGACGGAACCAGGCATCCGCCACCGCGTCGAGGTCGCGGTAATGACTGAGCACCTCGGCCAACGGCACGTGCAGGCGCTCGGCCACCCGGCGCAGGCGCAAGCCCTCCCATCCGACCTCCTCGGCCAAGTCCAGCGCGGCATCGACGATGCGCTGCTCAAGGTTGGGTTTGTGGGCCATCTCTCCGCGGCCATGATAAGGCAAGACGCCGCTCGCAAGCAAAGCTCAAGGTTTAAGCCCTTGCCGTGGTATTATGAGAGAAAGCGGACCATATTTAGGACATGATTCCAAGGCTCTTCGGATCGCGCCGACGCGACCCGGACCATCTGCCCGAGGTGCCGGAGTCTTCACGCGTCTACGCGATCGGTGACATCCATGGCCGTGTCGACCTGTTGGGCGAGCTGCACGAGATGGTCTTGGAGGACGCGGAGAGATGGCCCGATCGCCGTAAGGTCGTGGTCTACATCGGCGATTACGTCGACCGCGGACTGCAGTCGCGCCAGGTCATCGACCTCCTGATCGACGCTCCGCTTCGCGGTTTTGAGGCAATCCATCTCAAGGGCAACCACGAAGACATGATGCTCGCTTTTCTCAAGGACGTGACGGCCGGGCCGGGATGGATGCTGAACGGGGGCAATGCGACCCTGTACAGCTATGGCGTGAACCTCGCCGACGCCGGCAATATGGACGAACGTCTGGAGATGGCGCAGGCCGAATTGCGGCGCCACCTGCCCCAGCGTCATCTGGACTTTCTGGAATCGCTCAAGCTGACCCATGCAGAGGGTGATTATTTCTTCGTTCATGCCGGCATCCGTCCGGGAGTCGCCCTCGACCGCCAGGACGAACTCGACATGCTGTGGATTCGGGATGAGTTCCTGTGCTCGCCCGATGATCACGGCAAGGTCGTGGTGCACGGGCACACCATCACCGGGGAACCGGAGGTGCGACCCAACCGCATCGGCCTCGATACCGGGGCTTTCGCCAGCGGGACGCTGACCTGTCTGGTGCTCGACGGCACCGAGCGGAGCTTCCTGCAGACTCTGGGCTAGGACCGCGGGCGATGAAGCGCAGGGCCGCGCACCGCCCGTGGACAGGGTGTTGCGCTCTCCTTCAAGGATCTCGTCGTCGCCGGGTCCGAGCGTATAGTCCACGACCGTAAGGACCTGTTTCCGGCCGCTTCCGGGCCGCTTCAGGCTTTGAGACGGGGGATTTTGCCCCCACCGAGCCGTTGGTGGGCCTCTGCAACGGTTGGTTGAGGCTCGAAGGGCCGATCCGGCCGGCGCGCGAGGTGCCGGCGGCCTGGCGCGGCAGGATGGCCCTTGAGTCTGGCTGCGCCCCGCCTGCGGGTCGGAGCCTTCGGCGGAGAGCCCCGCCCTGGTCACAACGGAGGTCCTGGCCGCCGTCGCCGCAGGACGACGCTTCCCCCCGCTATCCTGGAATGATAGGCTCGCCGCCGGCCGGCTGGACAGGCGATCCGGTCCAGGTTTTCGTGGAGAGGCGGGCCTGCGCGCCGTAGGGCGCTTCGGCCCGCAGGCGGGCAGGTAAGACATGATTCCGAGGAAACGGGTGCTGGTGAGCGGAGGCGCCGGCTTTTTGGGGGCGCACTTATGTGAGCGCCTGCTCGCCGAAAGTCACGACGTGCTCTGCGTCGACAATTACTTCACCGGGACCAAGGACAATATCGCCCATTTGCTGGGCGATCCCCATTTCGAGATCATGCGGCACGATGTCACCTTCCCGCTCTATGTCGAGGTCGACGAGATTTACAACCTGGCCTGTCCGGCCTCGCCCATTCACTACCAGTTCGACCCGGTGCAGACGACCAAGACCAGCGTCCACGGCGCGATCAACATGCTGGGCCTGGCCAAACGGGTGAAGGCGAAGATTTTCCAGGCCTCGACCAGCGAGGTGTATGGCGATCCGGAGGTCCACCCGCAGACGGAGGACTATCGCGGCAACGTCAATGTGCTGGGGCCGCGCGCCTGTTATGACGAAGGCAAGCGCTGTGCCGAGACCCTGTTCTTCGACTACCATCGCCAGCACGGGCTTCGTATCAAGGTGGCTCGCATTTTCAACACCTACGGGCCCGGGATGCACCCGAACGACGGCCGGGTCGTGTCCAACTTCATCCTGCAGGCCTTGAGGGGGGAACCGGTGACGGTCTATGGCGACGGCAGCCAGACCCGCGCCTTCTGCTATGTCGACGATATGGTCGATGGCTGTCTCAAGCTCATGGCGACATCGGACGAGGTGACCGGGCCGGTCAACCTGGGCAATCCCGACGAGGTCAGCGTTGGCGAACTGGCGGAGAAGGTGATCGCGCTCACCGGATCCAAATCAAAGATCACCTACCAGCCCCTGCCGACCGACGATCCAACTCAGCGCTGTCCCGACATCAGCCTGGCCCACCGCCTGTTGGGCTGGAAGCCCAAGGTATCGCTCGCGGAGGGCCTCAAGAAGACCATCGACTACTTCCGCGAGCTCATTGATTAGCCGGACCGCATCCGGGCACTCAAGACGATCGGTCGAACGGTTGCGACTTTTCTCTGCTGTCCTGGGCCGGGCGACGTCAGAGCGCCGGACGGAGTGCGAGGCCTAATGGCCCGGCTCGCATTCGCAGTGAAATCTTTGCAACGCCTTTTGCGCAGCCAGCCGCGGAGCTGCCCATACTGCGGCAGCGCCAACACAACTTTCCTTCAGCGAAAGAAGCTGCTGCTCGAGCTCAGGCGGTGCGAAGACTGCGGCCTGATGTTCCGCTATCCCAAGGACGATCCGGACACGAGTTTCCGTTTTTATCAGGAGGCGTACGAACAAGGCGTGACGACGGACCTGCCGAAAGACACCACGTTGTCTCGTTTGATCCAGACCCGCTTCGCCGGCTCGGAGGTGGACTTGGCGTCAAACATCGCGATCGTGAAACGATACAAACAGAGCGGTCGTCTGCTCGACTACGGATGCTCGTGGGGTTATGGCGTCTACCAGTTCACGAATTCGGGGTTCGAGGCCGTCGGCTTCGAGATATCGAAGCCGCGGGCGGCCCTCGCCCGCCACGCCCTGAAGGTCGATGTCATCGACTCTCTCGAAGGGCTCGATCGACTTGCCGACGCGTCCTTCGATATCATTCATTGCAGCCACGTCCTGGAGCATATCCCGCAGCTCAGGCCGACCTTCGCCGCCTTTAGGCGGCTGTTGAAACCTTCCGGCCTGTTGGTCGTCTTCGTCCCCAACGCCGGCGGCCGCCTCGCGCGTGCCATGGGTGTCGATTGGGGTCCGATGATTTCCGAAAAACACTGCTTCGCCTTCGATGCGCAGTTCTTCGCCCGCAACTTGCCGGCGTTCGGCTTTGCCCCGATGTTTGGCAGCTCGCCTCACGACTCGGCGCCGGTATCCTACGTTTCAAAGGAGCAGGCCGCTGAGCAGCTTCCCGGAGAGGAGCTCCTCGTCGTCGCGCAGCCGGCGACCTCGCCCGGCAACCGACAGGGGGACGACCGGGGTTAGGGCGCTTCGTTCGTTATCCTGCGCGTGGCGCAGGCGCCCGCCCCGCAGGGGCTGCGCCCACGGTTCGCCTGGCCGGGGTGGTTCTGACTTCCGTGAGCCACTCTTGCGGCGGTGCGGCCGACGACGGCATGAAGGGCGCGGCATCTCTGTCATCCCTATCGTGGGCGCCGGTCGGGCGAATGGGCCGGGCCATGTTGACGCGAAATCCTTATCGGACACCCGGCGGGGACGGGCGTCCGGCGATCTCTGTCCCGCGTGCGGCCAGGGCTTCCGGCCGCCGCTGCAAGGGAAAGACTTCGAGATAGGGAAGCTTGAACAGGATACCGGCGAAGATCCAAAAATAGACGTTGATCGGGTCGAGATCGACGTTCCAGCCCTTGCCACTGTTGATGGCCATGACGATGAAAAAGGCGACGAGTGCGGCGGCACAACGCTTCGATCCCGGCACCCTCGTGCGGCGCATGATCCGGTAACCCGAAAGGATGATCGACGCAAACACGGCGAGGACGGCGAGCAGCCCTACAACACCCAGCTCGGCGATGGCTTTGGCGTAGTAGCTCTCGAAGGCCTTGAACGTCCCGCCGGCAAAGACGTGGCGGGCCGGGCCCGTGTTCATCCCGGTTCCCTGGCCCAAGGGAAATTCGACCACGGCGTCGATGATCGACTTGACAACGATCTGTTCGGCGTACTGGCCGACCAGAAAACCCGTTGCCCCGACAATCCGCAGAGGATCAATGCCGGCGACGTATAAGACTGCGAACATCAAGAGCGGGATCATGACTATTCCCGCCGTAAGCCCGCTCAGTCGTCCCTCGACGAGGTACATCGCCGCAATCAGAAGCGGCACAAAGACCACCGAGGCGCGGGCGCCCGAGAGAATCGATGCGACGATGATGAGGCCAAACATGAACCATGCGAAGTTCCGCCAGGCCCGCGAAGGATCGATGCTCAAGAGGATATATGCGGGCACCAGCATCGCGAGTGTGAAACCGAAATACTGGGCTGTGAACGTAAATGTCGAGGGAATGCGGTAATAGGCTCCGCCATAGTCGAACTGGGCGAACCGCTGGGTCGCGCCGGCCGCCGCGCGGCCATAAAAGGCCGTAATCGCGGCTTCATGGCCGATAGTGGCGCTTGCGGCCCACTGGATCAGGCCGATGGCACAAGGAATGACCGCGATCACGAGGAGTAGGCGGAAGATCCGGAGAAGGTCCTCGGGCGTGTTGATCGCCGCGGCGGCCAGGAACATCAGCGGCATGTAGAACAGCCAGACCTTGACCCCGATCGCCGCCACCAGGAGGTTCGTCACGCCCGGATTCATGGTCTGGATCAAAACCAGGGCGGCGAGAGCCAGCATCGAACCCAGGACCACTCCTGGAATCGTGGCCATCCTCAGGTCGCGGATGTGGAAAACAAAGAACGAGATATAGGCCGGGATCACGAAAAATATGTCCTTGAACAGGAGTGGCGCCTTGTTGGGGGACATGAGCAGGGTAACCGCGCCGGCGAAGGGCAGGTAGAGGAGGAGCCCGTAAAGACCCCACCGCCACCGCATGAAGATAGCGAGCCATAATACTGGCACGAACAGCGCCCCGATCAGGATCAGCTCGAACACGCCCCCGTCTCCGCGATGAATCGTTGCATCAGCCGGTCAAGCCTCCGGCCATGGTGCTCCCAGATATGGCACTCGGCGCGGGCCCGCGCCTTGCGTCCCGGCGAGTCGAGGAGCTCCCGGTCGCGATAGAGTGTGAGGATTCGGTCCATGAGCGCCTCCAGGTCGCGGATCGGGCCTCCTTTCATCGGAACCCGACGGCGTTCGCGTCGGATGGAGGGGTTTGCGGGCTTCCATAACAATTGAATGCGGACAGGAGAGGTCGCTCTCCTCTTCCATCGCCATCACTTCCGGTCCGATGAGGTCGCTTTCCCTAGACGGGATACAGAAGCGAATGTCGGTGAAGCCCGCCTCCTGGGCCAGCTCTCTCAGATAGCTGTGAGATAGGGCGGTCAGATGCTCGCCCTGGCAGAAGACGAAGTTGGTGAAGCGGCCGCCGATGCTCTCGCGCCGGTCAGGGAAATCCGAGAACCAGTCGAGATCGCCTTCAAGGTATTTTCGGCAGGCGTTGCCGACATCGGGTCCGCCGACCCGGACGCCGCCCCCCGGTTTGAGGCAGCGGTACATGTCCTTGAAATGCTGCGGCAGATAAGCGTCGGGAAGGTGCTCGATCACGTGAAACGAATAGAACAACTCGACCGAGCTATCTCGAAACGGCAGCGGGTCCAACAGGTTTGCCCATAGGTCGATTTTTGCGGTGATGAAATTCGCGTCAAGGTTGATCCAACCCTCGAGATATCTCTTCTTGCCGGGTCCGAAATGCACCCGGACCGGCGCGGTCGGATGCCGGAATGCTCTGTATATCATGCCGTTGATGCGCATAGGTATACGCATCACGAGGTAATATAGGGCCTTCACCCGCCTTGGCGTCATCTCGGCACGCTTCAAACGCTGAAGCACTTTCACGCTCTCCTAGAGGCGACCGGGGGCACGCTGGGTGAAGTCGCCTGGCCTATCGAAACATCCCTGCGTCGAAAACTCGCGCCCTGCCGCACGAAGATAGCCGGCCGTGTTCCCGGCGCCAACAGCGCCCCGATCAGGATCAGCTCGAACACGCCCCCGTCTCCGCCATGAATCGTTGCACCAGCCGGTCAAGACTCCGGCCGCGGCGCTGCCAAACGTGGCAGGCGGCGGTATCGGGGGGTGCGTTTTCACCATTGCCGTTCAGGGACGCATGCAGACCAGGGAGGCAACCTTGCCGCGCTCTTGTTTTGCCCTTGCGGTGGCTCATCCCATCTCAAGATTCGGAAAGATCGACGACACCGCCAGCCGGGCGTTTCGTGTTCATGATATATCCGTACATCAGTCCGACCCGCCGATAATAATCCGTCCAGGAAAAATCTTCAGCCCGCCGGCGGGCGGCGGCTGCCATCCGGGCGCGCAGCGCCCGATCGGAATAGAGGCGCAGGATGCGCTCTTTCAGGGCGGCGACGTCCCCCACCGGAACGATGCAGCCCTCCAGACCGTCGCGCAGGACGGAAGGGGCGTTGGCCGAGACGACGCACGGCAGGCCACTGGCCAAGGCCTCCGATATCACCAAGGCCCCACCCTCGGCCAGGGAGGGGAACACGAAGATGTCGCAATCCCGATACACCTCGGGCAGCCGCTCGTGGGTGACGAAACCGAGCCTGCGATATGTGCCCCGGTATCGTTCAAGAAGCGCGGCGCCGTGCTTATCGACGGGATTCCCGACCAGCACCAACTCAGCCTGCGGCAGGTCCAACTCCGACCATGCCTGCAGGAGATGGTGCAGGCCTTTGCGGACGCTCAGGTGGCCGACGAAGAGCCCGCGGAAGGGCGGCTCGGGACGGGGCGCTCCAAGGGGATGAAAGCGTGCAGTATCCACGCCCAAAGGCAGAAGGAATATCCGGTGCGCCGGAACGCCCTGCTCGATGAGGTAGGTGACCCCAAAGGTGGACTGGGCCACGAGGTAGTCAGCCGTGCTGATTTCCGCCAACTCAACGGAGAGATTCGGCATCTGGACGTCTGTACGCCCGAGGCGGCGGAGCTCCTGTGCGACCATCACCCTGGCCGAAGGCGGCAATGTGATTTCCAGCACGGTCGCCAGACCACGAGCCCTGGCGATTTTCAGGCTGCCCAGGCCGCTGTCGATAAACCCGTGGTAGATTCCTTTTCCGCCTTCCGCAACATGACGCCGCAGCCATCGCCGGGCCAGCCGGTCATGAACGAGAAAGCCCGGGCGCTGTCCGCGAAACAGGCGCCAAACCATATCGGGTAAAGGACCGGATACCAGGGTGACGGCCGCCGGGTCAAGGCCCGCCAAGTGCCGTTTGCCCAGCTGACGCTTGAGCGCGGCTGCCCATCGGCCGGGAAGCCGGTCGAGGAGGCGGAAGGGCAGGGCTTCCGGCTTGTAGTACAGTCCGGTCAGAAAATCCGCCCGGATACCGCTCTCTTGTGCACCCTTGACAATGTGATAGGCGATCCCCTGATGGGCCGGGTGGCTGACGATGACACGAAAATCAGTGACGGCGGAAGCCAACGGGACAGGGTCCTCGCACTTGACCTGGTGGCCGGACGCGGAATGTAACAGAGTGAGGAAAGCCCTGCAATTGTTGCTAAGTTCGGGGTTTTCAGCTTCTCCACGCCCGAATCCTGGCCCTCACCGGCCCCGGGTCGGCCGCGGTCGCAGGAACAGGTTTTTTCACGCTTGATGATGGATTTTCCGACGCAGGCCCTAGAGAAGAGCGGTGAAATCCGCTGCCCATCTCGGCTTCTTGCAATAGACCCCGGTGTCGAATTCGAAATCGCAGCCGAAGGCCTGGACCATGGCGACTAGGTCATAGACCAGCGGCGTGGCTCCGGGATGGAATATGTTTATCCGCGCGGCGAGTATCCGCACCGGGCAGAGGGACGGACGCTGCGCGCGCGCCGGTCTATCACCTTCGAGAAAGGCGGCGAGTTCGCCCATCGTCATCGGCTCAAGCAGAGACTCGGTATGAAGACCTACTTCTGCGATCCCTACGCAGCCTGGCAACGCGGCGGTGGCATCGAGAACGGCCGGTGGCGTGCCGCGCCTCGACTTACCTCGCAAGGCCTGTCGCGGTCACTATGCCTAGAAGGAGATCCTCGATATAATCTGGAACTACAACGCTGCGCGCCAAAAACGTCTCACCTTCCGGACGCTTTCGGAAGCCTGTTTGTCAGACCGCGGTCTCGCTCTAGCAACTCGCTCTAGCAAGATGATGAAAAAGAGTATGGGTCCGCAATGCTAAGCAACATAAGCAGTCACCATTCGACGGAAAAGAAGGATTGTTGCTAGTTTCGACCCACTTCCGCGCACGTACTGCTAATGGTGCCGATCCGTAAACCTTCTTTCAGTAACCTGCTAAACTGTGGATCCAGGGCCAGTGTGTTTCGAGCCTCGGGCCCGTGTGATCTAGGATGGTCGAGGGAACTATGGTGCTATGTTGCTGCAGCCAATGATTCAGGCCATATCTCTGCCATTCAATGGTCGTTGGTAGCGGCTTCGTCGAATTAGCCGAACCGGGGTAAGTCATGGGTCCCGAGATCCGGGTGTGATTGGGATTAAAGAACCGACCGCAATGGGTGAAATTCCGGCGCGATCCGCCGTATGCGCACTTTATGACGGCGATTACCACCTCGGAGTGGGTTGTCTCGTCAATTCGCTTTATCGAAACGGATTCCGCGGGACTGTCTGGGTTGGATATCGGGGCCCCCTTCCGCCTTGGGCACAGCCTGTCCAATCCGGGGCGGCATTCGACGAGTTCACGGTCGCTGACGGCTGTTCCATCCGGTTTGTTCAACTGAGTCTAACGACCCACCTTGCGAACGCCAAACCGGATTTCATGCTGGCCGTGCTCACCGACCATTCTCCCGACGCGGAGGCGGTCTTTTACTTCGATGTCGACATTGTCATCAAATGCCGTTGGTCTTTCTTCGAAGCCTGGGTGACGCGAGGCGTTGCCCTTTGTCTGGACGTCTCCTACCCGTACATGCCTGCGTCACACCCGCTCCGTGGACCTTGGCAGGATCTTATCAGGAAGCTCGAGCTCAAGTACAGGGACGTGGATGGTTATGTAAACAGCGGTTTTGTCGGCGCCACCAGACAGCACAAGGATTTCCTGGAGAGCTGGGCGAAGCTGGTGCGTCTCCTGCCGAATGAAGGGGCATCCCTCGACGACTGGCAGTTGGGCGACCGCACGCACCCCTTCAACAACGTGGAACAAGACATGCTAAACGTAGCCCTAATGGCAACAAATACCCCTATTTCAGTTGCCGGTCCGGAGGCAATGGATTTCACTCCAGCCGGTTACATCATGTCGCACGCTGTGCTGAGCCCGAAACCGTGGGCCCGG
>JACZXZ010000110.1 GCA_022571365.1 Pseudomonadota bacterium | reverse complement strand
GGCGGAAGGTATCGGCCTGTGTCGAACGGAGCACATGTTCTTCGAGCCGTCGCAGCCGCAGCGAATGAACGCTATGCGAGAGATGATTCTCGCGCGGGACGAGGACGCTCGCCGGTCAGCGTTGAAGAAGCTGCTACCGTATCAGCAGGACGACTTCGAGGGAATCTTTACCGCGATGGCTGGTCTTCCGGTGACGGTTCGCCTGCTGGATCCGCCGCTGCACGAGTTCCTGCCGCAGCGCGACAACGAAGCCGGCGTGCAGGCTGTCGTGGATGAACTCAACGGCGCGATCGACGAAGAGCTTGCCGATGCGTCGCCGAGTGGGGCGGAGGCGCTGGCGGCGTTTACGCGCTCCGGGCGGACAGCTCAGATCCTCTCTAAGCTCCGTCCGGGTGTGCCCATTTTCGCGCTCTGCGAGCGTGTATCCACCGCTCGGCGGCTGGCCCTCTGGCGAGGAGTGATCCCTCTGCTGGTCGAACAGAGCTGTCGCAGTGACGACGTGACCGCGCGCATCGCCCGCGAGGTACAGTGCGAATATTTCCATGACTGGGGCGGCGGGCTGATCTGGCTGGCGGTCGCGCCCGGCCCCGACGCCGCCCATGAGGCGGTGCGCGGCGCGGTCAAGCCCTCGGGCGGCCACGCCACGCTGATCCGTGCCTCGGACGACGTGCGCACCCGGGTGCCGGTGTTCCCCGTGCAATCGGACGCCCTGGCCGAACTTACCCGGCGGGTCAAGGACAGCTTCGACCCGCGGCGCATTTTGAACCCCGGCCGCATGTACGCGGGCATGTGATGAAGCGCGGAAAAATCGGTGGTTTAACCCCTTCCCCCGGCGGCTCCCGAGGCGACGCTCGAGAGCAGCCACCCTCTCCCCCGCCGGGGGAGAGGGACGGGGCGAGGGGAAAGGGGCCGGATGTGGCCTTTGACTGCTGGCCTCGTTAGATCGGAAATGCAGACCAACTTCTCCCTGGCCCAGCTCGCCGACCCCGACATCCGCGAGGCCGACCAGATCCTGCGCGCCTGCGTCCACTGCGGCTTCTGCCTAGCGACCTGCCCGACCTATGTGCTGCTGGGCGACGAGCTGGACAGCCCGCGCGGGCGCATTTATCTCATCAAGGACATGCTGGAAAATGACCGCCCAGCCACGGCCAAGGTGGTGACCCACATCGACCGCTGTCTGTCGTGCCTGGCCTGCATGACCACCTGTCCCTCGGGCGTCCACTACATGCACCTGGTCGACCACGCCCGCCGGTACATCGAGGAGACCTACCGCCGGCCTTTTGCCGAACGCCTGTTCCGGAGCCTGCTCGCGGTCCTGGTGCCCAACCCCCGGGCCTTCCGGCTGGCGCTCAGGGGCGCCGGGCTCGTCCGCCCGCTCGCCCGCGTCCTGCCGGGCCGGCTCGCGGCCATGGTTCGGATGGCGCCCCGGCGGGTCCCGAAGCGCTCGCCGGTCGACCGGCCGCAGCGATTTCCGGCCAAGGACCCCAGGCGCAAGCGCGTGGCGCTCCTCACCGGCTGCGCCCAGCAGGTGCTCGGGCCCGAGATCAACGAGGCGACGGTGAGACTTTTGACCCGCCATGGCTGCGAGGTGGTGGTGGCCCGGGGCTCGGGCTGTTGCGGCGCGATCGACCACCACCTGGGGCGGCAAGGACCGGCGCTCAAGGCCGTGCGCGCCAACGTCGCCGCCTGGACCCGAGAGATCGACACGGAAGGCCTGGACGCCGTGGTCGTGAACGCCTCGGGCTGCGGCACCATGGTCAAGGACTACGGATTCTTGTTGCAGGAGGACGCGGCGTGGGCCGGGAAGGCCGCCCGCGTCTCCGGGCTGGCCAGGGACATCGCGGAGCTCATGGCTGAGCTGGGCCTCGACGAGCCGACCGTGAGGCCCGGCCTCGAGGTCGCCTATCACTCGGCCTGTTCGCTCCAGCACGGCCAGCAAATCCACGACGAGCCGAAGCGCCTGCTGGCCGCCGCCGGCTTCGGCGGGCACGAGGTGCCCGAGGCCATCTGTGCTGCGGCTCGGCCGGCACCTATAGTCTGCTCCAGCCCGAGCTCGCCACGGCCCTGCGCGACCGCACGGTCGCCAACATCGAGCGGGTCGGCGCCGACCTGGTCGCCACCGGCAACATCGGCTGCATGGTCCAGCTCGCCGGCGCCACCCGGATCCCGGTGGTGCACACCGTGGAGCTCCTCGACTGGGCGACCGGCGGGCCGCGGCCTCGGGCGCTCGCCGGACACGCGTAGCGGCCGAACAGCCTGAGGTCTGCGGCGCCCCGCGCGCTGCGGGCGCGGCGCTCGCCGTCCTCCGTGATTTCAAGCCGTTTTTCCAAGTAGGGCAGCACCCCGAACAGCATCAAGTCCCGGTCCACCGCATAGCCGAGGACGGAGATCACGCCCTTGACCTCCCGGTCGCGGGGCGGTGCCGCTCGGGTCGTCGCCCGACGAGAAAGGCGTTGCTGTGTGGGAGTGAATATGGAAGGCGGTTGAGGAATGACTTTCAAGGGAACGGCTCGAAGGGAAACCCATTCAATAACGCCTCTCTCGTCGTTCGGGGCTCCTTATTCCGTACACCCTGTTCGTGGCCAATCCCGCTGTCCGGCAACCACTGGATTTCGTACCCCCGGCTGAACCGCATAATCAACTGAATGTCCGCAATGGGTCATAAGCGGGCGTTCTTGAGACCCACCCATCACCGACAAGTTGAAACTGAGACACGACCTCCTCCGGAGGCCTATTGCGAAACCGGCGCGAGATCGTCG
>JACZXZ010000069.1 GCA_022571365.1 Pseudomonadota bacterium | reverse complement strand
GGCGTGATCACGGCTGAGAAGCGTGCCGCCCTTGAGGGAATGATCGCCGCGCGCCAGGCCGAGGCCGAAGCCCAGGCCAAGCGGGCCGAGCTCCTCGCCGCCGCGATGAGGACATGGAGGCGCGGGATGAAGGAATTAGGGTGGCTCCGATGCGGGATGTCAGCCTCTCGGGCAGTGAGACTCCGGCGGCCGAGGCCGGGACGGATGGCGTATCCCCTCCAACCCAAGTAGCGAAGCGCACCGCCGCCGGCGGTGTTTGTTCTTGCCTCGATCCTATATCTAGTATATAGGGCCGCTCATACATCTATATATAGGAGGCGATGAATGGCTACGGCGGCGCTTAAGTTTGAAATCGACAATTCCCTGCAACGGGTTCATACGCGTGCCGAAATCTACAAAGACGACCCGCAGCTTGGGGACTGGATGGTTTGGTCGCTAAACGACGATGGTGGTATCTGCTGCGCTATTTTCGCCGGCCCGGGGGGCCGGGGCCGCGCGGTCGAGTACGCGGAGGCAAAGTATGCCTCAGTTCGGCTGCATGAGTAGCGTCAACAACGGTGTCGATGTCATCAACGCAGTGTTGTTCGCCGCGCCCAGTACGCCACCCGTGATGCCATTGCCCTTTTCGCAGGACGAGATTTGACAAACCATCAACCCTGAAACAGCGCCAATCTCCCTCCGGCGGCAGACCTTCTGGTTCGGAGGTTCCACCGCCGAATTGCCATGTGAGTACGTGCCATTCGCCGTCCTTCTGGCCCAGGATGTGCGGGCAAAACTCACGGTCGAATGTGTCATACGAGCCAGTAACCTGCTTTAAGCCCTGGATTGCCTCACGGAGAAGCGCGATTTTTCCTTGGGGCATTGGCTATTTCTTTTTCTTACCGCCACGCCGGGGTTTATCGCGCTCAGTCACGGTTTCTCGTGGGTTGCGCTTTGCTTCGCCTTTTTTGACGTAGCGACCACTCACTGCGCTGCGGACCTTGCCGCTGGACTTCTTAGCCATGGGTGAAATCCTCCAATTTCGCGTTCCCCTAAAGGGGTGCGAACATGAACCTATGTATTGGATGTGCGATTGTGGATGCGCGACGTTCTATCAGCTATCTGACGGCTCGCTGGAATGCGCGCAATGCGAATCCATCCAGTACGGCTATGCAACCGACTTTAACCACGCCGGCTAGATATATCAAGTATACAATCGCCGGATCAGCAGTAACGCGGCTTGCCCCTATGGATCGGGAACTCCTCAGGTTCCTATACACGCATCTCAGGCCCGGCGACGACGCTGAAGCCGTGCGACGGGCGTTCGAGCAACACTGGGGCCAATAAGGCTGTAGTCCTGGGACGCGCGCGCCTACCAAGGGCCTAAGACCCTATCCAGGAAGGCTGGATCGATCAGGGTTGGCCGCCGCCTAGATCGAGGAGACGCGCCGGGCGTTCAATCCGCGGGATTTAGTCCGAACCTAGAGAATCAACAGCTTTCTGGAAGTTGCCGTGTCTCCTACCGCACAGCCTCACTGTGAGGACTAAGCGGTGTGCAGTTGGACGCTCCGATGAGAACATTCGACAACACGCCGCGGCCCACGGCCCTGGTGGTCTTCCGCGACGCCAGCGAGCTGTGGTGGGCCAAGCTGTTCAAGCGCGGCTTTCGGCACTGCTTCCTGTGTTTCTATGACGGCCGGCGCTGGCTGTTTTACGACCCAATGGCCCATCACACCGAGATCTCGGTGCTTGAGGCGGCGCCGGATCGGGACGTGGCCGGCTACTACCTGGGCCTGGGCTATCGGGTGGTGCCGACGCTTGTTCGCAATGCCGTGCGCCGGCCGCTGCCTATCGCCCCGTTTACCTGCGTCGAGGCCGTCAAGCGCGTCCTCGGGATCAGGGCGTGGTGGGTCTTCACACCCTGGCAACTGTATCGGCATTTGATAGCCGTTAGCCATTAGCCATCAGCTCATTGCCGATCGCTTTTCATCGAAAGGAGGAATGAATCATGGCTTCACTGTTCAGCGCTCCCAAACCGCCGCCGCTGCCGCCCCTGCCGCCCTTACCCAAGATCACTGATCCGGCGGTGGAGGAGGCGAAGCGCAAAGCCCGGCTTGCCGCGCAAAAGCGCAGGGGCCGAGGAGGCAAAACCATACTGACCAGCGGCTTGGGCGACGTCAGCGAAGCTCCGATCCAGCGCAAGACCTTGCTCGGGCAGTAGGTAGGACTTCCGGGCAAGGCGCAGGCGGCCGCCATCGGCGCGGCGAGTGGCCGCAACGCCACGGCCTTCGACGCAGGCACGCGGGCCGTCGAAGTCCGGGCCACATTGGACTGTTTCATTCGCTTCGGCGACTCAACCGTCGTCGCCACGGCGACGGATTTGTTCCTGGCGGCGAGCGATACCCGAATCTATTCGGCTGATGAGCGCCTAGGCGGAAGATAGCCCGCTGAATACGCGATAAATGTCGTTGCACTCGGCCAGGGCGTCCCGGCAGTCTCCAAATGAAATCTTTTGTTTCAGAGTCTCCTTGATTTCGTTTGGGCGATAACTCGTGAGCGGGTTTCCGCCGATTTCCTTATTTCTTCGATCCATCATGGCGTGCACCGCCCGCAGGTTGGCGTCTGTGGGGTCGAAAGTTTCGAAAGATGTCGCAAATCGTTTGTTGAGCTCCCCGATGACTGTTCCGAATTCGGATATCGCCTTGTCGAAGGGCGCCACAACGAAGTCATTCCGGCGGGGATAGGTGGAACGGTAGAAGCGGACATAGCTGTTCAATGCCACGCGCGCGGTAATGTGGTCGTACCTGACCATCAAGGATCGGACCGCGTCGGCCGGATTCCTTATCAAGACGCAGCAGGGAATCCCGAGGTGCGCGGCTCGGATGATCTGTGCCGGGGCGTGGACGTGATGGGCGATCTTCATCGATCGGCCTTGTGCCCTCGGACGCGGCTTTGATAGCCACCATGATGCCCGACCAGCACCAGGGACGGTGGGCCGCCTCCCTACACCTGCCGTGGTCCCTCGGTAAGGCTCGAAACTCATGGCCTGGCCGATGCGCTGAGTCAGTGTGTCATGCTTGTCAATCGCCGCGAGGATTACCGATAAATCTCGACCGTGAGGATCCACTCCTCCAGCTCGACGTTCGTTAGAGCCGTCTTTAATGATGCCTCGCGGTCGTAGCCAAACGTTCCCTTCGCAACTAGAGATCGTTCGGCTTGGACATGCTTTTCGAGATTCACAAGTGTTGAGATCCTGGCGTAGTTGTGATCATGCGCGAGGACCACGTAGTCGAACACTTGCAAATCGTCGTTGAAACAGTCCTGTTGCTTGCTCCGAGGCACGACGCAGAAGCCAAGGTTCTCAAACAGGTAGCGCGAGACATACTCCGCAGTAGCGACCAAGACGGTGCCGTCCGTATTGTCGGTCACGAAGCGCTCGACCTGTTCGAAGGGGATTACGAGGTTCCGCTTAAAGGGTGCGTCGCTGGTTCTCGAGTTCGCCATTACAGCACTGAATAGGATGAGCACAGCGCAGACGCTTGCGGCTGTCGTATGCTGTGTTGGCTTTACCGCGATGTGCCCTAGCACGAAGATCGCTGTGACGAACGGCGCGAGGAACAAGAATGAGCGCGGTTTATCAAACCCGGTGATCACGATAAAGGCGATGCTTATGAAGGTTAAGATCAGCGCGAACCCAGACAAATCCGCGGCGTCGCCGGAGACAGCGATGTGCGCACTCCCCATTCGCGCCCGAATCAGATAGCCGGTAAAGGCTGCCAGAAACAGCAGGTAGGGGAGAGCCAGCAACCCGTTCAATAACCCTAGGCGATAACCCCCGAAGAACCCAAGCGCCGTGATCCCGAGTGCTGCGATACTGCTGCTTACGGCACCGAAACCCAATGGTGCCACGGTGTGCGGTAGCGTCAACGCCATGAAGCTGTGCTGCTGCGTCAGCGCGATGAAGTTCACAATAGCCGGCCAAGCAAAGAACACGAGGCTTAAGTGAAAGAGCCCGTCGCTGCGAAGGGAGAAGCGGCGTTTAACGCCATAGCGATGGATGACGAAGGCGACATACGGTATGGCGGCAAGAAAATTTGTCGACGCCGCCAGACCAAGAACAGCCCCAGCACCTAGCGTTGGCCGTCCTGATCGTAAATACAGCCAAGAAAAGGCCGCAACCAGCAAAGCGAACAGCGGATACCAGCGCAGCGCATCACCCATGCCGTAAAGAAGCGGGAAGGTGGAGAACACAAACAGCGCCAACGGGGGGGCGACGGGTGTCCCGCTATGTATTCTCCGCAATGGCCGCAATGAGAGATCGGCAATTAAGAGAAATGCCGTCAATGTGAAAATAAAACTGACGACCCGCATCTCGGCAGGCGAAAGCCCGAGGTCCGAGAGAGCCCGAAATACCAAAAATGATAAAGGTGGGTGGAAATCATATCCTTCCACAAACGATCTGAAGATTTCCCCATAGCCCCATCGTGATATCACACTTAGCGTAATGACTTCGTCGTCGAAGAGATGCCGATCGTAGACCCCGAAAGACCATGCGAGAAGCACTGTAAAGATGATGAAACCAGCGGCCTCAAACTTGGTTATGCCGTAGTGGCTCTCACCGCAAAGTCTCGACAGGTTATCATTCTCTTCTGACATCCCAACCGACCTTTCCCACAAGGCCTCACCGATTGCCGTAACACTAGCAGAGGTTAGCGTTTGGAGGGAGTCGTCGACCGCTTTCCACCAGTGAGGATGCCTGGTGGCGAGACTAACATGAGCTCCGTAACCGAGATAGTTGTCAGGCGGTCCGGAGGAGTCGGTGGCAAGACCCCGCTAGGTCCATACCGTTTCGGCCGGATGCCGCTGACGTAATCCGCGGCCATCGCGTCAGAGGCGCGAAGAGCCGCGGCCGGGACCTCGCCATCGCACTATCGGAAGCCGGCATCACCGAGCACAAGTGGAAGCGGCCATGGCGGCCGCATTGCTGGTCATCGGCCGTGTCCGATTGAAAAGCGGTGGCGGGGTTCCCCCGCTGTTTGCGATGCATCGGAAGGGAATGTCGCGCTCATGGCGGTTGCGCAATCCACAGCAGGTTTATTTGAGCGCCCCACGGCTGGCTGGGCCGCCATGTTGGGCAATTGAAGGCTGTGTTTTTCGGCCCGTCTCAGCGGCCACCGCAAAAGCGGCGATCCTGAGGCCCTCACCGCTTCTCGATTTTTTGTGGATGCCTGCTGGAGGGGCGCTGGGAGCGACCCGCGGGCGGGCGCAACGCGAACAAACAAAAGGGATGTGAATAGATGACCCAGAACACCCAAGTCGAAGACCTGTTGGGCCGATTGAAGCGTCTGCGGGCGGCTCGCAGCACGTGGGAGAGCCATTGGCAGGAGCTGGCTGAGATGATGCTGCCCCGTCGTGCCGACTTCACGGTGGAGCAGGCACCCGGCGAAAAGCGTGTCGAGAAGATCTTTGACGGCACGGCCATGCAGGCCGTCCGCGGGTTGGCCTCAGCCATCGACTTCATACTCAAGCCCAAGACCTCAAACTGGTTCTCGCTTCTGGCGCAAGACGAAGAGCTGAACGACGTCGAAGAGGTCGAGGCTTGGCTCGAGAACGCGACGGCCCGCATGCGGCGCGCAATCTACGACAGGGGCGCGAAATTCGCCCAGCGCACCGGCGAGGTCGACCTGGATCTCGTGACCTTCGGAACGGGGCTGTTGTTCATCGGCGAGAAGGTGGGCAAGGGCGAGCTCCTGTTCCGCTCGCTTCACCTCAAGAACACCTACATCGTCGAGAACGCGGAAGGTGACATCGACACCGTCTTCCGTACCTTCAAATATACCGCGCGCCAAGCGGTGCAGGCCTTCGGCCGCGAGGCCGTCGGAGAGAAGACGGTTGAGGCCCTGGAAGGCGACGAGCCGGACAAAGAGTTTCGCTTCCTACACGCGGTCCTCCCGCGCGAGGACATCAATCCTTTGAAGCGCGATGCCCGCAACATGCCGTTTGCCTCGTTCGTGGTCGACATCGAGTCCGAGCACTTGGTCGAGGAGGGGGGGTTCCACGAGTTTCCCTATGCCGTGCCGCGCTGGGATACCTCGACCGAGGAGGTTTACGGTCGCTCGCCCGGCATGCTGGCCTTGCCTGATGTCAACACGTTGAACGCCATGAGCAGGACGATTCTGAGGGCGGGGCAGAAGGCCGCGGACCCACCGCTCCTTGCTCCGGATGACGGCGTGATCGGGCCGCCCAGGCTGTACCCGGGCGGCATTACCTACTACGATGCTTCGCTGTTCCGGCAACGCGGCGTGCCGATTCAGCCGTTGCAGACTGGCGCCAACTTGCCCCTGACGCTGGAGATGCAGAACCGGACCCGCGATCAGATCTGGGCCGCGTTCTTCCGCAACGTGCTCCAGCTCCCCGTGCCGGGGCCGCAGATGACCGCGACCGAGATCCTTGAGCGCCGGCAGGAGTTTTTGCGCGTCATCGGGCCGACCTTCGAGCGGCTGGAGACCGGCTATGTCGGCGCGATCACGGAGCGCGTGTTCAATATCCTTCTTCGCGCCGGGGTCTTTGCCGAGCTGCCTGAGGCGCTCCGAGGGCGGCGCGTCAAGTTCGAGTACGTTTCCTCGGTTGCCAAGGCTCAAAAGCAAATCGAGATCGCGGCTGCGGCTTCGACCGTCGACGTGCTGGCGCCGTTCGTTGCGGCGGATCCAACCATCATGGACAACTTCGACAGCGATAAGATCGCCCGCGACATCGCCGAGGGGAGCGGCGTGCCCCACCGGTGGCTCAAGCCTTTAGATCGGGTCAAGATGATCCGCGAGGCTAGAGCCCAGGCGACGGCGGAGGAGTTTGCTAAAAGCGATGCCGAGCGCCTGGTCGGCGGGCTTCAGCAGCTCTCTCAGGTCCAGGGAGGCCAGCAGTGAAGATGATCATGGGTCGGTTTTGGCGCCAGCGCGGCCGATCACAGGGTCGGTGCTTCAGGGGCAAGCCGGATCCGGAGCGGTTCTTTGCCGAGCTTGCCGCTGCGGAGCTTGGGCCGCGCTATACGGAGATGGACCGCTACCGGGATTTCCGCCGGGTGTTTTTGGGAAGTGCGGAAGGAAAGCGCGTGCTCTACCAGTTGTTCGAGTGGGGCCATCTGTTCCGCTCATCCTACGTGGCCGGCGACGCCTACGCCACGCACTTGCAGGAGGGCGAGCGGAACATCGGGCTCAAAGTCTTCGCGGCTTTGAACGCCGAGCCCGCGGAGCGGCCTGAGGTCGCGGAAACTTCAGGGCCGGAGGAGCTGTAGGTCCCGCTGATCCAACTCGGCCGTGGTTCTGCGCGGCCACGGCACGACCCCTGGTGCCATTGACCAAATACGTCCTGCCCATGTCCAGCTGGCCTTCGGGCCGGCTTGAATTTTTGGAGTTCTGCTGGATGCTTAAACTTCCTGGTCCCGAGGATCCTCCGTTGTTTCCTCCGGCGCCCGATCCGCGCGCCGAGCACAGGCGGCGGGTAGGGGAGCGGCTGGTTGAGCTGGCGGCGCGCGATGACGCGAGCTTCGTCTCGACCCGGCTCGCCCGGCTTGCCCGCGGGTTCACCGAGGGTCTCCACGAGGCGCGGAATCAGGCCGGCGGCGTTGCGCCGGCGGGCCGCCTGGACGCCCAACTCCGGGCCGATCTCGACGCGGCGGCCGAGGGCGCGCCCAGCCCGGAGGCCGAAGAGGCCTTGCGCCGGCGGGGGGAGATTCTGCTCGCGGGCGCGTTCCAGAAGGCCGCCATCGCCCAGGAGTTCGCGCTTCAGGGCGAGCAGCGGTCCGGCCTGGCCCAGGCGCTCGCGGACCTGGGGGAGGCGGCGCGTCTCGCGCCCCACGACTACGCCTCGCTGGCCGAGCAATTGCGCCAGACGGTCGACGGCGCCGCGCTCCTGCTCAGTCCGGAGACGGTGGCGATGCTCAAGGAGGCCGAGCCCAAGCGGCTGGCCGAGGCGGCGGTCAAGGGGCTGATCGAGGGCGGTGCGTCCGAGGCGGCGCGCGAAGGGCTCAAGAGCGGCGCCTTCGATCTCGGTGGCGCGCGGGTCGCCCTCCCGCTCGAGCGGGAGCAGGTCAAGGGCTTGACCCGGCTCGCCCGGGCGGCCGAGCGGGACGCGAAGGCGCGCAACCGTCAAGAGGAGGCTTCCTTGCGGGCCGAGGCGGCGGCCGACGTTGGACGCCGGGCCCTGGATCTGGAGTTGGCTGTTGGCCGCGGCGAGGCCGGGCTCACCGAGATCGAGGAGGCGGCTGGGGACGGCGTGATCACGGCCGGCAAGCGCGCCGCATTGGAGACGCGCGTGGCCGCGCGTCAGGCCGCAGCCGAAGCCCAGGCCGAGCGCGCCGAACGGGTGGCCGCCATGGTGAGCGGCGACGGCAAGGCCCTCGATTCCAAGGATCCCGAGCACCGCCAGGCGGTCGAGGAGGCGTTCGCTGCGATCCTGTCCGAGTCCGCGGATCTGGAGCCGGAGGCGTTCGCAGCACAAGCCGCTCAGTTTGCGGGCGCCACGGGTATCGTGCCGGAGCGGCTTGTCACCCGCGTCTCGGCCGAGCTCCGGAGCGAGGACCCCAACACCCAGGCGAATGCGGCGCGGCTTATGAAGGCGATTGATGGTGATGCGTCGGACGCACCCTTTAATCCTCTCGAGGTGGCCCGAGCTGATGTCCTCAACCGCTACTCGGACGCTGGGATCGCGGCGCCTGAGGCGGTGCGCCTGGCGGACGAGGACATAGGGGCCAACGACGGCGTGGTTAGAAGAGACCTCCTGCTGCGGCCTGGCGACTTGGTGGACGAGATGATCAAGCCACTCGGGCCGGCGAAGCCCGGAGATCAGATGGTGGGGGCCCAGCCGCTCACTCAGCCGGAGGCCGACACTGTTGAGGACGGCGCAGGGAAAGACGGTGGTCAGGATAGTGAACCGGGCGGACCGGAAGGGCCCAGGCCGAAGAAACCCGAGAAGCCGAAACCGCCAAGCGAACCCAAGCCGGCGCAAGCAGATGAAGGCGGCGATGCCGTCGACCCCGACGAACTGTTCCATCAGTACCGCGAGAACCTGCGGGAGGTCGAAGGCGGGTTTGTTGACAGGCCGGGGGACCGAGGCGGGCCGACCAACAAAGGCGTCTCGCAGAGAACTCTAGACGCGATACGCAAGCAGCATCCCGAATGGAACCTGCCGGAGAAGAGCAAGGAGCTGACCGAGGAGCAGATCAACCGCATCTTCCGTGAGGAGTTCTTCGACCGGCCGAAGATTGACAAGGTCGCGGAGATCCCGGGTCTCATGGACGAGGCGCCGCAATTGCCCGAGCAACTATTCGACACCGGCGTCCTGCATGGGTCTGATACAGCCGGGCGACTGGTCCAGCAGTCCCTGGACGAGGTGCTGGGGACGGACCTAAAGATCACCGACGAGAGCGGCGACAAGGTCTACGATGGCAATGTCGGGCCCCAGACCCGCGCCGCCATCGCCCAAGCGATCCGGGAGGGCAAGATCGAAGAGGTTAACGATCGAATGGTCGACAAACGGATTGAGTTTATGAAAGGTCTTCCAGAGTTTCCTATGAATCCAGGCTGGATTTCGCGGGCGAAAAGATTTCGGATTGGGCCCGAACAGCCGTAGGGTGCCGCGGAAGGGTCTGGACTAACACGTCATGAAGGACACTCCCGACTGTATCGTCATGTCCTGTCGAGTGGCTAGAACCTGTGGTAGTTACGAACATAGACGATGTTCCGGATCATGTCCTCCAGAACGCGGGCGTTTGCGGATAGATGCATAGGATGCCAGATCGTCCCGCAGGACGGGTCGCAGGCTATGTTTTCATTGTAGATCGACCAGTACATCGTTTGAACGGCTTCAGCGAGGGCGTCGAGCTTCTGCTTTGCTTGCTCCCGGGACAGATACTCGCCGTCGGGGAAGAGGACTTCGACCTGGTCTAGAATCACCTCCTCAAGACAGAGGACCGAGTTGAGAGCGCCTTCGCGATGCCGAGCCGTCACGCCGCTGGAGCGGTCTTCCAACGATATGGCCCAGCAGGCGTCGATCAACGCCTGGGCGTCGATGCCTTTCTCGTCCGCCCCGCCTGAGCCTGCTGCCCACGGTGTGACGAACAGGTAAAACGAGAGGGCCAGGGGTAGGAACGGTTTTCCGAAATTGAGAGCCATGATCGTCCTCTCGAAGAGTTGGGCGTCCTTG
>JACZXZ010000068.1 GCA_022571365.1 Pseudomonadota bacterium | reverse complement strand
ACCAGGTTCGGGGGAGCGGCGCGCCGGGCTCGGGAGAGTCATCGAGGGATCCCATGGGTTGGACCGGTATCCTGTGACGCGGCAAAGCACTATGCTGGATCGAGAGGAAGAGGCGGCCACGATGGATATTGGCCGCTCCGCCTCCCTTGGGCGCGGCTGGAAACGACGCCTGCGCGGCCCTGGGTGAGCCTGCGGATGGAGGCGACGCGGCGACCGGGAAGGCGCGCGTCCTGCTCTCGCATTGCCTCGGTGTGCCGAGGCTGGCGACGACTCTTGGGATGGATGGTCTCAATCGACGTCCGCCTACCTGTTGACGCAAACATGCGCCGCTGGAAATAGGGTGGCTTGTGCTCCTTTTACGACTCGGCCCATACTGCTCGGCCCATACTGTTGGGATGCGGATTGTGCTGTGAGGCGAGGGGATTTTGCGTTGATTCTAGAGGTTGGCCGTGTCGACTAAATCCGTGCTCGTCGTTGACGATGAACGTGAGATTCAGGCTCTACTGTCGGCCATGCTTGGTCGTATGGGCTTGAAAGCGGACGGTGCCTGCAATCTTGCCGAAGCCCGAGACCTTCTGGAAAAGAAATTCTATAACCTGTGCATTACCGATATGCGTATGCCGGGGGGCAGTGGCTTGGAATTAATCGGCTACATCCGGGATCACCATCCAGACATGCCGGTGGCGATGCTCACCGCCTATGGAGACGTCGAATCCGCTGTCACCGTCCTCAAGGCTGGCGCATTTGATTACGTCAGCAAGCCGATCAATTCGGCGAGGCTGCGGGATATTGTGGACGCCGCGCTCCGGCTCTCTGATCCCCAAAGACCCGGAAAACACGTCCTGGTTGGAGAATCTCCCGCGATTGAGGTGTTGCGTACGGGAATCACCAAGCTTGCACGAAACCAGGCGCCGATACTCATCACTGGCGAATCAGGCACCGGTAAGGAATTGGTGGCCCGTTTAATTCACGAACAAGGGCCGCGTGGCCAACGGCCTTTCATTGCCGTCAACTGCGGCGCCATCCCGGATCAGCTGATGGAAAGCGAGTTCTTCGGATACAAAAAGGGGAGTTTTACTGGGGCTGTCAGCGACAAAGGGGGTTTGTTTGAGGCGGCGCACCGTGGAACATTGCTGCTGGATGAAATATCGGAGTTGCCGCTCCCAATGCAGGTGAAATTACTGCGCGTAATCCAAGAAAAAGTCATCCGCCCAATCGGGGGCCATCATGAAGTGTCCGTGGACTTTCGCATTTTGTGCGCAACCAATCGGAATCTCGCGGCAATGACACAATCGGGAGGATTCCGCGAGGACTTGTACTATCGAATAAACGTTATTGAACTTTATGTGCCCACCCTTCGCGAAAGGACAGAGGACATCCCGCTGTTGACCGATCGTATGCTTGCTAAGCTCGCAAGGAAAAATGGAAGGGGCGTCCCGAAACTGGGTGAAGGAGTGCTTGATGCGCTGATCGGTTATTCTTTTCCCGGCAATGTGCGTGAACTGGAAAATATTCTCGAACGCGCGCTGACGCTCTGTGAGCACGATGTCATCCAGGTTCAAGACCTTGCTCTGGGAAACAGATTGCGGAATCGAGCCGTTGAGGAGTCTGTTAGAGGGGTCTCCCAAAATGTTGATGATCCGCTCAGCAAACCCCTGGAGATCCTGCTTGAGGAACAGCAGAAAGAAGCCATTCTCGGGGCCTTGGAAAAAACCCGTTACAACAAGACCGCGGCCGCCAAGTTGCTGGGGGTCTCCTACCGGTCCCTACGCTATCGCATTAGGAAGTACCGGCTGGAATAGTTCCGGCAATGTGAGACTCGGCGTTCGTCGCCCGCTATTCAAATCGGGCTCCTATCATGTGCTTGCGACGAGTACTGTAGGTCCGGCTTCCCGGTTTAACGTGACAAGAGCCTGCCTCGAAGGTTCGACGCGATGCTGGCGAAATCGAGATGAATCCCGGGGTGACAGCGGACCGCCCTTGCTTTGGCAAGGGCGCCAACCCGCTCGAGCCGGCGCGCCGCGGTGCCGGGGGCGGCACCAAGCCGGCAGCAAGGCCTCGCCGAGCGCTCGAATTGGCTTACGCCGACCTTCGGTTCGCCGCATCCCGCCGTCATTTGGCGTTTGCGGCAATCTCACGCGGCTTCCATAGCGCGACATTCGGAGCATTGGAGTGATGTATGAGATCTATTTGCTCGTGAAACAGATACTTCTGCCGCCGGCCGTGTTCATACTGTCCGGTGCTTTACTTAGCTGGACGCTGCCAAAACGGCCCGTTCTGATGCGCCGGCTTCTGCTTTTGCTGTTTTTTACCTTTTACCTGGCCTCCATATCCGCTTTTGGCAAATTGTTGGTCGGCACGCTGATCAGCCACGCGGCCTTGCCGCCGCCGGTCGCGTCCAGCCAATGTGCGGCTATCGTGGTTCTTGGAGGCGGCCTTTACCCGGCCGCCCCGGAATACGGCGGGGATACGGCCTCGGCCACGACTTTGGTGCGGCTGCGTTATGGGGCAAGGCTGTACCGTGATACCGGCAGGCCGATCCTGGTCAGTGGCGGCCGCCCCCGGCGGACCGAGTTGTCCGAGGCTGATGTGATGAAAAAGATACTTGAGACGGAATTTTCAATACCCGTGCGCTGGATCGAGGACAGGTCCTGGAACACGTTGGAAGCGGCCCGAAACAGCCGTGCCATCCTGGCCGGGGAAAATGTCCGGAAGATCTGCTTGGTCACGCATATCTTGCACATGGCACGCGCCGCCGAGGTCTTCCGGCGGGCAGGGTTTGACGTGGTAGCGGCGCCGACGGCGGTTGGCGCTTACGAGCGATTTGTGGCTCGGGATTTCGTGCCGTCCACTTCCGGACTGGGGCTCACGGGCTATGTTCTGCATGAGTGGCTTGGCCGCGCTTGGTATGCCGTCCGTAGCCTGATCGGTGCATAGCTCCCGAGCGTCCGCGAATCATTGGAAATGCGGGGGGCGCGGCGTTCGCCCCTTCCCCTCGGCCCCCACTCGAGGAGGGGAAAGTTGCAAAGCGATTTCTGTGGGTTTGTCCCTTCCCCCGATGGCGGGGATCTGTGTGGGGGTGAGGCACGGGCTATGGGGGGCTTTAAGGAGAAGACCGGCTGCGTGCCTCGCGATGGACCCGTGCGAATGCGTCGACGGCCCGTTCCAGGGAGAAGTGTTCCACGATCCGCCGGCGGGCCCGGCGCCCGAACTCGCGCCGTTCAGCGTCGTTATCGACCAGGCGTTGGATGGCGTCGGCCAGGGCGTCCGGGTCGCGAGGCGGCACGATGAGGCCCGCCTCGCCAATGATCCGTCGGGCGTCCCCGACATCGGTCGCGATCGGAGCGAGACCGGTGGCCATGCCCTCGGCTATGGCGTTCGAAAATCCTTCGCCGAAAGCCGAACTGGACACCAGGATATCGCAGGCGGCGAGCAGTCGCGGTACGTCGTTCCGCTGGCCCAGGCGGACCAGGCCCGGCTGCTCCGGCAGGGACTCGGTGTCACTGCCGATGAGCAGGGCTCGGGCCCCGCGCACCCGGCGGAACGCCGCCAAGAAGCAAGGGTAGTCCTTCATCGGGTCGACCCGCGCGACGAAGGCCAGAACCGGCTCGTCGGACGCCAGGCGGAGTTCCTCGCGGACCTTGCGCCGCGCCTCGGGGTCAGGGGCGAATCGCCGGACGTCTATACCGTTGTCGATGACCAGGAAGCGCCGCGGACGGTAGCGCAGCCGGCGATGGACATTGAGACCCGCCTCCGAATTGGCGATGACGGCATCGGGCAAGGGCGAGAGCAAGGCACAGACGCGAATGGTGAGCCACAACGACCAGCCGTAGGAACGGGTGTCCATGTCCGAGCAGCGGATGCCCCAGAAAAGGCGGCTCCGCCGGCCCCGGCCTGACAGCAGCCAGGCGATCGCGGCGATCAGGTCGGCGTGGTACATCCAGCTCTGGATGGCATCCGGCCGCAGTCGGCGGATCAGGCGGATCAGGCGGATTAGGCCGATGACATTGGGGCGGGCGTGTCCCATGCCGAGGTCCGCGACCCGGACACCCGCCTCCCTGAGCAGGGTGGCATACGGCCCGCCCCGCGTCAGGCTGACGACGGCGACCGGTCGCTGGGACTCCGGAGTGGTCAGGACGAGCGCGCTCAACATGCCTTCGGCCCCGCCGGTTTGCAGATCGGTGATGACGTGAAGGATCCGCGGCGGGGCCAGCTGCGTCTCGGCCAGATCCGCGGGAATGGCGACCGACAGCGGCTGGAAGAGGTGGCCTGCCAGGCGAAGGTAGAGCTGCGGATTGCGAAGCGGGTAGGCGAGCAGGGAGCGCATGAGCAAGGCCGTCGCGCGGAGGAGGCGTCGTTCGCGATAGGAGGCCGCGGCGTTCTCCAGAAGCAGGGTGGACTGGAATCGACGCTTCATCCTCCGGCTTGTGGCGGCGGCGGTTGCGAGGTGTTTCTCCCGCATTCGCGTCAGCGCCGCCTCGACCTCCGCCGCGCTCGGCGGTGAGGCGAGATTGACTCGGGCCAGCGGGTCCTCGACCACGGCGATGCCATAACGGGCGGCGTATCTGAGAAGCCAGTCCCAGTCCTCGAGCCGCCGGAAGCCCTCGTCGAAGGGGCCGATCTCCTCAAAGCAGTCGCGTTGAACCACGAGCGTGGCGCCGGGGCTGAGGTCGCAGCCCCACAGCAGCTGCGCATACCAATCCTCCGGGACCTCGAGGGTTCGGCGTTCCTGTGAAGTGCCGTCGTCGCGGGCGAGAAAGAAGCTGGTGCAGCAGGCTTTGGTGTTGGCGTCGGCCGCCGCCAGCGCCTTGAGCTGGCGGTCGAGCTTTTCCGGCATCCAGGTATCGTCGGAGTCGAGGAAGGCGATGTAGCGGCCGGTTGCGTGTCGGATTCCGGTGTTGCGGGCCGCGGCCGTCCCCTCATTGTTCGGGTGCTTGAGCAGGCGAAGATTGGGCGCCTTGAGGTCCGCCAAGGCCGCCGGGATGTCCTCGCTCGATCCGTCGTCGATGACGATGATCTCGAAATCCTGGAAGGTCTGGGCGAGCACGCTTCGCACCGCCGTCGCGAGCGTGGCCGTCCGGTTGTAAACCGGGATGATGACGCTGACCGCGGGCTGGTCCATAGGGTTAACCCGAATTTCTTTACTATGCGCAAGACGCGCAAGATATGTGGCAGGAAGGGATTGCACTAAGCGATCGTCCTGATGCTCGGCAGATGCCACTTGGCGTCGTCCGTTGCGCTATCCCGACCGCCGCTCAACGCGGATATCAGCAGACGCCGGAGCATGATTTGTATGCACTGCCGACTTTTGAGCAAGGGCTTCCGAAACCGTGTTGTGGGGTGACAGATGGTTTGGCCATGCACGGGGAGGCGGGATATTGTGTTAAGTATATGGGATTCATCCCGTTTTAAGGTAATTAAAGACAAACCATGTGGCGCGCTGGACAAACCATGTGGCGCGCTACACGTGTGAAGGTAAGCGCGCACAATGTTGACCACCCTGCCCGTATCCTGTGACACCTGCAATGCCAGTTTATCACTGCTCTGGCCCTTCCGCTCTTCACTTTGTCACGAAACCGGGCTCGGCTCTCGGGCTTTCGTTGTTCCGGCTCGAATCTCGGCACCTATAATACGCCGCTTCACGGCAAGGCTGGGGCTGGGCATTATTGCCGCGGCCGACCGAAGACTCTCGTCGCCAGCATCATCTTGGTCCGGAATGCACCTTGATCGCGCTCGACCCTGCGGATGGCGACACGGGTGGCGGGCGGATGCCGGAGCGGTCCGGCTTTGAGGGTGGACAGGGGAGTGATCGCTGTTATAAATGTCGAACCATGGCTGATTTGGGATGAACCGTGGCGATTCCCGACATCAAACCCCCGAACACCGGTCCAGACGTGAGCTCCGATCTGCTGCTCAAGTTCTATTTCGAGATGCTGCGGGTGCGTCTCGTGGAGGAGGGTATCGCCGACCGTTACAGCGAACAGGAAATGCGATGCCCCGTGCATCTTTCGATCGGCCAAGAGGCGGTGGCGGTCGGCGCCTGTCAGGCTTTGCAGCCGAGGGACAAAGTTTTCAGCACGCACCGTTGCCACGCCCATTACCTTGCCAAGGCGGGCGACCTCAAGCGGATGCTGGCGGAGATTTATGGGAAGGCGGCCGGATGTATTGGCGGCCGCGGTGGATCCATGCACTTGATGGATCCCGACAAAGGAATGATCGCCAGCATCCCGCTTGTGGGGAGTTCGATTCCTCTGGCCGCGGGGAGCGCGCTCGCCGACCAACGGACCGGCAGCGACCGCGTTACCGTCGCGTTCTTCGGAGATGCGGCGTTGGAGGAGGGCGTCTTTCACGAATGCGGCAATTTCGCCGCGCTGCGCCGGCTTCCGGTTCTCTTCGTGTGTGAAAACAACCTCTATTCGGTGTACACCCACCTCGACGACCGCCAGCCCAAGCGTCCGCTCACGGAGGTCGCGCGGGCGCACGGCATGCCCGCCCTCGCCGGTGACGGTAACGACGTCGTCGCGGTCTACCAGGCGACCAGGGAGGCGGTCGAGCGGGCCCGTCGGGGCGAGGGGCCGACATTTCTGTTGTTCGATACTTACCGCTGGCGGGAGCACTGCGGTCCGAACTACGACAATGATATCGGCTATCGAAGTGAGAGCGAGTATCTGGAGTGGCGCGAGCGCTGTCCGATCGCCCATCAGCGCCGCCTGCTGTTCGAGGCCGGTCTTCTTGATCCGGACCAGGAAGAGGCCCGGATCGCGAAGATCAGAGCCGAGATTGACGCCGCTTTCGCCTTTGCCAAATCCACGCCGCTAGCTGATCCAAGCCAGGCGAGCGACCACGTCTACGCCTGAACCGTTTGATGCCTGACGACCGGGTCATCACCTTCGGCGAAGCCATTCGCGAGGGCCTGATCGAGGCGTTGGCGCGCGATGAAGCGGTCTTCCTCATGGGCGAGGGCATTGCCGACCCGTCATCCTTTTGGGGCACGACGGCCGGCGTCGTCGAGAGGTTCGGTCCCGACCGCGTGATGGAGATGCCGGTCGCGGAAAACGGCATGACCGGCGTCGCAATAGGCGCTGCGATGGCCGGGCAACGTCCTGTAATCAGCCTCCATCGGGTCGAATTTGCCCTGCTGGCGATCGAGCAGATCGTCAACAACGCGGCCAAGGCGCATTACCTGAGCAACGGATACCACAAGGTGCCGCTGGTGATACGCATCGTCATCGGCCGCGGCTGGGGCCAAGGCCCCGAGCACGCGCAGAGCCTGGAGTCGGTCTTCGCCCACATCCCGGGACTGAAGGTCGTCATGCCGACTTTCGCCAGCGAAGCGAAGGGGATGTTGATCGCGGCGATCGAGGACGACAACCCGGTCATCTTCATTGAGCATCGCTGGCTGTATAACGTGGCCGGCCACGTGCCGGAAGGATATTACCGCCAGCCGCTGAACGGACCGAAGGTGGCCGTCAAGGGCCGGGACGTGACGATCGTTGCGAGCGCCTATATGACACTTGAGGCGGTTCGTGCCGCCAAGGTTCTCGAAGATATTGGCTGCTCGGCCGAGGTTATCGACCTCCGTGTCCTGCGTCCGCTGAATCTGGGCCCGGTTTATAGGTCGGTTCAAAAAACCGGACGACTTGTGACGGTGGACACCGGATGGGTACAGTACGGCATCGGCGCCGAGGTGGTGGCGAGGGTCGCGAGCGAGTGTTTCGAAGCGCTCAAGAGCCCGCCCCTTCGCCTCGGCCCGCCCGACCATCCGACCCCCAGTTCCCGGGGCCTGATACCCGGTTTCTACCCCGACGGAGACCGCATCGTTCAGGAGGTTGGCAAGCTGCTCGCAATCGACCCTGAAAGGCTCAAAGCCGGGCGGCGGACGCTGGCCGAGCAGCGGCGAGACCTGCCGATCGACACGCCTGACCCATTCTTCAAGGGTCCGTTCTAGCGGATCAAGGCAGCACGATGACCGGACCTGTGGCCAAGAAAGACGAACCGGCGATGCGCGTCCGGTATTCGCCGCTTGGGCAGCAGTTCGCCGAGGTCGATGAGATTCTCGCCGATGTGCGCGAGCTGGTGGCGAGCGGCGATTTCACGCTCGGCAAGCCGGTGGCCGAGTTCGAGGCGATGTTCGCTGCCTTGATTGGAACGCGGCACGCCATCGGGGTCGGGTCGGGCACCGATGCCCTGAAGCTGTCTCTGAAGGCGCTCGACATCGGGCCGCAGGACGAGGTCATCACCTGTGCCAACACCTTCTGCGCAACCGCCGGCGCGATCAACGAGGTCGGCGCCCGGCCCGTCTTCATCGACTGCGACGACACCTTCTGCATGGACGTCGACCGGCTCGAGGCGGCGATAACGCCGCGGACCAAGGCCCTCATGCCGGTGCATCTGACCGGCGAGGTCGCGGACATGCCGCGGATCATGGAAATCGCCGAGGCCCACGGCCTGCCCGTGGTCGAAGACGGCTGTCAGAGCCTCTTGGGCGAGCTCGACGGCCGCAAGGTCGGCAGCTGGGGCATTGCCGCCGGCTTCTCCATGCATCCCTTGAAGATCATCAACGTCTGGGGCGACGCCGGCATCGTGGTGACCGGCGACGACGAGATGAACCGCAAGCTGCGCCTACTTCGCAATCACGGCCTTAAGAGTCGCGACGAGATGGAAATCCTCGGCTACAACTCGCGCCTCGATTCGGTGCAAGCGGTGGTGGGCAAGTGGGTCCTCCGGCGGGCCGAGGACATCGTCGAGAAGCGCATCGCCAACGCCGCCTATTACGACGCCGCCTTCCGGGAGGTCCCGGAGGTCCGCCTGCCGCCGCGCCGGAACCGGACGAGGAACGTCTATCTGCTGTACATGATCTTTGCCGAGGATCGCGACCGCCTCTACCAATACTGTCTGAACCACGGCGTCGAAGCCAAGATCCATTACCCGATCCCGCTCTATCAGCAGGAGGCGCTCAGTCACCTCGGCTACGGGGCGGGCGACTTTCCGGTCACTGATCGGCACGCGCGCGAGACCATCAGTTTCCCCGTGGACCAACACCTGAGGCGGGCGGAGCAGGACTACGTGATCGAAACCGTCCGCGACTTCTATTCCGGAAAGCGCTCGTGACCGAAATTAAGGTGTCCTTCGCCGACCTCAAGCTCCGGTACCGGGAGGAGAAGGAGGAGCTCTTGGCCTGCGTCGAGCGCGTCCTGGCCCACGGTCATTTCGTGCTCGGCGACGCCGTGAGCGAACTGGAGCGCCGGGTCGCAGAATACACCGGGGCCCGGGAATGCGTCGCGCTCAACTCCGGCACCGACGCCCTGATGATGGGCATGATGGCCCTCGGCATCGGTCGCGGCGACGAGGTGATCACCCCGCCCAATTCCTTCATCGCCTCCACCGGCTCGATCGCGCACATCGGCGCGACGCCGGTGTTCGCCGACGTGGGCGACGACCAGAACATCGATCCGGAGGCGATCGAGAAGCGGATCACGCCGCGCACCAAGGCGATCATGGCGGTGCATTGGACCGGTCGTATCGCCGACATGCATCCGATTCTGGACATCGCGAAGCGGCACAACCTCCTGATCGTCGAGGACGCCGCGCAGACGATGGGTGCTTACTATCACGGCCAGCATGGCGGCACCTTCGGTGATGTCGGCTGTTTTTCGGCCCATCCCTTGAAGAACTTCAACGCCGTGGGCGACGGTGGCTTCCTCCTCACCAGCGAAGAGGAGGTGGCGAAGAAAGTGCGGCTGTATCGCAACCACGGCCTGGAAGACCGCGACACCTGCGTCATGTTCGGGGTGAACTCGCGGCTCGACACGCTCCACGCCGAGATCCTGTTGTTCCGGCTCAAGCGGCTGGCCTCCGTCATCGAGCGCCGGCGGCGCAACGTGGACCTGTATCGGCGGCTGATCAAGCCGGGGCACATCTATATCCCGCCGTGCAAGCCCCACGAGGAGAACGCGTTCGTCCTGTTCATCGTCCAGTGCGATGAACGCGACCGGCTGCGCGGGTTCTTGCGCGAGCGGGGGATCGAGGCGCTGGTCTATTACGCCACGCCGCTCCACCTGCAGCCGGCGGCGGCGAAGCTCGGCTACAAGAAGGGCGACTTCCCCGTGGCCGAGCGGCAGGCGGAGCGGGTGCTGGCGCTGCCCCACCACCAGCATTTGGGCGAGGACCAGATCGCCACCG
>JACZXZ010000109.1 GCA_022571365.1 Pseudomonadota bacterium | reverse complement strand
TGCCGTGCTTGCCGACATCATTGCCTGGATCGAGGACGCCGCCCGGCCGCTGCCGTCGGGCGCCGATGAACGGGCGCGCGAGCACCTCGCCGCCGAATAGCCGGCGCCGGTGGGGCGGGCCGGAGCGTTTGCGCGCGCGTCCCGATTGGCGTAATGTTCCGGCGCTTTCGGTCCGGGATTCGAGGCCCGCGCGACGCACCCGTAGCTCAGCTGGATAGAGCGCTGCCCTCCGGAGGCAGAGGTCACAGGTTCGAATCCTGTCGGGTGCGCCAGCTTTTTCCCAAGAAATAGAATGCCCGCATGGCCAAGCCCGTGTGAGACACACGGTGATATCGGGGTATACGGAACCCCCCCCCCTCAAATCGCCGATTTTCCCGCCAACGGCGTGGCCGGTTTCGGATGTGGCGAGCGCCTATACCAAAAACAGCTTCACTGGTTTTCCGTACACCCGTCCGTCCGCGAGCCGGGCCTGTCTTCCTTGATCCAGATCAACGCCGGCGGCGGGCCACCGTGGCAAGGCCTAGCTGTCAGCCGGGAAGTTGGCACCTCATCTTATGCCCACCCGGCTGGCTCTAACGTCACCGATAAACAGCCTAACTCGCCCCGCTTGGGCGGGACTTTCTCTTCAGGGGCAAATCAGGGATGTACGCAACACCCTGGTTTTCGGTACGGCTCACACGGTTTCACCTCGGCGAGGTCAATTTTTTTACACCCGACGACTGGACGAAAGGTCCTCATTAGTGTTAGCTCGGTTCCTGTTCCGACATTCAAGGGAGGCTATGGACATGAACAAAAGTGAATTGGTTTCTGCCGTCACCTCGACCAGCGGCACCAGCAAGGGTGATGCCGACAGGGTCGTCGATGCTTGGTGCAATGCAATCACCGATGCCCTCAGCCGGGGCGAGGAAGTCCGTCTTACCGGTTTTGGCAGGTTCAGTGTTGCCAACCGAGCGGCCCGCATGGGCAGGAACCCTCGCACTGGCGCGCCGATCAATATACCCGCATCTAGGCAGCCGAAGTTCAAGGCCGGAAAGCAGTTGAAGAATGCAGTGAACGGGTAGCAGATCCCGGAACGCGTTTCAAAGCCCCTCGGATCGTCCAGCGTAACGGTCGAGGGGCTTTGTGCTATTGGGTTTGCCGAAGCGATCGAGGCTACAAACGCGCCCCTAAACCCGGTCCGGACCGAAGATCGGTTCGGTCGTACATACGGCGATCATATCTTTTCCGTATAGCCGGTCGGGATAGCCGGTCGGGCCGCGATCCCACGGGTCCGAGAATCAGCCCGAAACACCGGCGAATCGCGCCGGTGCGGAAATCGGTTCCTTTCGGTACAGGCAACCCGTACTGACTTCTGCGTTTGATACCGAGGCGGACGTCCAATGCCGGAGGGGGGCCGGCATGGGGCCGGACGCCGCTAAACTCATCGCCTGAACCCGGTTGCCAAAAAAGCCGCGACCGCGTCGCTTAAGCGCCCGCCGGCCTGCTCCTGCTCTCCCCGGCCCCCGGGACCCCGGTCTTTAGAACGTCGCCGTATTACAGCCCGGGGTGTCGCCGAGGCAGGTCGCCATGTTATTGAACAGCGTGCCGATGGCGCCGCTCATCGCCAGCACGCCGGCGATGATGAAGACGGCGACCAGGGCCATGATCAACGCATACTCGACGGCGTTGGCGCCGCCCTTGTCGCGAAGAAGGGTGACAACGGTATTCTGAAGAATCCACAACATGCCTATCTCCCAGTATTCATGCCGAATGAACGGCACCCCTGACTGACGACTGGAAAAATGATAGCAAGAAACTAGTTAACAAATAATTACCGAGATAGTAAAGTGGTTATGAATAGTTATCAACTATATATATTAACAAATACTATTAACCATTTTCCTTAACTGTTATAAAGAGTCATTATTTCCATCTTTTATTTCAATCATGCAATATTTCAATCTATTGGAGTAACTTAAGGCCCTGGCTTCTGCCGTCGCACCTCTATCAGGGAACGCGAACCATCCCCCGGCTGCCAATACCGAAACCACTTCTTGTCCGTACAGACGGCCGAGCCCCGGCGCCTCGGGCCCGAGATTCACCCTGAATGACCCTGAAACAGCCGGGATACGGCTAACTTTTTGAAATGCGGGCCGCTTCCAACGCCTCCTGGGCGGCGAGCCATCGGGCTTCGGCCTCGGCGAAACGCCTGGCGATCTCGCCTTGGCGTTTGAGGAGTTCGCTGAGCGCGTCCGCGGGGCCGTCATAGACCGCCGGATCGGCCAGGCGTCTCTCGATCTCCGCCTTCTCGGCGCCGACCGCTTCGAGACCGGCTTCGGCATCGCCGATTTCGCGTCTCAGCCGTGTCAGCCCGGCGCGCGCCTTGGCCGCCCGGCGGCGGACGTCGCGGCGGGATTCCTTTTGCCGGCCGCTGGCGTGGGGCGCGGCCTTGGGCTTTGCCTCCGTCGTCAGCGACCACGCCATATAGGCGTCGATATCGCCGTCGAAGGGCCGGCAGGTGCCGTCCGCCACCAGGTAGAGCCGCTCGGCACAGAGGGCGATCAGATGGGCGTCGTGGGTGATCAGCACCACCGCGCCGGAAAAGGCGTTGAGCGCCGCCGCGAAGGCCTCCCGCGCCTCGATGTCGAGATGGTTGGTGGGCTCGTCGAGGATCAGCATATGGGGCGCGGCGCGGCTCATGAGCGCCAGCAGGAGGCGCGCTTTCTCGCCGCCGGAAAGCCGGCCGGCGGGGACATCGGCGCCATCGCCCGAGAACCCGAAGCGGCCGAGGTGGGCGCGCAGCCTCGGCTCCCCCGTGTCGGGCTCGAGCCGTGCCAGATGCCGGTAACCGCTGGCGGCCAG
>JACZXZ010000013.1 GCA_022571365.1 Pseudomonadota bacterium | reverse complement strand
ATGTCCGCAAAGGGTCATGAGCGGACATTGGCAAAAGGGCGACGGCGAGACGCTCCGCGATCGAAGTTTCGTCTTGATCGCCAGGCGCTCGAATTGCGGCCAGGGGAGCTCAGAGAGCAAGCACCACGCCGCGATCCTCTCCGCAGGTCGCCTCGCCAGCAGTGGACCGTGGCGTCGCGCAACAGATCAGCACCTCATCGTCTGCGTGCGGTGCACTAGGCTCCTCGAGATAGTCGACCGTGCCGCACTTGATGCGTGTCGCGCAGGTGCCGCAGATGCCCGAACGGCAGCCGAAATCGGGATTGAGCCCGGCCGCCTCAGCCAGCTCCAGCAGCGTGCCCTTGTCCGGCGACCACGTCGCCTCGATGTCGGAGTCCGCGAAGCTGACCGTGACGGGGCCTTCGACCGGTTCGCCCTTGGCCGGCGGCCGCTTGGGTGCGGCATCGTGCTTGAGCACCGTGGCGGGGCCGAAGGACTCGTAGTTGATCCGCTCGTCGCGCACACCGATCTCGGTCAGGCCGTCGTAGAGCGCCTGCATGAACGGCGGTGGCCCGCAGAGATAGAAGTCGTAGTCGTCGAAGGGCAGCAGGCGCTTCAACAGCTCGATGTCGACATGGCCCTCGCTGTCGTGCGTCTCCCCGAGCCGGTCGTCCTCGCCGGGATGGCTGTAACGAATGTGGGCGCGCAGGGACTCATGCTCGGCGGCCAGGCGACGGATATGATCGCCGAATGCATGCACTTGGCCGTTCTGCGCGCCGTGAATGAAGTAGGTTGGGCGGAAATTCCGCGTCCGCAGTCCCTCATTGATGATGAAGTTGGTCATGGCAATCATCGGCGTGATGCCGACGCCGGCGGACAGCAGAACGACCGGACGATGGCTTGACTGGTCGGGGACGAACTTACCCCGCGGTGCCATCGCCTCCAGACGGAAGCCCGGCTTCGCGTGGTCGTGCAGGAAGTTCGAAACCAGGGCCGTGCCGCCTTCGCGCTTGATCGACAGCCGGTAGTGCTCGCCGTTGGGCGCATCGGAGATGGTGTAGGTCCGCATCGCCGGCGCGTCCTCGCCGGGGATCGCCAGGCGGATCGGCAGGAACTGACCGGGTTCGTAGCTCGCCGGCGCCTTGCCGTCCGCGCGGCGCAGATAGAAGGACGTGATCGCCTCGCTCTCCGGCCTAACATCGAAGATCTCGTAAGGAACGTAGACATTGCGCTCCTGTTCGGCGGCGATCGTCTCGGCCGTCTGCGCCCAGCTCCCGGTGTGCTCGAGCATGGGCGAGTATTCGCCGAAGTCGAAGCGCAGCGGCAGGCTGCCCTCGACCCGGATCACCTCTTCGGCGCGAAACCTGATCAGCCGCTCTGCGCCGGCGAAGGCCCGGACCTCCTCGCCTTCCCAGACGATGTCGGCCGCACCGGTCATATAGACGAGGTCGCGCGTCTCGAAGTCGACGAACAAATAGCCTGCCTTCGGGTTGAGCAGGATGTTGCCCACCGTGTTGAAGTGATTGTTGCCCGAGAAATCGGGGAACACGAAGCTCCGGTCGTCCTCGACGCGGACGAAGCCCGGCTTGCCGCCGCGGTGAGAGACGTCGGCACCCTGGGAGCCCGCGTCCCGACTTTCGGAGTAGGCGGTGGCGATGAACAGAGTGTCGGCGCGTTCGATCAGTGCGCGGGTGCGGTCGTCGAACCGGTCGCTCCGGCTGATCGGCGGCGCGTCCGCTCCCGCATCCGCCTCTGGCAGGACCTCGACGGCGCGGGTCTGGATGTATTGCGGGCAGTTGCCGAAGGCCTGGCCGATCGCGACGACGAACCCGTCGGACCGGACGGAGTCGATCCGCCCGGTCAGACGGTTGCGCCGCCGCGTCTCGGGCTCGATGCCGAGAAGGCCGACATCAGCGCCCGTTTTGAGCGTCGCATTGAGCGGGTCCCCGAACAGCGGACGGGCGGCGACATCGAGTGTGCGCGGGTCGGGGCTCGTCATGAATCCCGGACGCTTGGCGACCAAGGACGCCCAAGGCCGCCCCCGATCGTCTACGGTGCCGATCAGCACGAATGGCAGCTGGGCGTAGAACTCCCGGTGCTGGTCGGGCATGTAGTCGCGGACCACCCGGCGGGCGAAGGTTTCGATCTTGTCGCGCACGCCAAGGCGCTCCTGGACCTGCTGCTCGCCCGCATGGAATGGGGATTCGGCGTGGTTCCAGCCACCATTCATGACTTCTCCTCCTGAAGAAGGGCTTTTCTAGCGTTGCGATCTGTCGACGGATCAGCCCCCGGCCGCGATGAACTCGACCCGGATGCCGCCCGGGATCGCGCACATCATGTGCCGGGTCGGCCCGCCGCCGAGCGGCTCGGGCGCGAACTCGACGTCGACGCCGTCGCTGGCTTTGAGCTTGTCGTGCACCGCATCGAGGGCGTCGGCACCGTCGACATTGAGCGCCAGATGGTGCAGCCCGATGACGTTCTTGCGGTCGAAGGGAACCGCGCTCGCCGGGTTCTCGGCCTGCCACAGGGTGATCATGATGCTGCCGTCGGTGAGAAAGACAGCCGGATAATCGGGCACTTCACCAACCTGGGAGAAGCCCAGCGTATCGACGAAGAAGCCGCGGGCCTTGGGCAGGTCCGGGACCGTCAAGCCGATGTGATGGGCGCCGCGGGTAATCGCTGTGTCTGACATGGGGGCCTCCTGTGCTTGCCATGTGGCCGGGGGTCACCGGCGGGACGTTTCCACGCCGGATAGATTGAGACTTTCCAAAAACATTTAGAATAGGTATAATGTGCAATTGATTATTCCGGAATAAGGAATAATTGATGGACCGGCTACAGACCATGTCCGTATTCGTCGCCGTTGCCGAGGAAGCTGGTTTCGCGCCTGCGGCCCGGCGCCTCAACCTGTCGCCGCCATCGGTCACGCGCGCGGTGTCCGCGCTGGAGGCGCGGCTCGGCGCGCGGCTGCTTCACCGGACCACACGTTCGGTGCGGTTGACCGACGCGGGACAACGGTATCTCATCGATTGCAGGCGCATTCTTGCCGACATCGAGGAGGCGGATCGCCACGCCGCAGGCATTCACGCAGCACCGCGCGGCATGGTTTCGGTGTCCGCCTCCGCCCTGTTCGGCCGCATGGTCCTTGCGCCAATCCTGCTCGATCTGCTGGATCGGTATCCGGACATCTCGGTCACGACATTGTTCATCGACCGCATGGTCCATCTGATCGACGAGGGAATCGATGTTGCCGTCCGGATCGCCGAGCTGCCCGACTCGTCGCTCTCGGCCATTCGCGTCGGCACCGTGCGGCGGGTGCTTTGCGCGTCGCCCGACTACCTAGCGGCACGCCGTCGGCCTCGCCTGCCAGCAGACTTGGTGGGCCACGAGACGATTGATTTCGTGAACATGACACCGGGCGGCGAGTGGACATTCGACAGCAACGGCAAGAGCTATGGGTTCAGACCGCGCTCCCGGCTGCTCGTGAACAGCGCCGACGCCGCTATCGCCGCGGTGGTTGCCGGCCGGGGGATCACGCGGGTCCTCTCCTATATGATCGCACCTCAGCTCCAGGCGGGCGCGCTTGAGATCGTGCTTGAGGACTATGAGCCGCCTGGCGTTCCGATCCACGTCCTCCACAAGGAGCCCGGCCAGACCTCGGCGCGCGTCCGTGCCGTCGTCGATTATCTGGCGCAGCGTCTGCGGACGGACCCCGCGCTAGCCTCGTGAGCTGCCGGCGCACGCGAAGTGCTCGGCATTTTGCCCCCTGCGGCGAAGTCCGCTTTGGGTCATTAGCGGACATCGGCGCGCTAAGTTTTAGATCCAACGCCAACTCTCTTTGGTGAGGACACAGCCTAGCCGAGCAGCGCGGCCAGCACGGCGTTGAGCCGTTGCCGGCCGGCCGGGGTCGCGCGCAGACCCTCCGGGTCGAGGGCGAGGAATCCGCCCGCCGTGAGCCGGCCGAGACGATCGGCCTCGAGCGCGGCCTCGAAGTCCTTTCCGATCGCGCGCCGGAAGCGGGCGCGGCTCACTCCCTCGGTGAGGCGGAGGCCCATCATCAACATTTCGTCCCGGCACTCGTCGGGGCCGAGGGCGGTGCGCGCGCGGGTCGCGTGACCCTTGGCCTCGACCGCGGCGAGCCAGCTCTCGGGCGCGCGTCTCTGCTCGGTCGCCACCCTCCGCCCGCCCAGGCGCAGACGGCCGTGGGCGCCGGGGCCGATGCCGATATATTCGCCGCAGCGCCAGTAGGTCAGGTTATGGCGGCACTCGGCGCCCGGCCGCGCGTGGTGGGAGATCTCGTAAGCGGGCAGACCGGCGGCGGCGAGCACGTCCTGGGTCGTCTCGTAAAGCGCGGCGGCGAGGTCCTCGTCCGGCACGGCCAACGCGCCCCGGACAAAGGCGGCGTGGAACGGCGTCCCCGGTTCGATCGTGAGTTGGTAGGCCGACAGATGCCCGCCGGCATAAGCCAGTGCCTCGCGGAGCTCGGCGCGCCAGGCGGCGACGCTCTGCCCCGGCCGGGCGTAGATGAGATCGAAGGAGACATTCGGGAAGTGGCGCTGGGCGGCGGCGAGCGCGGCGACCACCTGCGCGCGGCTATGTCCACGGCCGAGAAAGGCGAGCGCCTCGTCATCGAAGGCCTGGGCGCCCAGGGACACGCGGTTGACCCCGGCGTCGCGGAAGCCGGCGAAGCGGCGCGACTCGGCCGGGGTGGGATTGGCCTCGAGGGTGACCTCGACGTCCGCCGCGGTCGGCCAGCGCCGGGCGCTGCGTTCGACCAGCGCGGCCACAACTTCGGGCTCCATGAGCGACGGGGTGCCGCCGCCGAAGTAGATACTGGTGAGTGTGCGGCCCGGGGTCTCGTCGGCGTAGTGGTCGAGCTCGGCCAAGAGCGCGGCGCGCCAGCGGCGCTGGTCGATCCGGTCGCGGACATGGGCGTTGAAGTCGCAATAGGGGCACCTCGACAGGCAGAACGGCCAGTGAATGTAGATGCCGATTGCCGTTTCCCCCTCGGGCTCGGCCCGAGCCGGGAGCGGCGGCGGCGACGCGGACTCAGGATGACTTCGCGCGGCCATCGCGGTTATCGAAGCAGGCGGCGAGGAGCCGGCGCACCGCCTCCGCCCGGTGGCTGATGGCGTGTTTCGCGCTTGGCGCCATTTCGCCGAACGTCCGCTTATGGCCGTTGGGGAGGAATATGGGGTCGTAGCCGAAGCCTTCGCCGCCCCTGGGCGGCCACACCAGCGTGCCGTGGACGCGGCCCTCGAAGGTCTCGCAGTGACCGTCGGGCCAGGCGAGCGCGAGGGCACAGACGAAATGGGCGCGGCGGTCCGCTTGGTCCTTGAGGGCTTGTTCTACCCGCGCCATCGCCCGGGCGAAGTCCCGCTTCGGCCCGGCCCAGCGTGCCGAATGGACGCCCGGCGCGCCCCCGAGCGTCGGCACCACCAGGCCCGAGTCGTCGGCGAGCGCCGGCAGGCCGGCGGCCCGGGCCGCGGAGCGCGCCTTGTGCTCGGCATTGGCCCGGAAGCTTTCACCGGATTCCTCCGGCTCGGGCAGGCCCAGCTCGGCCGCCGAGGCCACATGGTCGACCAGCGGCCCCAGCAGGTCGCGGATCTCCTTTACCTTGCCGGGGTTGTGGCTGGCGATCACCAGGGTGGCGCCTTTGAAGCGCCGCGCCGTGGGCCGCCGCTCTCTCGACCCGGCTCGCTCCGGGGTCACGGAGCCGCGCCTAGCTCCGAGCGAGGGCGCGGCGTTGCAGCTCGATGAGCTCGCGCACACCCTTCTTGGCCAGCGCCAGCATCGCCATGAACTGGCGTTGTGAGAACGCCTCCGCCTCGGCGGTGCTCTGGATTTCGACGATGCGGCCGCGGCCGGTGAAGACGAAGGTGGCGTCCGCCATGGCGTTCGAGTCCTCGGCGTAGTCCAGGTCGAGGATCACCTCGCCGTCGTAGATACCGCAGGACACGGCGGCGACCTGGTCTTCAAGCGGCATCCGGTCCACCAAGCCCTCGGCCATCAGGTGCCGGAAGGCCAGGTCAAGGGCGACGCAAGCGCCGGTGATGGCGGCCGTGCGCGTGCCGCCGTCGGCCTGCAGGACGTCGCAGTCGATCTTGATCATGCGCTGGCCGAAGGCGGTGAGGTCGGTGGCCGCCCTCAGCGAACGGCCGATGAGACGCTGGATTTCCTGGGTTCGGCCGCTCTGACGGCCGCGCGCCGCCTCGCGCTCGGTGCGGCTTTCCGTCGCCCGCGGCAACATGCCGTATTCCGCCGTCACCCAGCCCCTTCCGGTGTTGCGCAGGAACCGGGGCACCCTCTCCTCGACGCTGGCGGTGCACAGCACCTGGGTGTCGCCGAAGCGGGCGAGACACGAGCCCTCGGCGTATTTGCTGGCGCCCGTCTCGAGACGGATCGGGCGCAACTGGTCGGGGGCACGGCCGGACGGTCGCATAAGGCTCCCCTGTCCGAGAAGGTTGCCTGAGGAGTCGGGTGAGCCGGAGCTCGAACGGCGCCAAGCTAGCCGTTCGACTTCACGCCGTCCAGCCCGGGCCTTGTCTCGCGGCGGATCGAGGGAAGGGGTGGCGACGTTGACGCCCACTGGGCCGGTCACTACATTCCACTGATTGCGATGGCGAAGAAAAGAGCAGATTCCGCACCGCCCGCGACGACTTCTACGGTCGTCGAGCTCAATGAGCGTTCGCGCGAGATTTTGCGTCTCGTCGTCGACGCCTATGTGGAGACCGGCGCGCCGGTCGGCTCGCGCACGCTGTCGCGGCGGCTCGGCATGTCGCTGTCGCCGGCCACCGTCCGTAACGTCATGGCCGATCTGGAGGCGGCGGGACTGCTCTGGGCGCCGCACACATCGGCCGGACGCATGCCGACGGACGCCGGCCTCAGGCTCTTTGTCGACGGCCTGCTGGAGGTCGGCAGGCTGACCAAGGCGGAGCGGGCAAGCATCGATGCCCAATGCGTCGGCGCGGGCAAGAGCCTGCCCCAGATGCTGGAGGAGGCCACCACCGTCCTATCGGGGCTGTCGCACTGCGCCGGGCTGGTCGTGGCGCCGAAGACGAACAGCGCGCTCAAGCACATCGAGTTCGTAAGCCTTGGCCCGGGCCGGGCGCTCGTGGTCCTTGTCAAGGCGGACGGCCTGGTGGAAAACCGTGTCATTGAGTTGCCCCTCGGCACGCCACCCTCCAGCCTGGTCCAGGCCACCAACTACCTGAACACCCGGTTCATGGGGCACACTCTCGAGGAGGCCAGGACGGAGATTTCCAACGAGCTGGAGGAACAGCGCTCCGAGCTTGATGAACTCACCGGCCGCGTCGTCGAAACCGGGCTGGCCACCTGGGCGGACGGTGATGCGGGCGGTTATCTCATCGTGCGCGGTCAGGCGCACCTGCTCGAGGACGTGACGGCGCTGGAGGACCTCGAGCGCATCCGGGCCCTGTTCGAGGCTCTCGAGACCAAGGAGGCTATGCTCCGCATGCTCGACAGTGCCAACAAGGCCGAGGGGGTGCAGATCTTCATCGGCGTCGAGAACGAGCTTTTCGGCCTGACCGGCTTCTCCATGGTGATCGCTCCTTATGCCAACAGTCGCGAGCAGCTGGTCGGCGCCATTGGGGTTATCGGACCGACGCGCCTCAACTATGCCAGAATCATTCCGATGGTGGACTACACCGCCAAGGTGATCGGGCGCCTGATCGGATGAGGGGGTAGAATCAAGCCGTGGCTCAGACCAGGAAATCGAAGCCGAAAGCCAAGAGGGTCGAGGCCTCGCCCCAGGTGAAGGCCGTGGAGCCCAAGGGCGGCGCGGCCCGGACGGCCGAGGAGGCCGCCCCGCCCGCGCGCCCGCGGGCCGAAGCGGCGGCGGCGGCGGAAGACTCCGGAAAGGCGGCCCAAACGGCCGGCGAGGCCGAAGCGGCGGCTGCGGCGGAGGTCTCCGGGGAAGCGGCCCAAACGGCCGAGGAGGCCGAAGCGGCGGCTGCGGCGGAGGTCTCCGGGGAAGCGGCCCAGGACGAAGCCCGGCGGCGCGTGGCCGAACTCGAAGCGGAGCTGGTTCAGGCCAAGGACCGGTTTTTGCGCGCTCTTGCCGAGACCGAGAACGTCCGCCGCCGCGCCCGGAGAGATCTCGAGGACGCCTTGAAATACGCCATCGCGGTTTTCGCCAAGAGCTTGCTCGCGGTCGCCGACAACCTGCGCCGGGCGCTCGACAGCATCCCGGCGACGGGGGGTGGGAAACCGGCCGGGGCGGGGAAGAAACCGGCCGGGGCGGGGGAGGAAAACGAGCTCCTGAAACAGCTCGCCGAGGGCGTCAGGATTGTCGAACGCGAATTGTTGGCCGCTTTCGAGAAGCACGGCATCCGCAAGATCGAGCCGCTGGGCGAGAAGTTCGACCATGACTTCCACCAGGCCATGTTCGAGGTGGAGGATGCCGACAAGCCGGCCGGTACGATCGTCCAGATTCTTGAGCCCGGCTACCTCATCCACGACCGCCTGTTGCGCCCTGCCATGGTCGCCCTGGCGAAGGACAAGTCAGAGGACACGGCGAAGGACAAGTCAGAGGACACGGCGAAGGACAAGTCAGAGGACGATGAGGGCAAATCGGACGAAGGGGCGCAATCCAGTCAGGCCGATGCCCCCGCCGAAAAGTCCATTTGACCCGAGTCCTGTTTGAGGAGTCGGATTTTCAGGCACTAATCAGGCACTAATCGGGCGGGGGAAGGCGCCGGGACCGGCCGCGCATACCGGCCGCCGCCGCGGGCGGTGGGAACAGGAACGCGCCCTCGGAGTCGTGCTCTTTGTGGCGCCGTTGCGCCAGGCCGCGATGTTGGACGGCGTAGCAATACACGCAGCCATGGGGGCAGGTGTCGTATTCGCCGATATCGCGCGAGGCGAAACAGGCGCAGCCCGGCCGGTTGCCTTTGAGCCTGGCGGCGATGGGCCGGCCGGCCACCTCGGCGAGCCGCGCGGCGTCGATGCACCGGGCCTCGACCGTGCCGGGAGCGGCGTAGGCCGGCTGGGAACAGATCGCGAGTCGCATGCCGAACCCCTTCGCGATACCGGCGAGCCGGCCTGCCAGGGCGCGCTTTTCGTCCGCTCCCGGATCGCGCCAGTGGAAGCGGAAGGCGCGGGCGGCCGCATCCAGGTTGCGCCGGGTCTTGCGGTAGAAATGCGCGAATGACACGACGACCTCGTCTGTCGTGCCTTCAAGCGCACGGGCGAGGCGCTCGAAGTTGTTGGGATGCCAGTCCACCGGGGTGAGGGAGCTCACGAGGATCGGGTCGTAACGCCACACCGCGACCCTGGGGCCGAAGCCCTCGGCCAGGCGATGCATGTGCGCGATCGACCGTTTCGCATCCGTGACCGAGTACTCCAGCGCCCGCGGGTAGTTGTTGATGGTGTAGTGCACGGTGAACGGATAACCGCGCCTGCGGATGGTGGCCAGGGATTTGAGGAACGGGCCCAGGTTCTTGGTCCAGAACACGAAACCATCGACCGCGTCTGTGGTCAACGGCACCTCGTAGACCTGGCGGCCGTAGGGGTTGACCATCCGGCAGCGGCCGGCCTTGAGCCGGTTCATGAACCAGGCCCCGTAGAAGGCCGGAATGTCGGTCTTGTAGCTCGCCGAGATGATCATGGAGCCCACTTAGTCTTGGGTTTCGGCCAGACTGACGCATGGGGCGCCGGCGATCAATCGGCGATTAAAGCGCCGCGGCCGCGGTGTCGCTCCGGCTCGCCGGCCCCTGGGCCATGTCCCCTGTGGCCCGAATTGTGAACCAGGAATCTCACCGGCGGTGGTTGCAGGGCAAGGGCGCGCTCCCTACCTACCTACCCATATGTCCGCCGAATGTCGTGACGATCATGCAACCGATGATCGATGTGGAAGCCTCGGCGGTGCGGGTCGAGGCCGGAAGGACCCCTGGTGAGACCAAACGAGAGGGGGAGTAATGGGCAAGGTTATCGGTATTGACTTGGGCACGACGAACTCCTGCGTTGCCGTGATGGAGGGCAGGGAGGCCAAGGTGCTCGAGAATGCCGAGGGCATGCGCACGACGCCGTCCATGGTCGCATTCACCGACAACGAGGAGCGCCTTGTCGGCCAGCCCGCCAAGCGCCAGGCGGTGACCAATCCGGAGAACACCCTGTTCGCCATCAAGCGCATGATCGGCCGCCGTTATGACGATCCCATGACGCAGAAAGACATGGAGCTTGTTTCTTACAAGATCGTCGGAAGCGAAAACGGCGACGCCTGGGTCGAAGCCGGGGGGCAGAAGTACAGCCCGAGTCAGGTGAGCGCCTTCGTCCTCCAGAAGATGAAGGAGACGGCCGAACGCTATCTGGGGGAGGCCGTCACCGACGCGGTCATCACGGTTCCGGCCTATTTCAATGACTCCCAACGCCAGGCGACCAAGGACGCGGGCAAGATCGCCGGGTTCAACGTGCTCCGCATCATCAACGAGCCGACGGCGGCGGCGCTGGCCTACGGGCTTGAGGGAAAGGGCAGCGGCACCATCGCCGTCTACGACTTGGGCGGCGGTACCTTCGACATTTCCATCCTCGAGATCGGCGACGGCGTATTCGAGGTGAAGTCCACCAATGGCGACACTTTCCTCGGCGGCGAGGACTTCGACAAACGCATCGTCGATTACCTCTCGGGCGAGTTCAAAAAGGAGCAGGGCATCGACCTGCGCAAGGACAGGCTCGCGCTCCAGCGCCTCAGGGAGGCGGCGGAAAAAGCCAAGGTCGAGCTGTCGAGTGCGGTTCAGACCGAGATCAACCTGCCGTTCATCACCGCCGACCAGGCCGGGCCCAAGCACCTCAACATCAAGCTGACGCGCGCCAAGCTCGAGGCCCTGGTCGAGGACTTGGTCGAGAAAACCGTCGGGCCGTGCAGGAAGGCGCTCAAGGACGCCGGCCTTAAATCCTCGGAGATCGCCGAGGTCATTCTGGTCGGCGGCATGACCCGCATGCCCAAGGTGATCGAGACGGTGAAGACCTTCTTCGGCCGCGATCCGCACCAGGGCGTCAATCCGGATGAGGTCGTCGCCGTCGGCGCGGCGATCCAGGCCGGTGTGCTTAAGGGCGAGGTCAAGGACGTGCTGCTCTTGGACGTGACCCCGCTCTCGCTCGGCATCGAGACCATGGGCGGGGTATTCACCCGGCTCATCGAGCGCAACACCACCATCCCCAGCCGCAAGAGCCAGATCTTCTCGACCGCCGAGGACAACCAGAGCGCGGTTACCATCCGCGTGTTCCAGGGCGAGCGGGAGATGGCGACGGACAACAAGCTGCTCGGACAATTCGACCTGGTGGGAATTCCGACGGCGCCGCGTGGCGTGCCGCAGATTGAGGTCACCTTCGACATCGATGCCAACGGCATTGTCAACGTCTCGGCCAAGGACAAGGCCACCGGCAAGGAGCAGCAGATTCGTATCCAGGCCTCAGGCGGTCTCGCGGAAGGAGAGATCGAGCGCATGATCAAGGAGGCTGAAGAGCATGCTGCCGAGGATCGCTCTCGGCGCGAATTGGCCGAGCTGCGCAATCAGGCGGACGCGCTGATCCACACCACCGAAAACAACTTGCGCGAACATGGAGACAAGGTGCCGGAGTCCGACAAGAGTGCCATCGAGGCCGACATTCAGGCGCTCAAAGAGGTCGCGGACTCGGAGGACGCTAAAGCCATTGGGGAAAAACTGGCGGCGCTCTCCCGTTCCTCCATGAAGCTCGGTGAGGCGATATATAAGGCAAGCCAGGAAGAAGCCGATCAAGAGGCCGCACCCGCCGAGGCCGGGGATTCGGACGAGGGCTCGACGGAAAAGGCCGACGAGAAGGACGAGGGCCCGGTCGTCGACGCCGACTTCGAGGAGGTGGACGAGGACAAGAAGGGCGATTCGGCTTGAGGCCCGGCGGCATCTGACATCGCCCGGGTGTCCAGGCGCAACGAACGGAAACGGTGGGGGCCACTTCGTTCGGAGTCCAACACGGATGGCCAATCAGAACTATTACCAAACCCTCGGAGTCGGCCGCAACGCTGGCGCGGAGGACATCAAGAAGGCCTACCGCAAGCTGGCTATGCGGTATCACCCCGACCGAAATCCGGACGACAAGGCGTCCGAGAAGGCATTCAAGGACATCAACGAAGCTTACGACGTCCTCAAGGACGAGGGAAAACGCGCCGCCTATGACCAGTATGGACACGCCGTCTTTGACAATGACGGCGCCCGGCCGGGCGGCTTTGATTTCAACTTCACCTCTGGGTTTGCCGACATCTTCGACGAGATGTTCGGTGAATTCATGGGCGGGCGGCGCGGCGCCGCGGCCAGCGGGCGCGGCGCCGATATGCGTTACAGCCTCAAGATTACCCTCGAGGAGGCGTTCCGCGGCAAGCAGGCCAGGATCAGCGTCCCGACCTCCGTCACCTGCGAGTCCTGCGCCGGGACCGGCGGTGAGGGTGGGGTACGGCCGGTCCTGTGTTCCGCCTGTCACGGCCAGGGCAAGGTGCGGACCACCCAGGGTTTCTTGACCATTGAGCGGACCTGCCCAACCTGCCGCGGCTCCGGCAGGATCATCGAAGCGCCGTGCAGGGTTTGCCGCGGCTCGGGGCGGGTGCGCAAGAAGAAACGCCTCTCGGTCGACATCCCCGCCGGGGTCGAGGAAGGCACCCGCATTCGTCTTGCCGGCGAGGGCCAGGCCGGCGTGCGGGGGGCGCCCCCGGGCGACCTCTACATCTTCCTCACCGTTGCCCCGCATCGCCTCTTCCAGCGTGATGGGGCGAACATTTACTGCCGGATACCGATCCCCATGGTCACGGCGACGCTCGGCGGCACCATCGAGGTGCCGACGGTCGACGGCGGCCGGGCGCGGGTCACGATCCCGCCGGGGACGCAAACCGGCCAACGGTTCCGACTCAGGGGCAAGGGCATGTCGGTTCTGAACAGCAATCGGCGGGGCGATATGTACATCCAGGCCTCGGCCGAGACCCCGGTCAACCTCACCAAGCGGCAGAAGGAGTTGCTCAGGGAGTTCGAGCGCGCCGGCGGGGCCAGGCCGACCAGCCCCGAATCCGAAGGCTTCTTCGCCAAGGTGAAGGAAATGTGGGAGGACCCTGGGGACTCTAAGGAGTGAACCGCGGCTGAGGCCGCCAGCGAGATCCGAAGGGCTCGGCGCACCGGGCCCATTCCAGCCCATTCCAGCCCATCCCAACGGTTTCCCGACATTCCGATCGATCCCTCAGGCCAAACACGGCCCACCTCGGCGTGCGCCGCCCCCGCCGCCCCCCAGGCATTATCATCGGTCCATCTCATCCCCGACGCCTCTTTTTTCTCCGCCCAGGTGAGTCCCTGTGGTTAAATCCCGCCGGGCGAATGTCAGCAGGTAGTAGGGCTTGAGGAACATGGCGGAGATGAGAATCGGGGTCGCCGGCTGCGCCGGACGCATGGGGCGGATGCTGGTGCGGGAGGTCGCCGGGACAGAGGGCTGCCGTCTCACCGGCGGCACCGAAGAGCCGGGTCGCGAGGAGATTGGCCGCGACCTGGGCGAGGTCGCCGGGCTTGAACCGTTAGGCGTCGCGGTCGGCGGCGACCCGGCGGTTCTGTTCGCTCAGGCTGACGCCGTGCTCGATTTTACCACCCCGGCCGCGGCCGTTGAGCACGCCGCGCTCGCGGCCCGGGACACGACCATTCACGTCATCGGCACCACGGGTCTGAATGCGGAGCAGGAGGAAGCGCTGAGCGAGGCGGCGCGCCACACCGCCGTCGTCCGGGCTCCCAACATGAGCATCGGCATCAACCTTCTGATGGTGCTCGTCGAGCAGGTCGCGCGCACGCTCGATGACGGCTACGACATCGAGATCGTCGAGATGCATCACCGCCACAAGCTCGACGCGCCTTCGGGCACGGCGTTGGGCCTTGGCCGGGCGGCGGCCGCGGGCCGCGGCGCCGACTTCGACGAGATCGCCCAGCGCCACCGCGACGGCCCCCGGCGGCGGGGCGACATCGGCTTCGCCGCATTGAGGGGCGGCGATGTGGTCGGCGATCACACCGTGATCTTCGCCGGCCAGGGCGAGCGCCTGGAACTCAGCCACAAGGCGGCCGACCGGCGGGTCTATGCCCAGGGCGCGGTGCGCGCGGCGCTGTGGGCTCGCGGCAAACCCCCGGGCCTGTACAGCATGAAGGATGTGCTCGGATTGACGGCGGCGTCATAGACTCCGCTGGCGCCCTCCGGGCCCGGTGGCCATCAGGATTGCGGCCTTTGCCGATAGCGCGCCAGTGCCACGCGCAGCGCTTCCGCTACCTCGCGGCGCTCTGCCGGGGTGAGGAAGGCTCCGATCGACACCGGCTTCCCGTGAGCGGAGAGAGTGAGCCGGCCCGGGTGTTCGGCGTTCGCGGTCGGCGCTCATGGCCCCGTCATAGGAAGGGGCCGGGCTCAAGGCGGCGGCTCGGCCGCGAGGATAGTGTCTCAGTTTCAGCTTGTCGGTGATGGGTGGGTCTCAGGAACGTCCGCTGATGGCCCGAAGCGGACATTTCTGTCGCCGTGTGGTCGTCAGATTTCCTGACGGTTGTGAACGATCTATTGTTTCGGATTATCCGTTCTAATTCGCAACGAGCGTCAGTGAAGTTCTTAACTCGGATTCGTTCTCGTTCCTAAATCGGCTTTTCCCTCCAAGCTTGGACATGGGCCAACCGACCTCCGGAAGCCGCGAGCGCCGTCGGACCCGCTGCCGGGCCGGCTGTCGGGCTCGCGCGCCCGGGCGCCGCCGCCCGGGCCGGAGACCATAGCCCGTCCGGGGGACAGGGAACAGAAGCTCAGGCCGCAGAGGCGTCGTCGTGACCGCCGGGCGCTTTGGCGCGCCCGGCGATGTTCGTCGTCACCGGCTGTCGCCGCGCCGGTTGATCGGGTAGTCCCCGACCTCGCCGAGGAAGGGCTGAAGCAGCATGCGGTCGAGCCACAGGTCGCGGGGGGCGCGGAACTGCTCGATTCCGATGGTCATGCCGCCGTGCCCATCCGCGGGCTGGGCGGTGTAGGTTCCGAACAGGCGGTCCCACCAGGGCAGGTTGAAGCCGAAATTGCTGTTGGTTTCGCGGGGCAGGATCGAATGGTGGACGCGGTGCATGTCCGGCGTGACGACGAAGCAGCGCAGAACGCCGTCGACCTTCGGCGCGATGCGGACGTTGCCATGGTTGAACATCGAGGTGGCGTTGAGCAGCACCTCGAAGATCAGCACCGCCACGGCCGGCGGACCGAGGGCCGCCACGACCGCCAACTTGATGCCCATCGACAAAAGGATTTCGACCGGGTGGAAACGGGCGCCGGTCGTGACGTCGAAATCGAGATCGGCGTGGTGCATCCGGTGCAGCCGCCAGAGGGCGGGCACGGCATGGAACATGACATGCTGCAGATAGATGGCGAGGTCGAGCAACACCACGGACAGAACAATGGCGAGCAAAGAGGGCAGGGAAAACGCGTTCAACAGCCCCCAGCCCCTCTCCTCGCTCAGGACCGCCAGACCGACGGCCGCCACGGGGACCAGGATACGCAAGAGCAGCGTGTTGAACGCGACGATGCCGAGATTGCTTGGCCAGCGGATCCAGCGGGACACGGACCGCTCCCTGCGCGGCGTCACGAATTCCCAGAGGACCATGAGAGCGAAGATCCCGAGGAAGAAGACCAGGCGGATCGCCGGTTCGTTCGCGAGAATTGTCTCCGTCATGGTTCCAGCCTTCGAACCCTCTTTCCGGACGGGTGCCAGTATACCGACAGGAACGAATTGACTTGTCGTATAAACCGAGATTTCCCGGATAGCACCTCGAGCTGGCCGAAAACGGTAGTAGATTCGGCTGTCGAAGGCCACTGTGGACGGTTGTCGAACGTCCCCTCCTGGCTATGAGCTGACATTGCGCCGCGACCCGCCCAAATGTCCGCTGATGGCTACTAGCGGACTCTATTTGCTGTGGCGTCGAATATCCGCTCGTGACCCTGAACGGACGTTCGTGGCGCTGGACGCCTGCCGATAATGGTCCTCAAGCGGGTGTGAACCCCGGAGATCGCCGCGCTCAGGGCAGCTCGACGACGATCTCGGTCGGTCCGCCCGGCGCGTTAATCGCCCAGCCGGGTCCCTCGAGATCGTAGGGACAGGAGGAAACGACGCAAATGAGGTCCATACGGGCCTCGAGCACGACGTAGCCGCCCGGCTGGACCACGGGCGTCCGCGGCGTGCTGAACATGAAGCCGTCCTCCACCACCGTGTTGGTGAAAAGGTTAACCGCGAGAGGAGCCACGTTGATCTCGTGGCCGAGCTCACGCATGGCGATCTCGAGGTTCTCGGCGCAGCTCCTGTGATGCCCCTCGACGCCGAACTGCTGGTAACGGATCGCGTCGCAGGGCGCGATTATGAAATCGTGAATGCCGTTGGCGCCGTCCTCGACGAAATCGAGCATCGGTTGGCGCAAGCGGCTGAGAAAGGTATCGCCCACCCGCGGGTGCAGCGAACGCGTCGGCATCCATGTATGCGGCGGCGACAGCCACTCGCTGGTATCGTTGGCGCGGCATGCGAAGAAGTCGGCTGACTGCTGGCCCTTGGGCGTGATAATGCGAATCCGTTGGCCGTCGTTGACGCAAAATGCACGCCCCTCACCGGCTGAAACCACCACTGTTTCCATGAGATTGCTTCCTTCTTTCGCCGTGATTGTGGGATGACCACCCAGATTAACGACTGTGACCGATTATCCCTCGCATTTATTCTGTCCACTACAGAATTTGCGATTTTTCAGCCGTTGTCAGGGGAGTGCTCGAACGTCCCCTCCTGGCTATGAGCGGACCTTCGTCAAACTGAGACACTACCCGCCGAGCGGTCCTCGCGGCCGGCGATGGGGGGTTTGTCTCCGGCCTCTAGGGGGGCTACATTCGGCCCATGAGGAAAGCCGACATTGCTGAATTCTTCCGTCGGCTTGCCACCGACAATCCAGAGCCTCGCGGCGAGCTCGACTACCTTAATCCCTATACCCTCCTGGTGGCGGTGGTGCTGTCGGCCCAGGCGACCGATGTGGGCGTCAACAAGGCAACCGACGCCCTATTCAAGCTTGCCGACACCCCTGAGAAGATGCTCGCCCTCGGCGAAGCGCGGCTCAAGGACTGCATTCGCACCATCGGCCTCTACAACACGAAGGCCAGGAACATCATTCGCCTGAGCGAAATCCTGGTCAAGGAACATCAGGGGAGCGTGCCGGACCGCCGCGCGGCGCTCGAGGCGCTGCCTGGCGTCGGCCGCAAGACCGCGAGCATCGTCTTGAATGACGCCTTTGGATATCCCGCCATCGCGGTCGACACGCATATCTTCCGCCTTGCCAATCGGACCGGCCTCGCGCGCGGCAAGACGGGCAAGACGCCCGAGGCGGTGGCGGACCGGTTGGAGGCGATCGTGCCGGCCTCCTACAAGCCCCACGCCCACCACTGGCTGATCCTGCACGGTCGTCACGTATGCAAGGCAAGGAAGCCGGACTGCCCCAACTGCGTGGTCAGCGAGCTGTGCGCGTACGGGGCCAAGACCACGGTATGATCTTTCGGTGCCCGAGAGGATAAGCCTCGGCTCTCCCGATCGGCCGTGACGGCCGCGGTCCGGGCCGTGGGCCGCGGCGTTGTGTCGGCGCTTCGCCCGGCTATACTGCCGCGGGCGTTTCGAGCCTTGGGGCGGGAGGTTTTGAGGCATGGCAAGTGTCCCTCCGGACGCGGCTTCGTTGGACGTGGTCGGCATCGGGAATGCCATCGTCGACGTCCTGAGCCATACCGACGACGCGTTCCTCATCGAGCGCGGGCTTGCCAAGGGTGCGATGACGCTCATCGACGCCGAGGCCGCCGACCGGCTCTACGCGTGCGTGGGACCGGCGGTCGAATGCTCCGGGGGATCGGCGGCCAACACCATGGCCGGGATTGCCTCGCTCGGCGGCACGGGCGCCTATATCGGCAAGGTCAAGGACGACCAGCTGGGCCGAGTCTTCCGTCGCGACATCCACGTCGTTGGCGTCGCCTTCGACACGCCCCCGGCCGCCGACGGTCCATCCACCGCCCGCTGCCTGGTCCTGGTCACGCCCGACGCCCTGCGCACGTTGCAGACCTATCTCGGCGCCAGCGCCGAACTCGGGCCCGAAGACATCGACCCCGCCACCATAGGCCGGGCCCGGATCACCTATCTCGAGGGTTATCTGTGGGATCCGCCGCGGGCCAAGGAGGCGTTCCTCAAGGCCGCCCGGATCGCGCACGAAGCCGGTCGCAAGGTGGCGCTCACCCTTTCCGATCCATTGTGCGTCGAGCGTCACCGGGCCGAGTTCGTCGACCTCGTCAACCACCATGTGGATATCCTGTTTGCCAACGAGGCGGAGATCACCTCGCTCTACCAGGTGGCGGACTTCGAGTCGGCGCTCCGGCAGGTCCGCGGCCGCTGCGAGATCGCCGCGCTGACCCGCAGCGAGAAAGGCTCGGTCGTTCTGTCGGCCGAGGAGTTCCACGTATTGGAGGCCGAGCCGGTGGAGGCGGTGGTCGACACCACCGGCGCCGGCGATCTTTACGCCGCGGGCTTTCTCTATGGGCTCACCCATGGCCATGACCTGGCGACCTCGGGCCGCATGGGCGGCATCGCCGCGGCCGAGGTGATCGGCCATATCGGCGCCCGGCCCGAGACCCCGCTGGCCGCGCTGGTCAAGAAAAAGCTGGGGTAAGCGCGCCATCGCCTTGTCTTCGAAATTCAACGAGACCTGGGGCGAAGCCCTCTTGGCCTACCGCCATCCGCGGGTGGTGGGCATGGTGTTTCTCGGCTTTGCGGCCGGGCTGCCCTATGGCTTGGTCTTTATCACGCTCTCGGCTTGGCTGCGCGAGGCGGAGATCAGCCTCAGCGTCATCGGGTTCTTGAGCTGGGTCGGCATCACCTATTCGATCAAGGTGTTGTGGGCGCCCGTGATCGACCGGGTCCCGCTACCCCTGCTCACCCGTCTATTGGGCCGGCGGCGGGGTTGGATGTTGCTGGCGCAGATGGGCGTCGTCCTCGGCCTGCTCGGCATCGCCTCCACCGACCCGGCCGGGCATATTCTCACCATCGCGGCCTTCGCGTTGGTGGTCGCCTTTTCCTCCGCGACCCAGGACATCTCGATCGACGCCTACCGCATCGAGGCGGTCCGCAAGGAGCTGCAAGGTGCCATGGCCGCGGCCTACAACTTCGGCTACCGCATGGCGCTGATGGTCGCGGGGGCGGGGGCGCTTTACATCGCCGATTTCGTCTCCTGGCCGGCGGCCTATGTGACCATGGCGGCTCTTATGCTGGTCGGCATCGTGACCGTCCTGGTGATCAGCGAGCCCCAGGTGGCCTTCGACCCATCGACTGTTATGCGCGAGGAACGGGTCGTTCGGGCCATGGAAAAATACGCCCATCTGTCCCGGCGCGGGCGGGCCTTAATAGGCTGGTTTCTAGGCGCGGTGGTCGGCCCCTTCGTCGATTTCTTTGCGCGCAACGGCCTTATGGCGCTCGTCATCCTGGCCTTCATCAGCCTCTACCGTCTGACCGACATCACCCTGGGCGTCATGGCCTATCCCTTCTACATCGACCTGGGCTTCTCCAAGAGCGAGATCGCCAGCGTCACCAAGATCTATGGCGTCTTCATGACCATCGCCGGCGCGATCCTGGGCGGCGTTGCGGTGGTGCGCTTCGGGATCATGCGGCCATTGCTGCTGGGAGGGGTCCTGGCGGGCCTCACCAATCTGCTTTTCGCGATCATGGCGAAGACCGGCCCCGACCTCGGCTTTTTCATAGTCGCGATCAGCGCCGATAATTTGACCAGCGGGTTCGCCGGGACGGTTTTCATCGCCTACCTGTCGAGCCTGTGTAATGTTGCCTACACGGCCACCCAATACGCCCTGTTCAGCTCGCTGATGAGTCTGCCGGGCAGGTTTCTCGGCGGCTTCTCGGGCGTGGTCGTCGACGCGGCAGGTTATGTTGATTTCTTCCTTTACACCGCTCTCGCGGCCCTGCCGGCTATCTTTCTCTTGCTCTTCCTCATGCGCCGAGCCAACGCCGACGCACCCCCCGTGGCTGCTGCTGAGCCCCGTTGACGGGCTGGCCTGGCGGCGCCCCGCGGGGCCGGCGAGGGGAAGCCCGGTATGGGCCGATGAAAGCCTGTTGACCCAAATCGCGGGCCACGCCATTCTTGGCGCCCGGTCGGGCTGCGCGACCGGAGACGGTGACTATTACCCGCAGGTTATAAAAAGGACGAAACCATGCTGATTGGAGTGCCCAAGGAGATCAAGACCCACGAATATCGGGTCGGCCTGGTGCCGGCTAGCGTGCGCGAGTTCGTCGATCACGGTCACGAGGTGATGATCGAAGGCAGCGCCGGACAAGGCATCGGGTTCAGTGACGAGGATTACCGGGCGATCGGGGCCGCCGTGGTCGACACCGCCGAGGAGGTTTTTGCCAAGGCGGATATGATCGTCAAGGTGAAGGAACCGCTGCCCCAGGAGTGCAAGATGCTGCGCGAGGGCCAGGTGCTGTTCACCTACCTTCACCTCGCCGCCGATCCCGAACAAGCCAAGGGGCTGATGGAGTCCGGCGCCGTCGCCATCGCCTATGAAACCGTGACCGATGATCGTGGCGGCCTGCCCCTCTTGGCGCCGATGAGCGCGGTGGCCGGACGCATGTCGATCCAGGCCGGCGCTCACTATCTGGAGAAGGAACAGGGCGGCGCCGGCGTCCTGCTCGGCGGCGTGCCCGGCGTGGCCGCCGGCAAGGTCGCGGTGCTCGGCGCCGGCGTGGTCGGCACCGAGGCGGCGCGCATGGCCATCGGCCTCGGCGCCCAGGTCACCGTCCTGAGCAGGACGGCGGGCCGCTTGCGGGAGCTGGATCTCCTGTTTGGTGCGATGATCAACACCGTCCAGTCGAATGCCGAGACGGTGGAGCGTTACGTCCTCGATGCCGATCTGGTGGTCGGCGGCGTGCTGGTCACGGGCGCCGCCGCACCGAAGCTCGTGACTCGGGAGATGGTCGGCCGCATGCGGCCGGGATCGGTGATCGTCGATGTTTCGATCGACCAGGGCGGCTGCTTCGAGACCAGCCGAGCGACCACCCATGCCGATCCCGTCTATGTGGAGGAGGGTGTCGTTCATTACTGCGTCACCAACATGCCGGGGGCGGTGCCGCGCACCTCGACCTTCGCCCTCAACAACGCCACCCTGCGATTCGCCCTCGCCCTCGCGGATTTGGGCCACGAGAAGGCCATGGCCAAGGATCGCCACCTCTTGGCCGGCCTCAATGTCCATCGCGGTCGCATCACCTACGAGGCGGTAGCCCGCGATCTGGGCCACGACTACCAGCCGCCGACCGAAGCCCTCGCGGCTTGAGCGACGGCGCGCGCCAAGGGGCGGGCGGGTCAAAACGAGCCAGGTAAGGGGCGGGCGGGTCAAAACGAGCCAGGACGTGCTCGAGCGCATGACCGTGGCCGAAGGGGACATCACCAAGAGCCAGGTCGGCGCCATCGTCAACGCGGCGAACACCACGCTCTTGGGCGGTGGCGGGGTGGACGGCGCCATCCATCGGGCCGCCGGCCCGGAGCTCAAGGAGGAATGCCGCACCATCGGCGGCTGTCCCACCGGCGAGGCGCGGATCACCAAGGGCTACCGGTTGCCGGCCAAGTGGGTCATTCACACCGTCGGTCCGGTGTGGAGCGGCGGCGGCCGGGGCGAGGACGGGCTCCTGGCGAGCTGCTACCGGAACTCCCTCGCGCTCGGCCGCGAACACGGGGTCTCTACCATCGCGTTCCCGTCAATCAGCACGGGCGCCTATCGGTTTCCCATGGACCGGGCCGCCCGTATCGCGGTCGAAACGGTGGCCGGCTTCCTCGCCGGCGCCCCGGAAATCGAACAGGTGATCTTCGTCTGTTTCGGCGAGGCCGCGGCCAATGCCTACCGCGCGGCCCTCGAGGGAATCACCCCGGGCTGAGACCCGCCCGGGCTTGTCCCGCGGCGCCGGGACCGCAACCACCCAGGCCCGGCCCGACCGGGGCGGGGGCGAGTCCTCCGCTGAACCTCTGTACAGCCGGTCCCGGCTCAGTAAGGCTTGCTGTCCAGCGCGTAGCCGGCCGCGCGCTCGGTGCGGATCAAGTCGGCCTTGCCGCCATCGTTCAAGGCCTTGCGCAGGCGCCGGATGTGGGCGTCCACGGTGCGCGGCTCGACCTCGGCGTCCAGGCCCCATACGGCGTCCAGCAGTTGCTCACGCGAGAAGACCCGGCCCGGATGCTCCATGAAGTACTGGAGCAACCGGAACTCGGTCGGGCTCAAATGGATGGCGCGGCCCTCGCGGGTCACGCGGCGCTTGGCAAGGTCCATGACCAGCTCGCCGTATCCGAGCGAGTCCTGGGCGAGCGCCGGACGGGCGCGGCGCAGCACGGCGCGCACCCGGGCGACCAGCTCGCTGGGCGAGAACGGCTTGGTGACGTAGTCGTCCGCGCCGCTGTCGAGGCCGCGGATTCTATCGCTCTCCTCGCCGCGGGCGGTCAGCATGATGATGGGAAGGCCGCGCGTCTCGGGCCGGCGGCGCAACTGTCGGCAGATCTCAAGACCCGAGATCAGCGGCAGCATCAGGTCGAGCACGATGAGGTCGGGCTTGTCTTCGGCCACCGCGGCGAGCGCCGCCTCGCCGTCGGCGGCGGCAGAGACCCGGAATCCTTCCTCCTCCAGGTTGTAGCGCAACAGCTCGACGAGTGCCGCCTCGTCTTCGACCACCAGGATATGGGGCGTCATTTGCCGCTGGCCTCCCCTTCCTCGTTGGCCGCCGGCGCCACCGCCGCGACGCCCGGGTAATGCTCCTTCCGCCGTTTTTCCCGGAACGGCACGCCATGCACGAGGAAATGAACCATCTCCGCGATGTTGGTGGCGTGATCGCCGATCCGCTCGATGTTCTTGGCGATGAACAGGAGGTGGGTGCAGGGCGTGATATTGCGCGGATTCTCCAACATGTAAGTCAACAGCTCGCGCAGCAGGGCGGTATACATCTCGTCCACCTCGTCGTCGCGATGCCACACCTCCATCGCCTTGTCGACATCGCGTTCGATATAGGCGTCGAGCACGTCCTTGATCATCTGCTGCACCAGCCCGCTCATGCGCGGAATGGTGTAAAGCGGCTTGACCGGCGGGATCTCGTTGAGGGCGATGGCCCGCTCGGCGACATTGGTGGCGCAGTCAGCGATGCGTTCGAGATCGCTGGCGATTTTAAGCGCGGCGATGATGTTGCGGAGATCCGAGGCCATCGGCTGGCGCAGCGCCAGCAGGCGCATCACGAAATCGTTGAGTTCGTGCTCGAGCCGGTCGACCTTGTCGTCGTTTTCGATGGTCTTGCTGGCCAGCTCGCTGTCGCGCTTGACCATCGACTGGATGGCGCTGGCGAGCTGCTCCTCGGCCAGACCGCCCATCCGGGCGATGTTGTTGTTGAGGTGTTGGAGCTCCTCGTCATAGGCCTTGACGATATGTGTCGATGCCATGGGGGCCTCCTTTGCCCGCCGATCTTGCGCGTTCAGCCGAAGCGCCCGGTGATATAGCCCTGGGTACGCTCGTCCTGGGGGTTCGTGAACAACTCCACCGTGTCGCCCATTTCGACCACCTGGCCGAGGTGGAAAAAGGCGGTGCGCTGGGAGACCCGGGCCGCCTGCTGCATGTTATGGGTGACGATCACGATGGTGTAGTTCTCCCGGAGTTCGTCGATCAGCTCCTCGATGCGGGCGGTGGCGATGGGGTCCAGGGCCGAGCACGGCTCGTCCATGAGGATCACCTCGGGGCTGACCGCGATGGCGCGGGCGATGCACAGGCGCTGTTGCTGGCCGCCGGAGAGGCTGGTGCCCGGCTCACCCATCCGGTCGCGAACCTCTTTCCAAAGACCCGCTTTCTCGAGGCTGGTCACGACGATCTCATCGAGCTCGTCCCGGTTTGCCGCAAGGCCGTGAATCCGCGGCCCGTAGGCGGCGTTGTCATAGATTGATTTGGGAAATGGATTCGGCTTTTGGAAGACCATGCCGATGCGGGCGCGCAGCTGGACCACGTCGAGCGAGCGGTCGTAGATGTCGTGGCCGTCGAGGGTGACCAGCCCGGAAACGACGCAGCCCTCGATGGTATCGTTCATGCGGTTGAGGCATCTCAAGAAGGTCGTTTTGCCGCAGCCGGACGGTCCGATCAGCGCGGTCACCTCGTTTTCTCGGATATCCAGCTCGACCCCGGCGAGCGCCTGGATCGCACCGTAGGACACGTCCAGGTCGCGGGTCGCCATCTTTACCGGCGTCGCGTCCGCGGGCCGATTATGACCGATCAGGGCCGTTTGTGCTTCCATGGCTTACCACCGCTTCTCGAATTTCTTGCGTAGGTATACCGCGAGCCCGTTCATGGCGATAAGGAAAACCAGCAGCACCAGGGTCGCCGCCGCGGTTTTCTCGGCGAAGGCCCGCTCCGGGCTGCCCGCCCACAGGAAGACCTGAACCGGCAGCACCGTCGCCGGATCGGACGGCCCGCCGGGAATATCGGCGATGAAGGCGACCATGCCGATCATTAAGAGCGGCGCGGTCTCGCCCAGGGCCCGCGCCATGCCGATGATGGTGCCGGTCAGCACGCCCGGCATGGCGGCGGGCAGGGTGTGGTGCATCACCACCTGCAGCGGCGAGGCGCCGATGGCGAGCGCCGCCTCGCGGAGCGACGGCGGCACCGCCGCAAGCGCGGAGCGGGTCGCGATGATGATGGTGGGCAGGGTCATAAGCGCCAACGTCATGCCGCCGACCACCGGCGCCGAGCGCGGCAGGTGATAGACGTTGAGGAACACCGCAAGACCCAGCAGGCCGAAGACGATGGACGGCACCGCCGCCAGGTTGTTGATGTTGATCTCGACAAGGTCGGTCCACCGGTTCTTGGGCGCGAATTCCTCGAGATACACGGCCGTCAACACGCCGATCGGGAAGGCCAGAGCCAGGGTTACCATCATGGTGTAGAACGAGCCTACGATGGCGCCCCAGATGCCGGCCCGCTCCGGCGTGCGCGAATCGCCCGCGGTGAAGAAGCGCAAATGCAGCGCGCGCTTGACCGCGCCCTCGGCGACAAGGGCGTCGAGCCAGGCGATCTGGTTGTCCTTGACCCGCCGGGCGTCCTCCGGCACGTCGCGCGGAGTGATACCCTTGACCAGCATGTCGATATCGGCCGCGGCGGGAAGCCACACCGACCGCGTCGTGCCGATGAGGCCGGGGTCGTCCAGCACCATGTCCCTCAAGTCGAAGCGGGCGCCGGAACTTATCAGTGCCATAAGCGCGCGCACTTCCTCCGGCTCGCGAACCCCCGGGAAGCGGGCGCCGAGGCTGTGGCGGATCAGGGCGCCGTAGTCGGCCCCCGCCCACAGCTCAGGGTCGCCGGTGCCCTCGGGGTCGATGACCTCGGGCTCGAAGGTCACATCGAGCCTGATCTGGGTCGCCGTGAAGGCGGTGTAGCCCTGGACCGCGATGCTGCCAAGCAAGAGGACGAGAAACGACACCGCGACGACGATGGCGAGAATGCCGTAAAGGCGGAACCGCCGTTCCGCGGCATGGCGTCGCGCTCGCCGCGCCGCGCCATCGTTCGTCCCGACATGTCCCCGTGACTCGGCGAACTCAGTCATATCTCTCCCGATATTTCCGGACCACGCCGAGGGCCACCACGTTCAGCATCAGGGTCATGAGGAAAAGCACCAGACCGAGCGCGAAAGCCGCGAGCGTCTTGGCGCTGGTGAACTCCTGGTCGCCCACCAGGAGCGTGACGATCTGTACCGTCACCGTGGTGACCGCTTCGAGCGGGTTCGCCGTCAGGTTGGCGGCCAGGCCCGCGGCCATCACGACGATCATTGTCTCGCCGATAGCGCGTGAGATGGCGAGCAACACGGCTCCGACGATCCCGGGCAGCGCGGCGGGGAGGATGATCCGCCTGATCGTTTCCGACTTGGTCGCGCCCAACGCGTAGGAACCGTCGCGCAGGCTTTGCGGCACCGCGTTGATGACATCGTCCGAAAGGGACGAGACGAAGGGTATGATCATGAGGCCCATGACCACGCCGGCCGCAAGCGCGCTCTCCGAGGCGACGTCGAGCCCCAGGATTTGACCGGCGTCCCGGAAGATCGGAGCCACGGTTAGGGCGGCGAATAAGCCGAAGACCACGGTGGGAATGCCGGCCAGGATCTCCAGGGCCGGCTTGAGGGCGGCGCGCAGCCCGGGCGCGGCGTATTCCGACATGTAGATCGCCGAAAACAGGCCGACCGGGACCGCCACGGACATCGCGATCAGGGTGATGAGCAGGGTGCCTGCGAACAGCGGCACGGCGCCGAATGCGCCCGAGGAGCCGACCTGATCGGCGCGGATCGCCGTCTGCGGGCTCCAATCGAGTCCGAACAGGAATTCCGTGAGGGAAACCAAGTCGAAGAAGCGGATGGTTTCGAACAGCAAGGACAAGACGATGCCGACAGTGATCAAGATCGACAGGACGGAGCTCGCCGCCAGCGCCGATCGAAGCACGGCTTCCACCCGGTTGCGCGCCCGCAAGGCGGGGCCGATCGCACGCTGGCCGTAGGCAAGCCCACCCGTCGCCAGCGCCAGGACCGTCGCGGCTAGGCCGGCGAAGCCGATTCGGTCGAGCCGGTTGTAGCGTTCGGCCGCGGCCTCGAGCGCCGGGCTCACCGCGCGGCCCGGAATCTCGCCGCGGGCGATGCTCTTGATGTTGTCGAGGAGGACGTCGACCCCCCCCACCGACTGGTCGATAATGGCCTCCGGCAAGCCGGCCAGGACCAGCGCCTCGATGATCCGGGGCTCCAAGACCAGCCACAACACGAATGCGGCGAACCCCGGCAGGCCGCACCAGATCGCCACGTAATAGCCGTAATGGCCGGGCAGGGAATGCAGCTTGCCCACCGCGCCGGCCACCGCGGCCAGGGCGCGTCGACGGCCCATGGCGTAGCCGATGGCGGAAAGAATCACGAGCACGGCGGCGACCAGCAGCAGGGACGATCCAGAGATCGCTCGCACTCCCGGCGCCGGCACGGGGGGCTCCCCCCGCGCGCCCATCGCCGCCGGCTGCAGCGCGGCGAGCCGCAGGGCGGCCGCCCGCGCCGCCCGCCGCTCGTCCTCCGGCAGCGGGATCAACCCCCGGTTCGCCAGATAGCCCGACGGTCCCCAGGTTCGCTCGTCGGTGAACGCGCGCACATAGTCGGCAATGCCCGGAATGATGCCGACATGGGCGTTCTTGACGTAGAAATAAAGCGAGCGGGAGATCGGATAGATGCCGGCCGCGATGTTCTCGAAGCTCGGCTCGACGCCGCCGATGAGGCTGCCCTGCAGCCTGTCGGCGTTTTCGTTGAGAAAACTGAACCCGAAGATGCCAAGGGCGTTCGGGTTGGCGCCCAGTTTCTGGACCACGAGATTGTCGTTCTCGCCGGTCTCGATGTAGGCGCCGTCCTCGCGGATGGTATGGCATACGGCCTGGTAGGCGGGTTTGTCCGCGTGCTTGAGCGCGGCGATCTCTGGAAAGGTCCCGCAGCCCCCCTCCATGGCGCGCTCGACGAAGGCGTCGCGCGTGCCCGAGGTCGGCGGCGGTCCCATCACCTCGATTTTCGTGTCGGGCAGCGCCGGATCGATCTCGCGCCACCGCCGGTAGGGGTTCGCCACCAACTCGCCGTCCCTCGGCACCCGCTTGGCAAGGGCCAGGAACAACTGTCTTAAGGTGAGGTCGAAACGGGGCGCCGATCTGGCGTTGGCGATCACGATCCCGTCGAAGCCAAACTTGATCTCGGTGATGGCGGCCACGCCGTTCTCGGCGCAGGCCGCGCGCTCGGACTCCTTGATTCGGCGCGAAGCGTTGACGATGTCGGGGTAGGCCGCACCGACACCGGCGCAGAACAGCTTGATGCCGCCGCCGGTCCCCGTGCTCTCGACGACCGGTGTCTTGAAGCCGGTGGTTTGGCCGAACTCGTCGGCGACCATCGTGGCGAAGGGGAAGACGGTGGAGGAGCCGGCGATGCGGATTTCCTCGCGCGCCTCGGCCGCGGCGGCAAACGCGACGACTGCCACGATGGCGAGGAATTTCCCGATCAGTAGAGCTCCCTTATCGATCACCATGGCGTATGCGCATCGAATCCTCTGACCGTGACGGCGAATTGCGGCTGGCGGGATTCCCTCTCGCAGCCACCCAGGGGCCAGGGTTACTACGGTTCCGTGACAGTTTTATGACAGTCGGACAGGCGCGGGGCGGCCGTCCGGAACTGCCAGTGGCGCAAAGAAAACGCCGCCCACGAAGATCGCGGGCGGCGGATAAACCCGGGGGCGGCGGATAAAGCGGATTAAAGCTCCGTCAGATGTCGGTCTCGATCAGATGTCGGTCTCGATCAGATGTCGGTCTCGATCAGATGTCGGTCTCGATCAGATGTCGGTCTCGATGGTCAATTCGCCGTCCTCGCCGCTGATGAGCCCGGGGCCCGGCTTCATCTCGTCCGGCTGGGGGAAACCCTCCGCCACAGGGTCAAAGGGCTCCACGGTGGAACACCCGGCCAACGCCAGGGCGAGGACAGCGGCGAGAAGGCCCATGCGCATCGTGTCAAATCCCCCTTTATCAAATCCCTCTTTCGGGGCTGTCGTCTTGGCCAGCATTTAGAATTTAATCCGCACCCCGGTCAACACCGCGTCGATGTCGTCGAAGTTCCTGTCGTCTTCGTCGTAGGCGTGGTTGCGGTAGCCGAGATAGAGCTCGGTCGCGATCTTGTCGATATTCTGGACGAGCTGGAGGCCCCAGGCCTGCGAGAAGTCGCCGTTTTCACCGATATCGGTGCCAGCATAGTAGTCGCCGGAAATGGCTGTCTTCCCGAAGGGAAAAATGGGCCATTGCCAGCCCAGCTTGGTGTACAGGAAGGTTCGGGTGTTGCGGACCGAGTTCGTGTGGTCCCAACGGCTGCCTTGGGCGTAGGTCAGGCTGATCCCGGTCGGCGTATGCACCGCCGAGATCGAGCCATCCACGATGTTGCTGTCGTCGGTTTGATTGGCGAAGGCGAAGGCCGACGCGAGCTTTACGTCAGCGATTTTCCGACTATAGCGCAGGGCGACGTCGTATCGGCCATCGGCGATTGCCGAGCTGGCTAAGTTGAACCCATACAGTTTCGGCGTGTCGTAGCGGAGGCGGTCGTCGCGGCTGAGGCCGTCGAGGTTGTCGAACACATCGCCGATCGCGGGGCTTGCGAGGGACACCGGGGTGACACCGACCCCCGCATCGGTCTGGCGGAACAGAATGCCGCCGGCCAGGTCTTGGATGTCTGAGCTGCCGATCACGGTGGTGCTGGAGAGATCCACCTCCGCCGTGCCGTCCGAGGCGGTGTCGCCCTGCCCCAGCCACAGCCGGCCAGCCGTCTCGCTGTCCAGGTAGAGCTCGAGCTTGCGCTGGGAGAGGAAATCGTTACCGTCGACGCTCCGGTCCGAAAGCTGGCTTACGTTCGCGGACGAGTTCGACTCAAGCTGGACCTCGATCTGGGTGCCGACCGAGAACTCCTCGTCGAATCGGGCCTTGCCGATCAGTCGGAAGCGGGTCGAGGAGTTGTCGTTGTCGACGTGGAAGAACTCGCCGTCGCCGCCGTCATGGGCGTAGAGCACGCCCCGGTTGACCTGGCCGGAAATGGCCAGCTCCACGTTCTCCTTTCCCGAGCGCGCGACCTTCGGCGGCAGCGGCGCCGCGGCCGCCGCCGCCTTGGCCTCCTTCGCCTCCGTGGCCACGTCTTGGACCTGTTGCTTGAGGTTTTGCATCTCCTGCATCAGCTCCAGGACCATCTGTTCCAGCGCCTCGTTCTTCTTCACGAGATCGTCGATCACGTCGGCCCGGGCGGGCCCGGCCATGAGCAGGGCCAGGACGCAAAGCGTGCCTCCAAGAAACGCACACAGGCGGGAAGAGCGCCAGCTTCCACAAGAGATGAACTCCGCTGAGTTTGCCATTTTATTGCCCCTGTTGAGAGTGAGAATGAGTTGTAATTGCATTTACCGACTATGACTGGGGTACGCTTTGCAAGGGGGAAGATGACGGACGAGCGATGGCACGGACCGGAAAGGAAATCGATCCTGGGTCGTGACAAACGCCCCCCGCCGCGTTGGTTTTTATGGCCGCTTTTATTCGACGCTTCGGCGTCCGGACCAAAGCGGTCTTATCGCCAGCCGGCTCGATCGAAGATCCTCACCGCTTCCGCCTGGTGCTCGGCAAGGGCCGCCAGGTTGAGTGGGTCGACCTTGAACCGACCAAGGGAGGCGATGGTCTCGGAGATTGCGACGCCCGGTTTCACGGGATATTCGTTGACCACCTCGGCATAGATCTTTTGCGCTTCGTCGCTGACAAGAAACTCCAGAAGCTTGATCGCGTTCGCCCTGTTCTTGGCGCTTTTGGTCACGCCGGCGCCGCTGATGTTAACGTGTGCCCCGCGGCCGTTCTGATTCGGCCAGAACGGCGACACCTTCTCGGTTGCCTTCCGCTCGCTCTCCTCCTTCGATTTGAGCATGCGGGCGTAATAGTAGGTGTTGGCGATGGCGATATCGCATTCCCCTGCCGCCACAGCCTTGATCTGGTCCCGGTCGCCGCCTTGAGGCTTGCGTGCCATGTTGGCAACCACGCCCTTCGCCCATTCCTCGGCCTTTTCGACACCGTGATGCGCGATCAGCGAGGCGAGCAGGGACTGGTTGTAGACGTTGGTGGAGGAACGGATGCAGATGCGGTTCTTCCACTTGGGATCGGCGAGATCCTCGTAGGTGGACAACTCTTCCGATGCAACCCGGTCTTTGGCATAGAAGATGATCCGGGCGCGCGCCGCAAGCCCGTACCAGTAGCCTTCCGGGTCGCGGTATTGGGCCGGAATGGCCGCCTCGAGTGCCTCCGATCGGATCGGCTGAAGGACGCCAGCTTTCTTGGCCTGGATGAGACGCCCGGCATCGACTGTCAGTAATACGTCGGCAGGGCTGTTCATGCCTTCGCTTTTGAGCCTTACCAGGAGGGCCTCGGCCTTGCCGCTTATGAGATTCACCTTGATTCCGGAGGCCTCGGTGAACGCGTCCAACAGGGGCCGGATCAGATGTTCCTTCCGGTAAGAGTAAATGTTGACCTCGCTTGCCGCGGCGATGGCCGGCGACAAAGCGGCAACCCCGGCTATAAGACCGGCGATGATACGGGCCTGCACAGCCATGATCCGTTGTCTCCTCCTGGTGTTTTTCGTTGGACCGAAGCACTCCGGTTGCGCTTCGGCCAGATCGTTCGCAAAGGCGGGCTCCCAGGCCGTCTCGAAAGGCGCGGCCACGGATCCGCTCCGGTCTTTCCGTCGGTATGGCGCAAGACCTTGTTCACGACCGGCGGCTGTAGGAGAGTATGAGTCCATCGTCACGCCAGGAAGATGGGCCGGGCGCCGTGAGGCTGTTGTGCCCGGCCGAGCGCTGTGAGGAGGCGTTCGTTGGCATGGCTTACCCCCCGGGCACGCTCGCGAGGCCCCGGCCGGCGGTCCGGCTGCAGCGAGTGACTCGTCGAACCAGCCCGGCTTTGCATCGGTCTCTCCATGAATGATAATGCAACTCAGTCGCATTATCATTCATGCTGCCATGCGGGCGCCGCCCCTGTCAACCATATTTGGCTTTCCGGGATCCGGGTGCATTGACCTGGGTCATTGATCGCGGGCAATGGGCGTGGGTTTGTTCAGGCAAGGCTGAGACGCCGGGAGGAAGACGGTGCAGATAAGGAGACCGGCCGTAGCCGCCGGTGAACGCCTCACGCAGTTGATCGGAGGGCCGCGAGCGGGGCTCCTTCAGGCCAACGGGCTCAAGACAACCGGCTTGAGAAAACCGCGCGGCGGTTGTCAGGATGCCGACGGACATGCGGCCCGTTCGGGCGGAGCGCCCTCATCTCGCTCGTGGCCATGGCCAGAACGCCTTTGCGGCCCGGCGGTAGCCTCCGGGCCGTGGCGCCTTGGCCAGCGGATGAGATGCCTGTCCTGGCCCGGATATCGGAGATCGCCGGGTTTCGCCTATGCCCCGCCCCGCCCCGCGGGGGGAGTGGCCGCCAGGTAAACGGTGAAGGTGCTGCCCTTGCCGGCCTGGCTTTCGATGGTCAGCGCCCCGCGATGATGGTTGAGGATGTGTTTGACGATGGCGAGGCCGAGACCGGTGCCGCCGAGTTCGCGCGAGCGCGCGGCGTCGACCCGATAGAAGCGCTCGGTAAGCCGCGGCAGATGCTCCCGCGCGATGCCCGCGCCCTGGTCGCTGATGGCGACAACCACGACGCCCTCGGTCGATGGCTTGCTGAGCGGTCCAGGCCCGCGCTCGGTGCGGGTGACCTTCGCCGTAACGGTCGAGTTGGGCCGGCCGTACTTGATCGCATTGTCGACCAGGTTCTGGAACACCTGGATCAGCTCCTCGCCGTCGCCGACGACCGCGGGCGCGGCGGGGGGAAGATCGAGCGCAATGGTCATGCCCTTGGCCCGGGCGTCGAGTGCCAGCGTATCGGCAACGTCCTTGAGGACCGTGGCGAGGTCGACCCGGCCGTCCGGCGGGCTGTGCTCATGGAGCTCGATGCGCGACAGGGACAAGAGGTCGTCGACCAAGCCCGACATGCGTGAGGCTTGGTCGTGCATGATCCCGAGAAAGCGCTGCCTTGCCTCCGCGTCCTCGCTTGCCGTGCCGCTGAGCGTCTCGATGTAGCCGATCAGGGTGGAGAGCGGTGTGCGAAGCTCGTGGCTGGCGTTGGCGATGAAATCGGCGCGCATCTGCTCGCTGCGCTTCGCGGCGGTGAGGTCGTGCAGCGCCAGGACCGCGGCGGTGCCGTCGGCGGCGCGCGTCGACAGCGGTTCTATGCGGGCGCGCAGGGTGCGCTCGATCCGGCCCGGCAGGGTGAATTCCACGGTCCGGCCCGCCGCGCCCGCAAGGACCGCCTGGGCGGCCTCCAGCACCGCCGGGTTGCGCAGCACGGCCGCCAGGTCGCGCCCCCCGAGGTTTTGGTCGAGCAGATTGCGCGCCGCCAGGTTCGCGCGCACGATCCTGAGCCCGTCATCGAGCATGATCAGCGGGTCGGGCAGGCTGTCGAGGATGATTTCGTCGGCGCCGACTCGGGCCTCCAGCTCTCCCGATTTCCGCTCCAAGGATCGCTTGAGCCTGCCGATCGCCCACGACAGCTCGGCGGTCGAGCCCGCCTGGGCCGGCTGGGCCGGCTGGGCCGTCGCCGTCGCTCCTTGGTCGGCCAGGGCGTCGACATGGGTGCCGAGCGCCGCCAGGCTCGCCAGATGGCGCCGAACCGGCACGGCGAGCCCGGCCAGGATGACCAGGCCCGCAAGCCCCGCAACGCCGGCCTCGATCTCGCCCAGGGCCACCAGAACCACGAGCGTCACCACCACCGGCACCGACAGGGCGGCAACGGCCAAAGTCAGACGGCGGACCGGCACGGTTGCGCGCGGCATATCACCCACTCAGGAAATTTCATCCTCAGCATGCAAGCCAAGCCCCGATAGAACCCGGCGTCAAGCGGCAAAGCCGCCACGCCGCTCCCGGGCGCTTGCCTCGCGCAAGCTTTCGGGAACCGGTCGACGGATTGATGGCGGTCAATCGCGGCGGCGATTACGGGCTTCGCTGGATCGCCGCCCATGGCGCCAGCCGAGCGTTTCGACTCAGTCGATGGCGTCGTGGGCGGCCAGCGCCGCCAGGTTGACCACCTCGGAGACCGTCGCGCCCATCTGCACGATCTGGGCCGGCTTCGAGAGGCCGATCAACAGCGGGCCGATGACGGTGCCGCCGCCGAGCTTCTGCAACAGCTTGGCGGAGATGTTGGCGCTGTGCAGGGCCGGCATGATCAGCACGTTGGCCGGCCCCGAAAGGCGGCAGAACGGGTAAAGCTCCAGCAGGTCCGCGTCGAGCGCGACGTCGGCCGACATCTCGCCGTCATATTCGAAGTCGAGGCGGCGGGTATCAAGCATGGCCACCGCGTCGCGCACCCGCTGCGCCCGCTCCCGCATTGGATTGCCGAAATTGGAGAAGGACAACAACGCGACCCGCGGTTCGTGACCCATCTGCCGGGCCTTGGCGGCGGACTGGACGGCGATGTCGGCGAGCTCCACCGGGGTGGGCTGCTCGTGGACCGTGGTGTCGGCTATGAACACGGTACGGCCGCGCGCCACCACGATGGTGAGTCCGAACACCCGATCACCCGGCTTGGGATCGAGAACCCGGCGGATCCCTTCGTAAGGCACGGCGAAATCCCGGGTCAGCCCGGTCACCATGGCGTCGGCGTCGGCCTGGGCGACCATGCAGGCGGCGAAGACGTTACGGTCCTGGGTCACCATACGCTGGCAGTCGCGGTAAAGCGCACCCTGGCGCTGCACCCTCTGGTAAAGGAAATCGGTGTAGCGTGGGCCGGCCTCGCTGAGCCGCGCGTCGTGGATCTCGAGCCCCTCGGCGCTGCCCAGCCCGATCGCCTTTATGGTCTCCACAATCCGCTCTTCACGGCCGATTAGGATCGGCCTGCCATAGCCGCTGTTGCGGAAGGCTATGGCGGCGCGGATGGTCTGCTCCTCCTCGCCTTCCGCGAAGACGACGCGCTTTGGCTGGGAGCGCACCTTCTCGAAGATGAACTGCAGGCTGGCCGCGGTCGGATCGAGCCGCGCCGACAACTCGGCTCCGTAGACGACCATGTCCTTCATCGGTTTGCGGGCAACGCCCGTGTCCATGGCTGCCTTGGCGACGGCCAAGGGAATCGCGGCGATGAGCCGGGGATCGAAGGGCGACGGGATGATGTAGTCCGGGCCGTATCTGAGCCGCCGTCCGGCATAGGCGGCGTCCACCTCGTCGGGCACGTCCTCGCGGGCCAACGCGGCGATGGCCTCGGAGGCGGCGATCTTCATGGCGTCGTTGATGGTGGATGCCTGGACGTCAAGGGCGCCACGGAAGATGTATGGAAAGCCGAGGACGTTGTTGACCTGGTTGGGGTAATCGGAGCGTCCGGTGGCGATGATCGCGTCGCCGCGCACCTTCTCGACCTCCTCGGGCATGATTTCCGGATCCGGGTTGGCCATGGCGAAGATGATCGGTTTGTCCGACATCGAGGCGACCATCTTTGGGCTGAGCGCGTCCTTGATCGAGAGGCCGAAGAAGACGTCCGCGCCCTCGATCGCCTGGGCCAGGGTGCGCGCCTTGGTCGCCACCGCATGGGCCGATTTCCACTGATTCATCCCCTTCTTGCGGCCCTGGTAGACCACCCCCTCGCTGTCGCACAGCACGGCGTTACGGGCGGGCAGGCCCATGCTCTTGATCAGATCGAGACAGGCGATTCCCGCGGCGCCGGCGCCGTTTACCACCATCTTGACCTTCTTGAGGTCCCGCCCGGTGAGATCGAGGGCGTTGATCAGCCCGGCGGTGGCGATGATGGCGGTGCCGTGCTGGTCGTCGTGGAACACCGGAATATCCAGGAGCTCGCGCAGGCGCTGCTCGATGATGAAGCACTCCGGCGCCTTGATGTCTTCCAGGTTGATGCCGCCGAAGCTGGGGCCCAGATAGCGCACGCAGTTGACGAACTCGTCGATATTGCCGCTGTCGATCTCGAGATCGATGGCGTCCACGTCGGCGAAGCGCTTGAACAGAACCGCCTTGCCCTCCATCACCGGCTTTGAGGCCAGCGGCCCGAGATCCCCGAGGCCCAGGACCGCAGAGCCGTTGGTGATGACCGCCACCAGGTTGCCCTTGGCCGTATAGTCGTAGGCGCGCGAGGGGTCCTTGGCGATCGCCCTGCAGGGCGCGGCGACACCCGGCGAATAAGCGAGCGAGAGATCGCGCTGGGTGGTCAGCGGCTTGGTCGGGGTGATCTCGAGCTTGCCCGGCCGCCCGGATTCATGCATCAACAGGGCTTCTTCATCGCTGACGTGGATGGGCTCGCCTTTCATGGAACTCTCCAGGCGCTTTAAAGCCAGTGCCGGTTTTGAGGGGCTTTCTATCCCGCTATCCCGATGATGTTGGAGCCTGGCGCGGGCGGCGTCAAGGCCGAGCCGCCGATCTCGGCTGCGGAGTCCGGGAGTGATAGCCTCGGGTCTGGACGGTGTGTTAGTTTGCTCGAATCCATGTTCACATTCGCCTGCCCGCAAGTAAACCTCTCCGCGTGCGCGCCGTGTCCTCCCGTCCCCCATCGATGACCAAGTCCAATGCTGGGCATCCCGGCGCCGCCGCCGCGCCTGCCAAGGGCAAGGCCGGAGCGACGCCGATGGTGGCCCAGTATCTGGAGATCAAGCGGGCCCATCCCGATTGCTTGTTGTTTTACCGCATGGGCGATTTCTACGAGCTGTTCTTCGATGACGCCGTGGCCGCGGCCGAGGCCCTGGACATCACCCTGACCCGGCGGGGTAAGCATGACGGCGAAGACGTGCCCATGTGCGGCGTTCCGGTGCATGCCGCCGACGCCTACCTGGCGCGCCTCATTCGCCAGGGCTTCCGGGTCGCGGTGTGCGAGCAGGTCGAGGACCCGGCCGAGGCCCGCAAGCGGGGCCCGAAAGCGCTGGTTGAGCGGGCGGCCGTCCGGATCGTGACGCCGGGCACGCTCACCGAGGACAGCCTGCTGGATGCGCGCCGGCACAACTATCTCGTGGCGCTGGCCGAGGCCCAGGGCGCCTTCGGGCTCGCTTGGCTCGACATCTCCACCGGCGACTTCCACGTCCAGCCGATCGATCGTGACGGCCTCGCCGCGGCGCTGGCCCGACTCGATCCGGGAGAGATTCTGGCACCGGAGAGGCTGCTCCAGCGGCCCGACCTGTTCGAGACGTTCGGTGAGTGGAAGGCGGTCCTCACCCCGCAGCCTTCGGCCCGCTTCGACAGCGCCAGCGCGCGCCGCCGGCTCGAGCAGCTATATCAAGTCAAGGCGTTGGATGCGTTCGGCAGCTTCGGCCGCGCCGAGCTGGCCGCCGCCGGGGCGCTGGTCGAATATGTTGAGCTCACCCAGCAGGGGAAGTTGCCGCGCCTCGGCCGGCCGCGCCGGCTCCAGCAAGGCGCCACCATGGAAATCGACGCCGCCACCCGGCGCAACCTGGAGCTCGTCCAGAGCCTGTCCGGCGAGCGGCGGAACAGCCTGCTCGATCTGATCGACCGCACCACGACCGGCGCCGGCGGCCGGTTCTTGGCCACCCATCTCGCCGCTCCGCTCACCGATCCGGAGGCCATCTCGCGCCGGCTGGACATGGTGCAGTTCTTTGTCGAGGGTGAGGCGGCGCGCGGCGCTGTCCGGGATTGCCTGAAGCGCTGCCCGGACATGGAACGGGCGTTGTCGCGCCTCACCCTGGGCCGCGGCGGCCCGCGCGACCTGGCGGCCATCCGCGACGGTCTGGCCCGGACCGACGCGCTTGTCCAAGCGCTCGCCGCCGGGGGCATCGCCAAGCCGCCCGCCGGGATTGCCGCCTGCGAGCGGGATTTCGGCCATCACGATGTCCTGGTCGACCGACTGTCCCGGGCGCTCGCCGCCGATCTGCCGCTCAACGCCCGCGACGGCGACTTCATCGCGGCGGAATATTCCCCTGGACTGGACGAGCAGCGCACGCTCCGGGACGAAAGCCGGCGCCTGATCGCCAATCTGGAAAACCGGTACCGGGATGAGACCAAGATCCCGTCGCTCAAGATCCGGCACAATAACGTTCTGGGCTACTTTGTGGAGGTCACCGCGACCCATGCCGACAAACTGGGCGAGACCTTTATCCACCGCCAGACCATGGCCAGTAGGGCGCGGTACACGACGGTCGAGCTCGGCGAGCTCGAGGACCGGATCAGCCGCGCGGCCGACAAGGCGCTGGCACTGGAGCTGGCGCTGTTCGACGACCTGATGGGCGAGGTCGTGGCCAGGGCCGAGGCGATTGCGCTTGCCGCGCGTGCCACCGCCGCCCTCGATGTGGCCGCAGGCTTGGCCGAGCTGGCGGTCGCGGGCCGCTACACCCGGCCGGTGGTCGACGACAGCCTGGCCTTCGATGTCAAGGGCGGGCGCCACCCGGTGGTCGAAGCGACGCTCGAAGCGGGCCAGGAGGGCGCGTTCGTCGCCAACGGGTGCAACCTGGCGGAGGATCAGCGGCTGTGGGTCGTAACCGGCCCCAATATGGCCGGCAAAAGCACGTTCTTAAGGCAGAACGCGCTGATCGCTATCCTCGCCCAGATGGGCTCCTATGTTCCCGCCGAGGCCGCCCACATCGGCGTCGTCGACCGGCTCTTCAGCCGCGTCGGGGCGGCGGATGATCTGGCGCGCGGGCGCTCGACCTTCATGGTCGAGATGGTCGAAACCGCGGTGATCCTGAACCAGGCGGGGCCGCGCGCGCTGGTCATCCTGGACGAGATCGGGCGCGGCACGGCGACTTTCGACGGTCTGTCCATCGCCTGGGCCTGCGTCGAGCATCTGCACGAGGTCAACCGCTGCCGGGTGCTCTTCGCCACCCACTACCAGGAGCTGACCGCGCTCGCCGCCGAGCTCGAGGCGCTGGCCTGCTACACCATGCGGGTCAAGGAGTGGCAGGGTGATGTGGTGTTCCTGCACGAGGTGGTGCCCGGCGCCGCCGACCGGGCCTATGGCGTTCACGTCGCGCGCCTCGCCGGTCTGCCGCCGCCGGTCGTGAGCCGGGCGGAACAAGTGCTCGGAATCCTGGAGCAGGGCGAGCAGGCGGGCGCGTTGGCCAAGCTCGCCGACGATCTGCCGCTGTTCAGCGCCACCTCGGCCGAGTCCCCCGCCGCGGCTGACCCGTCACCGCTGGAACAGGCGCTCGCCGGCGTCAACCCCGACGAGCTGACGCCCCAGCAAGCCCTGGAGCTCATCTACAGGCTGAGGGCGATGCTGGGCGGAGAGCGCGCCTGATCGTGGGCGGGCGCGAGGGTCACGAAAGGACCTTGTCCAGCCCGTGAAACCGTCATGAAGGCGGGCCTGACGCCACCCGCCCATGGAGTCGAGGGAATTGCCCTGGGTCGGGTGTTGTTGGTCGCGGATTTACCGCCCCTTCAAGGGGCCTGGCGGGCCTCGACCACCTGTTGCTTGCCGATGAACCGCCTTAGGAGCTTGAGCGCGCAGTCGTGGATTTCGGGGCCGCCGTGGCTCGCGCAGGCCGCGGCCAGCACAATGGGCTCGATGCCGGCCTCGAACAGGTCGACCGCCGACTTCAACACGCAATTGTCCGTCGCGATGCCCGAGAGATGGACGCGGGCGATCCGGTGTTCTGTGAGATGGCTGAGGAGCCGTTCCGAGACGCAGGAGTAAATCGCCTTGTCCAGAATCAGAGCGTCCTGACGGGGCGTGAAGGCCAGGGCGAACTCGGGCGAGCCCCGGTCGAGCCGGTGCCAGCCGATGAGCGTGCGGTAGAAGGACCCCTCCGCGTTGTAGAATCGGGTGGCGACCACATGGTCGAAGCCGGCCTGAAGCCGCGCGACGCGAGCCGGGATTTCGCGGGTCCACTCATTGATGAAGCCCTGTTGCACGTCGATGATAAGCAAGCAGCTCTCAGCCATCGGTCCCTCCCAAGGTGGTCCGGGCGCGCCCCGCCCGCTCCGCGGGATAGGCGCCAGTATAACGGCGTGGCGCAGGATCGTGGCAGGGGGCGCTTGCGCTCGAGTCTGAACCGGCATATTTGGGAAGACATGATCGAGATCACGGCTGGGCGCGAGATCATCGACCGGGGTGCTCTGGTCCGAAGGCTCGACGCCATCGTCGCCCGGAGCGGCCGGTCCGAGCCGCCGCGCGGCAATCTGCTGGAGCTGTTCAAGGAGACGCTCATGCGCGGCCGCGAGGAAGTGCGCCGGCGCTTCGATGCCGGCGCCTCGGGCGCCGAGACGGTCCGGGCGAACGCGTTCCTGGTGGACCAGCTCATCCGGCTCATCTACGACTTCGCCTTCGAGCGCGCCTATCCACTGGCCAACCCGACCGCCGGCGAAAGGCTCGCGGTGGTCGCGGTCGGCGGCTATGGCCGCGGCGAGCTGGCGCCCCACTCCGACGTCGACCTGTTGTTCCTGTTCTCCTACAAGCAGACCCCGCACACCGAGCAGGTCGTCGAGTACATCCTCTACATGCTGTGGGACTTAGGCCTCAAGGTGGGCCACGCCGCGCGCTCCATCGATGACTGCATCCGTCTCGCCAAGGCCGATCACACGGTCCGCACCGGCATCCTCGAGGCGCGCTATGTGTGGGGCGACCACCGGCTTTACGCCGAGCTCGAGCGGCGCTTCGCGGCCGAGGTCGTGGATGGCACCGACATCGAGTTCGTCGAGGCCAAACTCACCGAGCGCGACCAGCGTCACCGGCGCATGGGCGACTCGCGCTATGTGATCGAGCCCCACATAAAGGACGGCAAGGGGGGCTTGAGGGACCTCCACACCCTGTTCTGGATCGCCAAGTATCTCTACCGGGTCGACGACGTGCGCGAGCTGGTCGAGCGCGGCGTGCTGACCCGGAACGAGTTCGCCAAGTTCGCCAAGGCGCAGAACTTCCTATGGACGCTGCGCTGCACCCTCCATTACCTGGCCGGCCGGCCGGAGGACCGCCTCACCCTGGACGTCCAGGCCGAAATCGGATCCCGCATGGGCTACACCGACCATGCCGGGACGAGCGGTGTCGAACGCTTCATGAAGCACTATTTCCTGGTTGCCAAGGACGTCGGCGACCTGACCCGCATCTTCTGCGCCGCGCTCGAGGCCGAGCACAAGCGCAAGCCGCGCTCGAGCTTGCTCCGCTTCGGCTGGATCAGGCGTGAGATCGACGGGTTCGCCCTCGATGGCGGCCGGCTGACCGTGGCCAGCGAGGGCGCCTTGGCCCGCGACCCGATCATGATGATCCGGCTGTTTCACACGGCCCAGGAGCACGCGCTCGATGTTCACCCGCGGGCGTTGAGACTCATCACCCGCAACCTGAAGCTGATCGACGCCGGGATTCGGGAGGACCCCGAGGCCAACCGGCTGTTCCTGGAAATTCTCACCTCGCCCAAGGACCCCGAGACGGCGCTCCGGCGCATGAACGAAGCCGGCGTGCTGGGCCGCTTCCTGCCCGACTTCGGCCGCGTCGTCGCGCAGATGCAGTACGACATGTATCACGCCTACACGGTGGACGAGCACAGCATTTTCGCGGTCGGCATCTTGAGCCGCATCGAGAAGGGCCTCATGAAGGACGACCACCCGCTGGCCAGCGAAGTCGTCCACAAGCTGTTATCGCGCCGGGCGCTTTATCTGGCGGTGCTGTTGCATGACATCGCCAAGGGCCGGGGCGGCGACCATTCCGAGATCGGCGCCAGGATCGCAGACCGGCTCGGGCCGCGCCTCGGCCTTCCGGCGGAGGAGACCGAGCAGGTCTCCTGGCTGGTTCGGCACCACTTGATTTTGAGCGACACCGCGCTCAAACGCGACGTGCACGACCCCAAGACCGTCAGCGATTTCGTCGCGGTCGTGCAGTCGCCGGAGCGGCTCCGGCTTCTGTTGGTGCTGACCGCGGCCGACATGCGCGCGACCGGCCCCCATGTGTGGAACGCCTGGAAGGCGGCGCTCTTGAGCGAGCTTTATTTGCGTGCCGAAGAGGTTATGTTGGGCGGCCTTGCGGTGACCGACGCGGCCCGGGTCGAGAAAGCCAAGGCGGCTGTGGGCGTGGCGCTTGCGGATTGGGGCGAGGACGAGCGCGCGGCCCATCTGGCCCGCGGTCCGGTGTCATACTGGCTGTCCGCCGATACCGCCACCCATGTCCGCCATGCCCACTTGGTCCGCGCGGCCGAGGAATCGAAGACGCCGCTTGCTGTCGACACCCGCGTGGACCGTTCCCGGGCGGTCACCGAGGTCACCGTCTATACCGCCGACCGCCCTGGGCTGTTCTCCCGGATCGCCGGCGCGATGGCGGTGAGCGGCGCCAGCATCGTCGACGCCAGGATCTTCAACCTCGCCAACGGCAAGGCGCTCGACAGCTTCTGGGTGCAGGATGCCGAAGGCGGCGTCTTCGACCGGCCGGACAGGCTGGCGCGGCTCGAAGCGGCGATCGAGGAGAGCCTCGAGGGCCGGCTCGAGCCGGACGTGGAACTGGCGGATCGACGCGTCCTCTCAAGGCGCCTGCGGGCCTTCGAGGTGCCGCCCAGGGTCCTCATCGACAACAAGGCGAGCGCCGAGCACACGGTCATCGAGGTGAACGGCCGCGACCGGCCCGGCTTGCTCTACGACATGACCCGCGCGGTTGCCGATCTCGGCCTGCAGATCTCCAGCGCCAAGATCTCGACCTACGGCGAGCGAGTCGTGGACGTGTTTTACGTCAGGGACGCCTTCGGTCTCAAAATCGAGCATCAGGACAAGGTCGAGCAGGTCCGCGAGC
>JACZXZ010000108.1 GCA_022571365.1 Pseudomonadota bacterium | reverse complement strand
GTGCCACACTCCAGGCAACTGCGATAGTCAATACGTAAGTCACCTTCCGGTGTGAGCGAAAAAAGACCTGCAGGACAGGCGTTAATCAACCGTTCTGCCGTCTGGCGCTCAACGGAGTCAGCCGGAACAATGTGCGGCGCATCAGCAACGCGCCAGAGATTACGGGCTACAGACATCGCAGACTCCTGATAACATCGCCCGCCAGATGCCACAGGCCGTGACGACGTAAATGATGCCAGAATAACTGGCGCAGCGGTGGAACAGGTTTATCACCCTGATCCCATAAATCGCGGGAAATATCCTGCATTAACGCAGGCCACGTACGGTACCATCCCGGGCGTTGCAAAAGCGCCGGAACATGCTGATAACGCTGTAGAACATCCCACAGCAGGCTGCGCTCTACGTTGTGATGATAAAGCGGAAACAGATTTTGCGGCTCGCGGTGCTGGCAGGCGCTTATCAGCGTTTGTGCCGCCGCCTGCGCGCCAGGTCGAAGGCGGCGCGGGCGACGCGCTCGATCTCGGCGATCGCCGCCTTTTTGCCTTCGATCCGCATGTTTTGGTTCCTCGGGTGCTATTCTTTCGGAGCGGCAGGGGCGGTGGCCGGGGCCGGGGCCGCGGCATGGGCGGCGGCGCGCCGCTCTACGTGGTGCGGCTCGAGCCGGAGGCCCGGCGCGTCGTGGTCGGCCCGAGGGCGGCGCTGGCGCGCCGGCGGCTCGGCCTGCGCCAGATCAACTGGCTGGGCTCCGAACCCCCGCCGGCGGAGGGGCTCGGACTAGAAGTCAAGCTGCGCTCGACCCAGGAGCCGGTCTCCGCCACCGTCCACGTCCGCGCCGGCGGGACCGCCGAGGTGGTGCTGGATGAGCCCGAGCTCGGCGTCGCGGCCGGCCAGGCCTGCGTGTTCTACCGCGCCGAGCGGGTGCTGGGCGGCGGCTGGATCCAGCGCGAGGAGGTGGCTCTCGCGGCCTGAGCCGGCCGGCGGTCGGACGGCGCAGGCTTATGTTTTCTTGGCTGTTTGGCGGATGAGGCAAGGCAAAGAAGGGGCGTCCTTGACAGGGCCGGGGCTTGGCCGTATACGCCGCGATCGCCAGGTTATTGATGCGCGATTAACGCGAGTCCCTTGGGGCGGAGTAGCTCAGCTGGTTAGAGCAGCGGAATCATAATCCGTGGGTCGGGGGTTCGAGTCCCTCCTCCGCTACCATTTCGGCGGACCGTCCGCGAAGCGGGCGTAAGCCGCCGAAATCCCCCGGAGGGGATGTTGCGGTTGCCGTAACCCCCTTTCGTGGATTCGGCGCGGCTGTGCTGCTACATTCAAATTATGACGAAACTGCTTAAGAAAGCCTTGGAGAGGGTTTCCACCCTGCCCGACGGCGAGCAGGACGCCGTCGCCGGCATCATCCTTGAGGAACTTGAGGACGAGGCCCGTTGGCGTGTGGCTTTCGCCAAGTCGCAGGATGCGCTTGCGCGTCTTGCCGAGGAAGCGCGCGACGAAATTGCCCGGGGCGACGTGCTGCCTTTCGATCCCTCCTCCAAGCCTGAATGATTTCCCGGACGACGCGGTCGTTCTGGAGGCACCTCGATGCATTGCCCGCCGATGTCCGAGACCAAGCAAGGAAAGCCTTCCGACTGTGGCGGGGTGACGCTGCCCATCCTAGCCTTCGCTTCAAGCGCGTGCATGGCAGCGAACCGATTTATTCTGTCCGTGTGACTCGAGGATACCGTGCCCTCGGTCTTCTCGAGGGCGATACGCTGACATGGTTCTGGATCGGCTCGCACACTGACTATGAGCGGCTGATTTCGTGAGCCGGAGAGGGGCGAACCAAGGGTGCGTCCGCTACTGGGGGGCATCGCTGAATTAGGCGAAACAGCGCTGTGGTAACCTTGGGGGACGGCGAGACGGTCCACAACGCCTTTCCCGACCGGCGTTTTCGGAGGGAACGAGGATGAAACTGCATTACTACCCCGAAACCGACAGCCTTTATATCGAACTTCAGCCCGGCCCCGGGGTCGAGGCCCGGGAAATAGCCTCCGGCCTGGTCGTCGACCTGGACGCGTCTGGCCGCGTGGTGGGCTTTGACATCGACCATGCCTCGAAGCACTTGGACCTTTCCAAGGTGGAAACGGTCGATCTTCCCCCCGCCGAGGCCAAGACGGCGTGAAAGGTGATCCCGCTCTAAGTCGAGCAAGGCGCGACTCCCAAAAAGGTCATGACCTGGGCTGGGCACGCCAGCATCCAGGTCAGGATGGACACCTACGGGCACCTATGGAATGACCCGGCCGAGGCTTGGCCGTACCAGGCGCGAGTCGGCGCTGGCACGGTACCTCGATATCGCCCGGCCTGAGCATTCGCCGGCCGGATGATGCGCCGTAACTCACCTTTCACTCAGCGATCGTGCCGGGTTAGGGCCGGGTTCGTGGTGGGACGCCCGTTATGCTACCATCGGCGGGAAACGGGTTCTTCTCGAGGAACGCTCCGGTGGAACCGCAAGCTGTGGAACGCAAGCTCACGGCGATCCTCGCCGCCGACATGGTCGGCTATAGCCGGCTCATGGAGGCCGACGAGGCGGGGGCGTTTGCGCGACTCAAGACCCGCCGCAAAGAGCTGATCGACCCCAAGATCGCCCAACCTCGCGGACGCATCGTCAAGACCGCCGGCGACGCGATGCTGGTGGAGTTCGAAAGCGTCGTCGATGCCGTCGAATGCGCCGTGGAGATACAGGAGATACAGCGGGCGATGACTTTTCGGCCCGGCACTCTCAAGGGGGGGCGCTTTGGTGCTGCTCGAGACTAGAGGATTGAGCAAGAATTTCGGCGGTCTGGCCGCGGTCAGCGATTTGTCGTTCCAGATCGAGGCGGGAGAGATCCGCGGTCTCATCGGGCCCAACGGCGCGGGCAAAACCACGATCT
>JACZXZ010000012.1 GCA_022571365.1 Pseudomonadota bacterium | reverse complement strand
GATCTTCCGGCGGGCGCCGACGGGCTTTTCCACGCCCCTCGCCCGGCACCGGGCGGACGGCCGGCGCCGGCGGCGCCACGCCCGCCTTTGATCGCCTGGAGCTTTTGTGTAGGATGCCGCACTTCTTTTGATTGGTCCCATTCACCGGGGGAGAGACCCATATGGCGGAAAGCGCGCCGCTCATGGCCGGCAAGCGGGGCTTGGTGATGGGAGTCGCAAACGAGCGCTCGCTGGCCTGGGGGATCGCCAAGACCCTTGCCGCCCACGGCGCCGAGCTGGCCTTCACCTATCAGAACGAAGCGCTGGAAAAGCGCGTGAAGCCGCTCGCCGCCTCCGTCAACTCCGAGTTCGTGCTGCCTTGCGAGGTGACCGACGAGACCAGCATGGCCGCGGTCTTCGCCGCGCTCGAGGAGCGGTGGCGGACGGTCGATTTCGCGGTCCACGCCATCGCCTACTCCGACCGGGACCAGCTCAAGGGCAAGTACCTCGACACCACGCGCGAAAACTTCACCCGGACGCTCGACATCTCGTGCTATTCCTTCACCGAGTTGTGCCGCCGCGCGGCGCCGCTGATGCCCGACGGGGGCAGCCTGTTGACGCTCACCTATTACGGGGCCGAACGGGTCATGCCCCACTACAACGTCATGGGAGTCGCCAAGGCGGCGCTGGAGGCGAGCGTGCGCTATCTTGCCGTCGACCTGGGCCGGTTCGACATCCGGGTCAACGCGATCTCGTCGGGCCCGATCAAGACCCTGGCGGCCTCGGGCATCGGCGACTTCCGCTACATCCTGAAGTGGAACGAGTTGAACTCGCCCCTCAGGCGCAACGTCACCACCGACGAGGTCGGCGGCGCGGGCCTCTATCTCTTGAGCGATCTCGGCCGCGGCGTCTCGGGCGAAATTCACCATGTCGACTGCGGCTATCACGTGGTCGGGATGCTGGCGGTCGACGCCGCGGCGGAGGTCGCGGAAATGTTGATGGAGCTCCAACAGAAATCCTAAGCCATGCCCGGCAATAGCTTCGGCCAGGCCTTCCGGTTCACCACTTGGGGCGAGAGCCACGGCCCCGCCATCGGCTGCGTCGTCGACGGCGTGCCGCCCCGGATCCCGCTCGCCGAGGAGGACATCCAGCTATGGCTCGACCGGCGCCGGCCCGGCCAGTCGCGTTTCACCAGCCAGCGCCGCGAGCCCGACCGGGTGAAGTTTTTCTCAGGCGTCTTCGAGGGCGTGACGACGGGGGCGCCGATCGCCCTGGTGATCGAGAACGTGGACCAGCGGCCCCGGGATTACAGTGAGATCAAGGACCTGTTCCGGCCCGGCCACGCCGACTACACATATTTCAAGAAATACGGCGTGCGCGATTATCGCGGCGGCGGCCGCGCCTCGGCGCGCGAGACCGCGATGCGGGTGGCGGCCGGCGCCATCGCCCGCAAGATCCTGGGCGAAGCCTGGGGCAAACGCTTCGCCGTCCGCGGGGCGCTGGTCCAGATGGGCCCCCACGCCATAGACCGCAGCCGCTGGGACTGGGCGGAGGTGGAACAAAACCCGTTCTGGTGCCCCGATCCGGTGGCGGCGAAACAGTGGGAGGGCTACCTGGACGGCGTGCGCAAGGCGCGGTCCTCGGCCGGCGCCGTCATCGAGGTGGTGGCCGAGGGCGTGCCGCCGGGCCTGGGCGAGCCGGTCTACGACAAGCTCGACGCCGACATCGCCAAGGCGCTGATGAGCATCAACGCCGTCAAGGGCGTCGAGATCGGCGACGGTTTCGCCGGCGCCGCCCGGCCGGGCGAGGAAGCCCATGACGAAATGCGGATGGTCGACGGCCGGGCCGAGTTCCTGTCCAACCGCGCCGGCGGCGCCCTGGGCGGCATCTCGACCGGCCAGGACATCGTCGCCCGCTTCGCGGTCAAGCCGACCAGCTCGATCCCGACGCCGCGCCGCGGCGTCACCGTCGACGGCGCCGACGTCGAGGTCTCGGTCAAGGGCCGCCACGACCCCTGCGTCGGCATCCGCGCCGTGCCCGTGGGCGAGGCGATGATCGCCTGCGTGCTGGCCGACCACTGGTTGCGCCACAAGGCCCAGTGCGGCTAGCCGGAAAAAACAGTCCGTGGATCACCCCCACCCAACCCCTCCCCCGTCGAGGGGGAGGGTCGTAGCGATGGGGAGGGTCGTAGCGATGGGGAGGGTCGTGGCGATCCGGACCGCCTGTCGATTTTCCCCTCCCCTCGTGGGAGGGGGTTTTCGTGAACTTCCCCTCCCCTGGCGGGAGGGGGTAGGGGGAGGGGGGACAGCCCAAGCCACCCTTCTTTGCAAAGTCGCGCTTGCCGCGGTCCAGCCCGGCCCGAATCGCTGAGCGTCAACCGGGTTGTCCCTCGAACCGCGCCGCGATAAAGAATTCCCTGTTGCCCTCGGGGCCGAGGATCGGGCTTTCGGTGAGGCCGATCACGGTCCAGCCGGGCCGAGCCGTGAGCCAGGCCGAGACCCGCGCGCATACCTCCCGGTGCAAAGCCGGGTCGCGGACCACGCCGCGCCTGCCGACCCGGCCCTTGCCGACCTCGAACTGGGGCTTGACAAGGGCGACGAGCCGCGCGCCCGGCGCGGCGAGGGAGAGCGGCGCGGGCAGCACCGTCTCGAGGCCGATGAAGCTGACATCACAGGTGATGAGAGCGATCGGGTCCGGCACCTGATCGCGGCTCAGATAGCGGGCGTTGGTGCGCTCGAGCACGACCACGTCCGGGTCCTGGCGCAACTTCCACGCCAACTGGCCGCGGCCCACGTCCACCGCGTAGACCCGGGCCGCGCCGCGCCGCAAGAGCACCTCGGTGAAGCCGCCGGTCGCGGCGCCGACGTCGAGCGCAACGAGCCCTTTCGGGTCGATGGCGAAATGATCCAGCGCGTGGGCGAGCTTGACCCCGCCGCGGGAAACCCAGGGGTGGGCCGGACCCCGAATCTCCAGCGCCGCGTCGATGGCGACCGTCTGGCCCGGCTTCTCGAGCCGCCGCGTGCCGCTGTAGACCTTGCCGGCGAGCACCAGCGCCTGGGCCCGGGCGCGGGACTCCGCAAGCCCCCGCTCGACCAGCAACAGATCGAGGCGGACCTTCCCGCCCGGCCGGGCGCCCCCCCGCCTGGTCCCTGCGGGCCGGGTCATGGAATCAGGCGCGGGCCGGCGCCTTTGCCGCCCCCCTTCCGGGCGCCGCCGGCCCACCGGCGGGCCGTTCCACCCGCGCCGGAATGAGGCCGCGGCTGGGTGCAGGATCGCCGGTCGTGTCCGGCAACCGCGTTTTGCTTGCCAACTTCCCCGCCCTCAGGCGCGCCGTTCTATGACAAACCGCGCCACATCCCTTAAAAGGCCCGCCTTTTCGCCGAATAACTCAAGATGAGCGGCGGCCCGCTCGGCGCACATCCTGGCCTGCGCCCTGGCCTGTTCGGCGCCGAGGATGCCAACAAAGGTCGCCTTGCCGGCGGCGGCGTCTTTGCCGACCTTCTTGCCCACCACCTCCTCGCTGCCTTCGGCGTCCAAGAGATCGTCGGCGATCTGGAAGGCCAGCCCCAAGTCGCGCGCGTAGGCACGGAGGGCCCGTCGCGCCGGTTCCTCGGCCCGGCCCAAGATCGCCCCCGACTCGCAGGCAAAGGTAATGAGCGCACCGGTCTTGAGCTGCTGCAGCCGGGTCACGCCGTCGATGTCGAGGGTCATCTTCTCGGCCTCCAGGTCGAACATCTGGCCGCCGACCATGCCATGTCCTCCCGCCGCCGCGGCGAGCGCCTGGACCAGCGCGCACCGGACCTCCGGGTCGGGATGGGTCGCCGGCGCGGAAAGTACGTCGAAGGCCAGCGTCAAGAGCGCGTCGCCGGCCAGAACCGCGGTCGCCTCGCCAAAACGCTTGTGACAGGCCGGCCGGCCGCGTCTCAAGTCATCGTCGTCCATCGCCGGCAGATCGTCGTGCACCAGCGAGTAACAGTGAACGAACTCGACCGCCGCGGCGACCCTGAGCGCGTACTCCTGGGCGATGTCGAACAGCCCGGCCCCGGTGAGCACCAGGAAGGGCCTGAGCCGTTTGCCGCCGCCCAGGGTGGCATAGCGCATGGCCTCGTAAAGCTGGGCCTCGGAGCCGTCGGCATCGGGCAGCAATTGCGCCAGGGTCGCATTGACGGATTCCGTCGCCTCGGCCATGGCCTGTTGCAGCCGGCTCACGACGATTGCCTCAATTCGTATCGGCGGGTTCCGTGCCGACCTGCCCCTCCGGTCCGAGGACGATCTTCTCGACCTTGGCCTGGGCCTCGCTGAGCTTGGCCTCACAGTGTTTCTTGAGGGCGGCGCCCCGCTCGTAGGACCGAACAGCCTCGTCCAGCTTGCCCTTGCCCTCCTCGAGCCGACGGACGATCTTCTCCAGCTCCTCAAGGGCTTCCTCGAAGCTCATGGCGGCGATATCGGGGGGAATGGAGGGACCGGCCATTGTCAAGTTCTCCCCTCAGGCTGGAAGTTTGGCTGGAAGTTTGGCCGGGAGTTTGGCCGCGAGTTTGGCCGGGAGTTTAAGGGCCGACCCCAATGAGGGCAAGGAAAACCGGCCGCCTCAGGCCGCCATCAGGGCGCGGACAAGGGCCGCCGCGCTCGTCTTGAGCGCTTCCAGATTGTAGCCGCCTTCAAGCGTCGAGACCACGCGGCCGGCGCAGCACCCCTCTGCTATCCGAACGATCTCTCCGGTGGCCCAGCCGTAATCCTCCTCTGTGAAGTTGAGGCTCGCGAGCGGGTCGTCGGTATGGGCGTCGAAGCCCGCCGAGACGAGGATGAAGTCGGGCGCGAAGGACTCAAGCGCCGGCAGAATGTCCTCGGTCATGGCGGCGCGGAACTCGCGCGAGCCGGACATCGGCGGCAAGGGCCGGTTGACGATGTTGCCCACGCCACGCTCGTCCTCCGCGCCCGTTCCCGGATAGAGCGGCGACTGGTGGACCGAGGCGAAGAACAGGTCCGGATCGCGCTCGAAGGTGGCCTGGGTGCCGTTGCCGTGGTGGACGTCGAAATCGACCACGGCGACCCGGCTCAGGCCGTGGCCGGCGCGCGCGTGCAGGGCGCCGATGGCGACGTTGTTGAAGAGGCAGAATCCCATGGCCCGCCGCGGCTCGGCGTGGTGGCCGGGCGGGCGCACGGCGCAGAAGGCATTGCTCGCTTCGCCCGCGACCACCGCATCGACGGCGCCGCATATCGCCCCCGCCGCCCTCAAGGCCGCCTCGCCCGAGCCCGGCGAGACGATGGTGTCCGGATCCAGGCCGACACGGCCGGAACGCGGTATGGCGTCGAGCACCGCCTGGACGTAGGCCGGGTCATGGACGCGCTCGATCTGCGCCCGCTCCGCCAACGGCGCCTCGCGCCGCTCCAACGCGGCGAACGCCTCGCCCTCGAGAGCCGAGAGAATCGCCTTCAGCCGCGCCGGGGCTTCCGGATGATCGGGGCCCGGATCGTGGTCGATGCAGGCGGGATGGGTGATCAGAAGCGTGGTCATCCAAGGCTCGATGGAGCGGCGCGGGAGCCGGGCCAATGGCGGAGACTAATCCGCCGGCGGAGCCGCCACCAGCCAATTGTCCACCGGCCTTGAGCCAACTGCCGCCGGCGTCGAGCCGATGGCGAAGATTAACGTTGTTAATTATTAGCTAGGTAACTATTCTTTGGCCATGCAGCACGACGATCTCGACCGCAGCTTCGGTTTCCTGGTCACCGACGTGACCCGCCTCCTGAGAAAGGTGTTCGACGGGCGCGTGAGGTCGCTGGGCATGACCCGCTCCCAATGGTCGGTCCTGGCCTACCTTTACCGGAGCGACGGCATCACCCAATCGGCCCTCGCGAACTTGCTCGAAATCGCGAAACCGTCCATGGCCCGTCTTCTCGACCGGCTCGAGGCGGCGGGCTGGGTGCAGCGCCGGCCCGACAGCGAGGACCGCCGGGCGAAACGGGTGTTCCTCACGGACAAGGCCGGGACCGTGCTGGTGACAATGCGGGAGATCGGCCTGCAGACGCGCGAGGACGCCCTGGCCAACATCTCGCGGGAAGACCGGGAGCGGCTGATCGACATGCTGATCGCGATCAAGACAAACCTCTTGAACCTCGCTCCGGCGGAAACCCCAGCGAACGGCGGAGTGTATGCCCAGCAAGTCAATGAGCGCCCCCGGAAAGCCTCGGGCGCGGGCTCCACGCCCCAGCGAGGGCAGTCGGTGAGCGAGTGAATGATCCGAAGCGCGCGCATAACCGTGACCGTCATCGCGCTTGCCGCCCTGTTCCCGGTGGTCGCCGATCGGGCCTGGACTCAGGAGGAGCCGCCGGCCGTCGTTCAGGTGGACGCGGTCAGGCTCGAGCCATTGACCCAGTGGGTGCCGGTGATCGGCCGGCTGGTGGCGCGCCAGAGCGGGGTGGTCGCGGCGCTTGCCCCGGGCGCTGTGGCCGAGATGCGTGTCGACGTCGGGGACCGGCTGAAGGCCGGCGACGTGCTGGCGGTGCTGGTGACCGACGCCCTTGAGGCCGAGCGCGACTTGAGGGCCGCCGAGGTCGCGGGCTACGTCGCGCGCCTGGCCACCGCCCGGGCCGAGTTCAAGCAGTCGCGACAGGAGCTGGCCCGCCTCGAGAAGCTGCGCGAGTCCAAATCGGCGGCCTTTCCCAAGGCGCGCTATGAGGACGTCCGCCAGGATGTCGCCATGGGCGAAGGACTGGTCAGCGAGTCCCAGGCCCAGCTCGCCGGGGCCCGGGCCAGCCTCCGGCTGGCCGAGATCAACCTCTACAATGCGGAAATCCGCGCGCCCTATCCGGGTGTCGTCACCCTGCGCCACACCGCGTCGGGCGCCTATCTCAACGTCGGCGAGCCGGTGGTGACGCTCATCAACGACGCGGATATGGAGATCGAAGCCGACGTCCCGGCCCAGCGCATCGCCGGGCTGAAGCCGGGGACCGCCGTCGATTTCGAGCTTTCCAACCAGATTCTCTACCGCGCCTTTGTCCGCGCCCTGGTGCCCGAGGAAAACCCCTTGACCCGGACCCGGCCGGTGCGCTTTACGCCGGACCTCGACCCCGCGCGCCTGGGCCTGGCGAACAACCAGAGCGTGATCGTGCACGTGCCGCTAAGCGAGGCCAGAGAAGTGGTCTCGGTCCACAAGGACGCGGTGATCGAGCGCCAGGGCACGCCGCTGGTCTTCGTCGTCGACGGCGATGCGGCCTCGGTCCGCACGATCGAGCTGGGCGAGGCGATCGGCGGCCGATTCGAGGTGCTCTCCGGCCTGGAACCCGGCGATCTGGTGGTGGTGCGGGGCAACGAGCGGCTTAAGGACGGCCAGAAGGTGTGGTTTGAGCAGGGGTCTTAAATGAACCTGATCAAGCTCGCCCTCGCCCGCCCGATCGCCGTCATGGCGGTGGTGCTCATGGTCGTCCTGTTCGGGCTGGTGGCGCTCCAGGCCATCCCGATCCAGCTCGCCCCCGACATGCGGAAGCCGGTCATCACCATCACCACGACGTGGCCCGGGGCGGCCCCGGCCGAGGTCGAGCGCGAGATCACCAACCGTCAGGAGGAGGTGCTCAAAGGGCTCGAGGGCCTCGAGGAGATGACCAGCCGCTCGGAGGACGGGCGCAGTGAAATCAAGCTCGAATTCGACCTGCGCCAGAACATGGACCGCTCGCTGCTGCTGGTCTCCAACCGGCTCGACCGGGTGGCCGACTACCCCGACGAGGCCGACGAGCCGTTCCTGAAGACCGCAACCGCCGAGGATACCCCCATCGCCTGGTTCGCGCTGATCCGGGCGCCCGGCAACGACCGCGCGATCCACACCTATGGGGATCTCGCCGAGGATCTCATCCAGGACCGCCTGGAGCGGGTGCCCGGCGTGTCCCGGGCCAACATCTACGGCGGCAGCGAGCGGGAGTTGCAGGTCGTGGTCGACCCCGAGCGGATGGCGCGCTACGGGCTCACCGTCGCCGAGATCGTCGATGTGCTCAAAGCCGCCAACGCTTCCGTATCGGCGGGCGACGTCGAGGAAGGCAAACGCCGCTACGTCGTGCGCACCGAAGGCGAGTTCACCACGCCCGAGCAGGTCCGCGCGGTCGTCCTCAGGACCGGCGAGGATCCGACCTCCGGCCGGATCGCGCGGGTCACCGTCGGCGACATCGCCCAAGTGTCCTTCGGCTACAAGGAGCCGGTGGCCCACATCCGCCAGCTGGGCGAACCGGCGATCGCACTGAATGTCATCCGCGAGGCCGGCGCCAACGTCATCGAGACCATGGAGGGCGTCCGCCAGGCGGTCGCCGAGCTCAACCGCGGGGTGCTTCCCGACGCCGGCCTCGTGCTCAATCAGGTCTACGACGAGACGGTCTACATCGGCTCGGCCATCAGCCTTGTCCAGCAGAACATTTTCATCGGCGGCACGCTCGCCGCGCTGGTCCTGCTGTTGTTCCTGCGCTCGGGCGCCGCCACGCTGGTCGTCTCATTGGCCATTCCGGTGTCGGTGATCGGCGCGTTCGTCGCCATGGCCGCGCTCGGCCGGTCGATCAACGTCATATCGCTGGTCGGCATCGCCTTCGCCGTCGGCATGGTGGTCGACGCCGCCATCGTCGTGTTGGAGAACATCTACCGCTTGCGCCAGCAGGGGATACCGGCGGCCGAGGCGGCCTACCGCGGGACCCGGCAGGTCTGGGGCGCGGTGCTGGTCTCGGCGCTGACCACGGTCGTGGTGTTCGCGCCGATCCTGATCATGAAGCTGGAGGTGGGGCAGTTGTTCCGCGACATCGCGGTGGCGATCTCGGTGGCGGTACTCTTATCGCTGCTGGTCGCGGTCACGGTGATTCCGGCGCTCGCGAACCGCCTGCTAGGCCGCCCCGGCCACGAAAGCAAGACGCGGATGAGACTGCCGGGGGTGGACCGGGTGGCCGAGCTGTTCGTGGCCGCGCTCATCGGCTTCACGCGCCTGACCGTGCGCTCGCGCCCCACGGCGATCGCGGTCGTCGCGGTCCTGTGCGGCGCGGGCGCGCTCGCCACCTGGCTGTTCCTGCCCAAGCTCGAGTACCTGCCGGAAGGCAACCGCAACCTGGTCTTCGGCACGATGCTGCCGCCCCCCGGCTACAACCTGGATACCATGACCAAGATCGCCGAAGAGATCGAGGACTCCATCAAGCCGCTGTGGGCCTCGAGCACCGGGCCCGAGGCGGCGCCGGGAGAGCCGCCGAAAATCGAGAACTTCTTCTTCGTCGCCACCCGCGCGCGGACCTTCATGGGCGCCAAGGCGGTCGATCCGACCCGGGCCGGCGAGCTGGTCCCGGTCCTCCAGGATCGGATCTTCCGCGAGCCCGGAACCTTCGGCTTCGTGACCCAATTGTCGCTGTTCGGCCGTCACCTGAGCGGCAGCCGCTCGATCGACTTCAACGTCTCCGGCCCCGATCTCGCGGCGGTCCTCGACGTCGCCCTCCGGGCGACTTCGCTCATCAACATCGTGCTGCCGCGCGAGGCGGGCAACCAGCTTCAGCCCAATCCCGGCCTCGAACTCGGCGCCCCGGAAGTGCGGGTCCTGCCCGATCCCTTGCGGCTCGCCGACAGCGGCGTGAGCGTGCGCGAGCTGGGGCTGACCGTGGACGCCTTCAACGACGGGCTCAGGGTCGACGAGATCACCGTCGAGGGGCGGCGGATTGATCTGACGCTCCTGGGTCCCCAGCGCAAGATCCGCGAGACCCAGGGCATCGCCAACCTGCCGGTGGTGACCCGCTCGGGCATGATCCTGCCGGTCAGCTCGCTGGCCGACGTCGTCGTCACCGCGGGGCCGACCGAGATCCGTCACCTGGAGCGGGTGCGCACGGTGACCCTGGAGATCCTGCCGGCCGCCGAGCTGCCGCTCGAGGTGGCCATAGAGATCATTGACAGCGAGGTCATCGACAGGCTGCGCGCGGAAGGGCTTCCGCCCGGCGTCAGGCTCGACCTTTCGGGAACGGCGGACAAGCTGACCCAGACCTGGGACGCCATGGTCATCGACCTGATCCTGGCGGTGATCATCGTCTACCTGGTGATGGCGGTGCTGTTCGAGAGCTTCCTCTATCCCCTGATCATCCTGCTCTCGGTGCCGCTCGCCACCGCGGGCGGGATCGGCGGCTTGGCGGTGCTGAACCTGTACACCTTCCAGCCGCTCGACATGCTGACCCTCTTGGGCTTCGTCATCCTCATCGGGATCGTCGTCAACAACGCCATCCTGCTGGTCCACCAGACGCTCTACCTGGTGCGCCACGAGAACAAGGAGGTCGCCGAGGCCATCGTCGAGGCGACGCGGAACCGGACCCGGCCGATCTTCATGTCGACGCTGACCAGCGTGTTCGGGATGCTGCCGCTGGTCTTGTTCCCCGGCGCCGGGTCCGAGCTCTACCGCGGGCTGGGCTCGGTGGTGCTCGGCGGGCTGACGCTCTCGGCCCTCTTGACCCTGGCCATCATTCCGCCGCTCCTAAGCCTGGTCGTCGGCACCGTCGAGCGCAAGCGGCGGCCGCCCGGTCCCGAGCCGGTGGGCGCGGCGGCGGAGTGAGCCGCGGGCTCAGGCCGACTTCCTGATCCGGAAAGTGAAGACGCCGTCCGCCTCGCCCCATTCCAAGAGCGTGTCGCCCGTGGCCTCGCAATAGGCCTGGAAGTCCTGGACCGCGCCCGGATCGGTGGCCAGCACCTGAAGGATATCCCCGCCCGCGAGCTCCTTCATGGTGCGGCGCGCCTTCAGCACCGGCAGCGGGCACTTGAGTCCCTTGAGGTCCAGCACCTTCGTCGTCATCGGCGACTTCGCAGTCTAGCGGCGAAATCGAACGGATTCATGCACGGGCTCCATCGTGTGTGCGTCCAGATTCCTGGCCCGGTGTCCGCCCACGCCATTGACCGAATGACGGGCAACGCAGCGCCTCAGAACCTGAATTGCAAACCAACGGTCAACAGCCAATCGGTTTCGAGCTGCGGTCCATCCAGGTTTTGATAGATGGGAATGCCGAACTCGATAAACAGGCGCTGGCCCCTTGCCACGCCCGCCGTGCCAATCAAGTTTACGCCGCCCAGGATATCGACACGCGTGCCGCCTCGCCGGTCGGGATCCGCCGTCGGCACGCTCGCCGGATTCAACAACGGATCGGCGCCATCGACATTGTCTACCACCTCGGCAGCGACACGCAGTGACGTGCTAATCCAGTCGGCCCACTTACGCGCCCCCCAGGTGGTCGTGCGGTAGCGATTGCCCAAGGCATAACTGTTGTCATTCCTGCCGAGCCGAATGGTGGCGCCAATCTGTCCACCCCAGGAGAAATCACTCGTGTGACCGCGATAGGTAAGACCTGGTAGCAGGTCGAACGTCCCGGAACCGATCTGCATCGGGTAGGGAAGTTGTTGATTTAGGCCTGCGGGCGTATCGTCCTTCTTGTCAATCGATCCTGTCGGCAGGCTGACGCCCGCGTTGAGCAAGACGTTGTGATCTTGCCTCTGGTAAAGTCCATAGACGCCCTTCAGCGCGACGTCGCCGACGCCCTTGGACTTCGTTGTAAAGCGCACGCCGGCCCGGTTTATGTGGTCCATCTCCTTATCGTAGTATGGCACCATGGCCATGAACGAGAGACTCTTGCTCCAACCGTACATAACGGACGCCATGTGCATGTCCATTGTCATACGGGTGGGTGCGATCGAGAAGTCCGTCAGGACTTCCGCGTCGGAGAGCGTGTCGGTCCCGGACCGATTATCGTCCATCGCCATACGCATGAATTGATAGGTGATGCTCCACGCCCCCTCCATGGGCACGTGGTCGCCCATCACGCCGATTGGCGCGCGCCCATCAGGTCTGAGATGCATGCCGCCACCGCCCATTTCCATAGTCATGCCATCAGTCATGCCCTCGGGGTCTTGGGCACTGGCCGCGCCGCTGACCCCAAGCATCATAAGGCAGGCTGCCACTCCCAGTCGGACCCGCTTCAATTTGACCTCCTTACAGTACTCACTGAATAGTACCCGCTGATCCCTTCGTGGTACGTGCTCCGGAGCGCGCCCCATGAGGAGTGGCGGCCACGTTTTCGCCGGACCTCGAGAAAGGCCGAAGCAAGTCACCCTCCTTGAGGCTGTGACCCAGCTCGCCAGGGGCGGCCACGACGCGGCCGCCTGGGAGACTAGGAGGGAGCCTAGGAGAAGGTGGGAGGATCGTTCACGTGATGTTTGGTCCGACCCCTGCTTTCCCCGATAGCGACCACAACCGCCAGCACTAGAAAAAGCAGCGCTCCCAGCGCCCACACGCGCCCGGTGGTCGGCATGTAGATCATGGGAATCGTGAAATACATGATTGACAGGACGGCCCAGACGACGAACACGGTCGCGATCAACCAGACGTCTTCTTTCATGGCCTATCTTTCATATCGGATCTAGTCACCATGTCCGCCGGTCACGCTGACTGGCAGGCTCTGCATCAGCTCGAAGCCCAGGGCGGTGAACACGTACATGCAGGCGATGAGGACGAGCACGGAAAGCGGACCGACCCACGCGGCCTGCCGGCCGACGGCGATCCCGCCCCACGACACTACCGCGAGGTTGGTCGTCTCTGCCCCGGCCTCGCTCACCCGCTCGAACAGGGTCCTGACCAGGCCGAAGACGTAAAGGGCCAGCGCGACTGTCATGAACACCGCGCCAATGCCGACGACGAACATCAGCGTCCCCCATATCTCCGGCGCCTGGCCTCCATAGCTCACGTCGAACAGGCGCCGCGGCACCCCCAGATAGCCGGCGGTGAGGCCGGCGCCGCCGAAGATCAGCAGGCCGAAGGTCGTCACGTACGGCAGCTTCGCGAGAAGCGAGGGGTTCCACAGCGGACGGCCCGTCAGGCCTGGGATTACGTACATCAACATCGCGATAAAGGTGAGTGTCACCGTGCCGAGCGTAAGGAAGTGGAAGTAGCCCGGCACGAAGAAGGTGTCGCTCAAGAGCGGCGCGAGCTTTTCCTGGATCAACACGAAGGAAAAGGCGCCGCCGAGGGCAAGATTGACCACCGCCATGCCGATCGCCGCCATCGCTGGATTGCGCCAGGGCAGCATGCGCACCCAGCCAAACAAGCCGCGGCCCCCGTGGGCCCTGGCATGCGCCTCCAGGGAAGCGACGATGATCAAAAAGACGAGCACAGTGGGAACGCCGATGAATAGCGACAACAACGACCCCAGGACCTTGACCGCGTCGGAGAGCCCGGGTTCCAGGAACATGTGGTACAGGGACGTCGGCGGCACGAAGATCAGATAGAGGCAGAAGACGATCTTTGAAAACCGTTCCCCGAAGATCGACTTGACGCCGACCATCTCCTCCACCAGCACGTACCACAGCAGCACCGTAGCCATCAGGGGCAGGTAATGGACGTTGTGGAACAGGACGCTCCAGCTCATCGCATAGGCTGAAGGCGCCGGTCCCAGACCGAACGCCCACAAGGCCGCCGGCAGAAAGGCATTAATCGCGGCCACGGCACTCACCATGAGCAGCCCAGCCCAGGCGACGCTGGCGAAGCTGATCGCTGACCAGGTCTGGACCTTCCCTTCGAACCGTGGTTTGAGGGCGGTGGAGATGCTCGATACGCCGACCAGGAACAGCCCCAGGCTGAGAAGGAGGTAGCCGAGATAGAAGAAGCCGCCCTTCGTCATCTCGTAGCCGATCAGCTCCGGCTGGCCGTCGTACAACATGACCGCGCCCAAGATGGGCATCAGCTCGCTCAGGCCAAATCCGGCGACCATGAGGCCAAGACCGAGCCACGCCAGCGGACTCCACACCAGCCTCTCGACACCTGCCGTGTAGGTGGCGACCAGAATGAGCACCAAGCCCGCTTGGATAAAATACAGCCAGTAGAAGAAGGCCGTGACCCCGTGGAGGGTCAATATCGGATAGGCGACATCAGGCTCCAGAGTGATGAAGCCGGCGCGGGCGAAGGCGGTCACCGCGCCGTACACAAGACCGAGCCCGAGGGCCAGCACGGCCATACCGACAAAGCCCTTGAGCAAGGCCCTGTCGCCGCCAGGCAGGCGTTTCAGGCCTTCGACCAGCTTGCTCGCAGCCATGGCTCGCTTCTGCCTGGCGGCTATGCCACGACGATCTTGGCCATCATCTGGTCGTGGCCCTCACCGCAATAGACCGTGCAGTAGGACAGGTACTCGCCGGGCGCGGTGAACATCAGGATCGCTTCGGTCAGCGTTCTCGCCCGGCAGCGGATCATGCGGCTCCCCATTCGGAAATTGATCGAGGCCCCGTGGTCCGCGTCGACGGCCATGATCCTGAATTTGTAAGGGACGTCGGGCTCCAGCCGCAGCACGTCGGGCTCATAACCGTACCTCGAGGCCCTCACGTAGACGATGACCGGCTCGTCCTCGTGCTCGTCCCCGTGCTCGTCCTCCTCGGACATGGACATGCCCGGCATAGCGGCGCCATGTTCGCGGGCCTCGGCCGAGACACCCGCGACCTCACGGCGGGCCGGTCTCACACTCCCGTCGGGAAGCGTGTTGGCTTCAAAGAACGCGTCGGCCAGACGATTGAACTCCTCGGGCGACATGCCCCCTTCGCCGCCGTGGCCCATGCCTTTCATACCCCCGCCTTCCGCGCCTGACATGAATGCCAGGCTGGTCGGCGCGGCCCCGTAGGCTGCCCACAAGCCGTACAGGCTCACCACGCCAAAGCCGAGAACAGTCACGAAACCCCGTCGAGTCGTGACATGCTTTCCATCGAAGTCGGGCTTTTCCGCCATCAGCTTTTTCTCCTGTGTCCCGGCACCGAAAGCCGATTAATGCACTGATTAAATTATATAATTATGTTGAGGGTAATCACGCCGAGGAAGTTTGGCATTGACATAGATCAACCCGGCCGAGCCCGCCGCCCCCGAATGGGGCGATGGCCGGAATTTCCCGTGGCGCGCCCACGCACTCCCCCCGATCCTGGGCCGGCGAGGAACCGCAAGCTTCCCAGGGGGACAACAGGCTCACGGTTGCCCGAAGGGGCAACTCCATGTCATAATCGAAACGCAGCCTGACCTATCGGCAAGTAAGCTGGCGAGGCATGGCGAATCTCATCACTTTGTCGCGCTTTCTGCTGCTGTTCGTCCTGGTGGCCCTGGCCGTACAGGCGCCGCCGGCATGGCAGCTCGTCGACGCGCCTCTGTTGGTGCTCATCATTGCGCTCGACGGCATAGACGGCTACGTCGCCCGGCGGCGAGGCGAGGCCTCCGCTTTCGGATCGATCTTCGACATCGTGGTCGACCGGGTGGTCGAAAACGTGCTGTGGATCGTGCTGGCCTATTTGAGTCTGGTGCCGCTGTGGGTCGCCATCGTGTTCATCACCCGCGCCGTGGTCGTCGATTCGATCCGCTTCCGCGCCGTGTCCCAAGGCGAGACGGCGTTCGGCATGATGCGCACGCGATGGGGCCGCTTTCTGGTCGCCGGACGGTTCATGCGCGGCTTTTACGGCGCGGTCAAGCTGGTGACCTTTGGCTGGCTGTTCCTGATCCAGCCGTGGCCGGCGCTCTATCCTGAATTCTGGTCCTCCTACGCCACGGTGGCGATGGCCGCCGCCGACATATTGATCTTTGCCGCAGTCGTGCTGTGTCTGGTGCGCGGCGTCCCGGTCGTCGTCGAATATCTCACCGCCGAGGGCATCCTGGCCAAACCCAAGCCGATGCGAGAAGCACGCTAGGTGGCGTGCGTCCTGGTTGACGTGGACGGCACGCTCGTGGCCGGCCGGAGCTGCGAGCGACGGTTCGTCGCCTATCTGCTGCGCCACGGCAAGCTTGGCCCCTCCCAGCTCGCTGCGGCGCTCAAGTTCCAGTTCCACTGGGCCCCCCGTTACGGACGGCATTGCTTCAAGAAAAACAAAGCCTATCTCGCGGGGCTCCCGACCGCGGACATCGAGAGCCTGGCAGAAGTGTTCGTACGCGACGAGGTTAAGCGTCGCCTCCGCCGAACCCTGCTGCTGCGCTTGGAGAGCCACCGCGCGGCGGGCGACACCATCGCGCTCTTGACCGGAACACCGGATTTCATCGCCCGGCCGCTGGCGCGGACGGTGGGCATAAAGACGTGGAGCGCCACCCGCTGCGCCCAGAACGGCCGGTGCTTCACCGACGACCCGCCGCTCGCCCATCCATTCGCCGAGGAGAAGCTGGCCCGTGCCCGGGAGCTATGCGCCGGCCTCGGCTCGGAACTCGCCGATTGCGTGGTCTACGCCGATTCCGGCTACGACCTGCCACTGCTCGAGAAGGTCGGCCGCCCGATCGCGGTTTGCCCGGACAGCACCCTCGCTCGGGTGGCCCGACGTCAGGGTTGGGAGATCCTCGAAGGCTGAGCCCGCTGGCCCGCCATGGCAACCGACGGCGGCTCTCTCGGTCCCTAACCGGCGTTGCAGCGGGCGGGACCGGTCTTGCGGCGGTTCGCGAAATGGACGACGCCAGCACCGCCGTCCGGGAGCAGCGCTCGATCGCGCCCATGGCCGCGCCGATGGTCAAGCCTTGATGGAGTCCCCCGGCGGTCGCCGCTGCTCACTGGTATCATCGGGCGCACTGGGCTAGCCTCACCGGATATCGGCCGGACACATCTGCCATGAAACGTCTTGCGTTGGTCGCGGTACTGTTCATCGGTTTGGCGCTATCGGCGCGGGCTGACTTCAACGCCGGTGTCGCTGCCTACAATCGCGGCGACTACGCCGCTGCCTTTGCCGAATTCATGGCGCTGGCCGAACGGGGTCAGGCGAAAGCCCAGTTCAACCTTGGTTTCATGTACGAGAAAGGACTGGGCGCGCCGGCGGACGATGGCGAGGCGATGAAGTGGTATCGCAAAGCGGCCGAGCAGGGGCACGCAGGTGCCCAGAACAATCTGGGCGTGATGTACGAGACCGGCAAAGGCGTGCCGCAGGATTATGTGGAAGCCTATTTCTGGTACAGCCTTGCGACCGCGCAGGACAACGATCTCGCCGTCCCGAATCTCGACAACCTCACAAGGTTGATGACTGCGGCGCAACGCGAAGCGGCGCAACGCGAAGCGGCGCAACGGCGGGAGCCGCTCGCCGCACCGTCGGGGGCGGTCGCCGCGGCCAAGCCCGACGATGCCGGGCTCGCGGAGGGACGCTACAGACTGCAACTCACCGCCGTCAGATCGGCTGCAGCCGCCGAGCGCGAGTGGCAGCGGCTGCGCCGGGCCCACGGCGATCTGCTCGGCCAGCTAACAAGTTCGATCGAGCAGGCCGATCTCGGATCGAAGGGGGTTTTCTACCGGCTTCGGGTCGGTCCCATCCCCGACATGGAAGCGGCGCGCAAGCTGTGCGATGCGCTGACACAGCGAAAGGAAGCGTGTCTGATTGTAAGGCGCTGATCCAGGTCGTCTGGAGCCCCGTCGCCAGCGTGCCGTTCGCCAGGGTTGCATGATTGCCGGCAACTGAGCCTTCAAATCTTCCAAACCCGGCCGTCGGACAGCCGCGCCGGCGAGACGGGACCAAGGGAGGCGCCAGGGCGAAGCGGCGCGCGGGAGCGGTCTTGCGTCTGGCCACCTCGGTCAAGATCCGAGTCCAGCGCATCGCCGTCCGTTCGATTTCATGCCAGTCGGGCGACTGCCGCTCCTCCCGGCCGTCGCCATCCGTGCGGCACGCTTTTAGTCACAGGGACGAGTTCCCAGTGAAGGGCGGCCTGAATCCGATCCCCCATGAGCCGGGGATCAGTCTCCCCATAGGGCTCCCAGCTTGTTGTCGACCATTTTTTTCAGTATATATCAACAATATCGGCGGTTGTCCGCCCAATTCCCCTGTCTCCCGGGTTGAATGGTGGATGCGTTGAAACGGACGCTCGACAGAGGCAAATCGCTCAAGGGTGTGTCGCTGTTTAAGGACCTGAGCCCCGAAGCGATCAGGAAGATCGAGGCCAAGTGCAAGTGGCACCGCTTTGCCGAGAACGAGCAAATTTTCAGCCGTGGTTCGCACTCGGCTGAGGTCTATTTTATCGTCCGCGGCACGGTGCGCGTCGTCATTTATTCGGGCTCCGAGCAGGAGATCAAACTCGCAAGCTTCCCGGAAGGCGAGTATTTCGGGGAGATGGCGGCGATTGACGAGAGCCCTCGCTCGGCGGATGCGTTCGCCCAGACCGACACGCTGCTTGCCTCGCTCGACCACAAGACCTTCGTCGACCTTCTAATCAAATACCCGCAGCTGCCGTGGCAAATCAACAAGCGCCTGGTCCAGATGATCCGCGGGCTGGATGTCCGGGTGCGTGACCTGACGGGCCTGACGCCGAGCCAGCGCGTTTACATGGAGCTGCTGCGCCTGGCCGGACCGGCGGTCAAACCGGACGGCACCTGGGGCATCCATGACATGCCCAATCACAAGGAAATCGCGACCTGGGCCGGCACCACGCAGGATACGGTGGCCCGCGCCATCGGCCACCTCGCCCGCGACGGCGTGGTCGAACGCCATCACAAAACGCTCTATATCAACGACTATTTCCGCCTGCGCCAGCTGGCGCAAAGCGCCGAGGAGAGTGGGACTACCGGCTCGAGGGCGGCGGACGCCTAGTTGCCGGTAGTCCATTTCCATGTTAGCGTTTCCTGACGCTCCACGTGAATCTAGCGCTGGACGAAACGAGCCTTGGAGGGTTTCAATGCTGCGTCTTTACTTGAAGTATCAGGGCCTGAAATACGGCTTGCGCGACTCAGTCGCCGACAAGCTGAGAGAACTCAGGGACGATGAGTCCGGCGCGACGGCCATCGAGTACGGTCTGATCGCGGCGGGGATCGCGGTTGCGATCGTGGCGATCGTGTTCACGATTGGCGACGATCTCGTCACCCTGTTCACGGGCATTTCGGAAAATCTGAACCAATGAGGCTGATAGCAGGGATGCGTGATCGCAGCCCTTCCGGGCCGGCAGCGGCCTGAGGACGAGCCGAGGAAGTTGGGTTTCCGATGGTTCGCCGGAGGGTGAACCGGGGGATCCCTTTCGAGCCAAGCGGCCCTATATCCCCAAGCTGCTGCGGGAAGGCCGCCCCATAGCATCTACATCTACTGTCAGCAGGGAACGGTCACGTCTGGACAAAGCTTCGCACAGGCGGTTCTCGGAGCCTGTGTATACATATTTCCCGCCGCGATGGCCTTCGCGGCCTATCGGGATCTTGCGGACTACCGGATTCCCAACTGGATTCCCGTCGCCCTCGGATGCGCCTTTCTGGCGGCGGCCATCGGTGCGGGCTGGCCGATATCGGACATCTTGATCCACCTCGGCGTCGGCCTGGGCGTGCTGGTCGTCGCTGCGACGTTATTTTTCCTGGGGCTGTTCGGCGGCGGCGACGCCAAGCTTCTGGCCGCGGGCACGCTGTGGATCGGATGGGAAGGGCTGGCGGCCTATTTGTTGCTGGTCGCAATCATTGGTGGCGGGCTCGCTCTGCTTGTCCTGCTCGCCCGCAAGATCGGCTTGCCCGCACGGTGGAAAGCCAGGACCTGGGTCGCACGCCTGCTTGCGCCCGAAGGTAAAATACCGTACGGAGTTGCCATAGCCGTGGCCAGTTTGCTGCTGTTCGGGGAGGTCATGAGCTCACTGTCCGGGACGGGATGACAGCCCATCGGCCATCGTGCCGGCGATATCCAGAGGCGGCCGGGCGAGACCGTTTCGAGCAATCCGGTAAACCGGTGATCTGGATTTCCCAGGAATGGTGATCTTCGGGTATTTTTCGAGCCTAAATGGTCAAGCAAAATCTTGATATGGTTCAAATCAGGCATACCATAAGCATACCATATGTAGAGAAATAATGCTATTTCTGAAATGTGAAATGAAGTATTTCTGAAACGTGAAATGACGTATTAAGGAGATGGGGAAAGAGCCATGCGCCCTTTGACCATCGTTCTCATCGTTGTTGCGCTCGCCGTCGCGGGCCTGACGACGTTCCTCGTAAACCGTTATCTGCAGAGCCAGGTGGCCCCCTCGACGGCCGAGGACCAGCGACCAGGCATCGCGGCGGTGGAGGTGCTGGTCGCCGAGAGGGATCTGGCCGCCGGCACGATCCTCAAATACGAGGATATGACGTGGCGGGCTTGGCCGGAGGACGGTGTCGGCAAGAACTACATCCTGGCGGACGAGGAGGATGTCGACGAGGAGTTGGTCGGGTTCGTGGTCAAGCGCGGCATCGGCCAGGGCGAGCCGATCACGACGGACAAGGTGTTCAAACGCAGCGAGGCCGGCTTCCTGGCTGGCGCAGTGTCGCCGGGGATGCGCGCCGTGAGCATTGCGGTGAACCCGGTTTCAGGCGCCGCCGGCTTCGTTTCCCCCGGCGACCGGATCGACGTCATCCTGACCGTCGAGATCCGCAAGGCCCTAGTGAGGACGGACGAGGGACAGGATGTCATAGGGCCGGTGGTGCAGTTCTCCAGTGAAACCGTTCTCAAGGACGTCAGGGTGCTCGCCATAGACCAGAGCATGGCCGACCTGGACAAGGACGCGCAGGTCTCAAAAACGGTGACCTTGGAGGTTACGCCGAAGCAGGCCGAGCTGCTCGCCGTGGCGTCGACGATGGGTATCCTTTCCCTGTCGCTGCGCAGTCTCACCCCAGGCGAGATCGCAGAGGGGGAGATCGGCTATACCAGTGATCGCGAGATCAGTGAGGCCGTGCGGGCCTCGATCCTGGCACAGGCCGGAATCGAGGGCCCGGTATCGGACGAGGCATCGGCTTTCGCGCAGAGGAAGAAGCTGAAGGTTTACCGCTCGTCCACGTTGACCACGCTGGAGTTCTCCAGCCAAAAATGAACCGCTTTTTTATGGGACGCTTTTCTATAAGAAACGTCCTTGTCCTCCTCGCCGTGGCCCAGTTCGCCGTGCCCCAAGCCGCGTTGGCCCAGCAAGGCGTGGACGCCGGCATCGAGATGCAGGAACTGATCGACGATACGGTGCCCTACGTCATCACCCTGCCGGTGGGCAAGACGCGCCTCATCAACCTGCCAGTCGATGCGCGCGACGTCATGGTGGCCAATCCGGAGATCGTCGACGTGGTGGTCAAGACGGCGCGGAAGGTCTTCCTCGTGGCCCAGGCCGTTGGCGACACCAACGTCTTCTTCCTCGACAGCGAGGGCCGTGTCGCACTCCGCCTCGAGGTGCGGGTGGAAGTCGACATGACGGCGCTCAGAAAGGCCCTGGCCGAGATTCTGCCGAACGAGACCATCGAGGTCACAGCGGTGAACACCGACATTGTCCTGACCGGGACGGTGCGCTCACCAAAGGCCTCCGAGGACGCCCGGCAGATCGCCCGGCGCTTCGTCGCGGAGGATGAAAACGTGGTCAACATGCTGAGCGTGCTGGGCGGGCAACAGGTCTTTCTCCAGGTGCGCGTCGCCGAGGTCAGACGCGATATCTTCAAGCAGCTCGGCATCGACCTGACCTTGGGGTTGACGAGAACCGAGAATATCGGCTTCGACTTGACTACAAGTGTGCCTTCGGTTAGCGGTCTCACTGTCGCCAGCGTGAATGCTTTCGGCACCGGCACGTTCGTTTTCGACAGTGGCCCCCGCAGCCTCACGACGGTCATCAAGGCGCTGGAGAGCGAAGGACTGGTCAAGAACCTGGCCGAGCCGACCCTGACCGCGATCTCGGGCGAGACCGCGACCCTGATCGCCGGCGGCGAGTTTCCGGTCCTGATCCCCGGAACAGAACCCGGTACATTCACCATCGAGTTCAAGCCGTTCGGCGTGAGCTTGGCCTTCACCCCGGTGGTGCTCGAGTCGGGCCGCATCTCGCTCAAGGTGTCGACCGAGGTCAGCGCGCTGGCGACCGGCGCTGGCTCGGGCGAGCTCACGATTGAGGTGACCGCGGACGATACCGTCACCATTCCGGCGCTGACGCTGCGCCGGGCGGAGACCACCGTGGAGCTGCCCAGCGGCGGCAGCCTGGTCATCGCCGGCCTGCTCCAGGACGACATAACCAACACGGTCACCGGCATACCGGGCCTGATGAACCTGCCGATCCTCGGCGCCCTGTTCCGCAGTCAGGAGTTCCAGCGCAACGAGACCGAGCTCATCATTATCGTCACCGCCTACCTCGTCGAGCCGGTGGCGGAGCGCGCCCTGGCCCTGCCGACCGACGGCTTCGCCCCGGCGAGCGACGTCGATATGTACCTGTTCGGGCGGTTGCACAAAATCTATGTCAAGCCGGATCTGGAGCCCCCGGCGGGCCAGATCGAGGGCCCGGTCGGGTATATCATGGAATAATGCACCACGGCATAAGGTCGGCCTCGGATCGGGCATGCCAGTGGGTTGAAGGAAGGGCTACGTTATGGCGACAATAGTGAAATGCTCAGGCTTGCGGTCCCTCGGGTGGGCCGCCGGTTTGCTGCTCGTCGCCGCCGGCTGCGCGGGGCCGCCGATGTACCACGATTTCACCCTCGAAAGGCAGAGCCACGAACTCTCGATCGCCGCCGTCGAGGACGTCACCCGCCTCGCCCCCGACGAGCGCGCCCGCCTCGACGGCTTCCTGGCCGAGTATGGCAAACGCGGTCTCGCCCCGTTGACGATCACCGTGCCGGCAGAGAGCGAAGATGACGAGGCGGCGCTCAGACGCGGCCGAGCTCTCGAGCGTTATGCCTACCGCCGCGGTGTTGCGCCCGGGGCCGTGCGCCTCGGCCTTGAGGTCGAGGCAGCGGAAGGGCCCCGGTTAGCCACCTTGCATTTCGAGGGCATAAAAGTCAGGGTGCCGCAGTGCGGGGATTGGTCCCGGCCGACGCACTACAACCCAACCAACGCGCTGCCCCCCAACTACGGCTGCGCGACACGGCGCAATCTGGGCCTCATGGTGGCCAATCCGGCCCATCTCGTCGGGCCGGCGCCGCTAGGGCTGCGCGACACCGCGCGCAGCGACCTGATCATCGGTAAATACCGTCGGGGTGAGGTCACCGGCGCGGAGAAGACGGCTGAAGAGAAGGCGACGGTGAGCGAAGAAATTAGCGAGTAGTAGCTCTCAACCCGATTTCGCCTGAGCCTGGATTCTCCAGATCCTCCCTCGAATTCGATCCCGAACGGAATTTTCCATATATCTCAAAGCATTAACGCGGATCGAGAGAGTTTGTGGGAGGGCGCCTGACGGTTGAAAGCCGGCACGACCCTCTGAGAGTGGAATCCAACTGGCATCTTTCGGCGGCAATTGTTCGCAAGCGAGTGCGCTAAAGACGGAAAGCCGCTCCCAAATGGCGTTGAACGCCGGTTGGTGCTAAACTTGCGATCATCGGGAGCCCATCTGGGAAATATCGCCTGAGGAGGACGGAAAGATTATCAACGTTTCGATCCAGGCATTCGTCGAAAGCGAGGAGACCAAACAAGCCCTCGAACAAGCCTGCAGCGACCGGCGCTTGGCGGAGGCCAAGAGCTCGGGCGACTTCGGCGGAATCGAAGCCGCCATCGCCTACTGCTCGGAGAATGTGACCCCGACCATTGTCGTCATCGAGTCGGAAAAAAGCGGTGACTCTCTGCTGGCCGAGATCGACTCGCTCGCCGAGGTCTGCAACGTCGGCAGCAACGTCATCGTCATTGGCACCGAGAACGACGTCTCCCTCTATCGTGCGCTGCTCCGCCACGGTGTCAGCGACTACCTCACCCGGCCGGTGACGCCGGCGCAGATCACCGAGGCCTTGATGGCGATCTGCGGCGACCCGGACGCCGCCCAGCTGGGCCGGATGATCGCCTTTGTCGGCGCGCGCGGCGGCACCGGCAGCAGCACCATGGCTCACAACGTCGCGTGGAGTCTGGGTGACATTTACGAGGAAAACGTCGCCTTGGTCGACCTGGACATCCCCTTCGGCACGGCCGCCCTGGCCTTCAACATCGAGGCCGATAACGGGATTGTCGACGCGCTGGCTCAGCCGGAACGAGTCGACGAGGTGCTGCTCGAACGCTTTATGGAAAAATATGACGAGCATCTGATGCTGCTGGCCGCACCCGGCTCTCTTGAAAGCAATCCGGAAATCACCATAGAATCCCTGAGCCAAGTACTGGAAAAGCTGCGCCGCATGGTGGCGTTCGTCGTTCTTGACATGCCGCACGGCTGGACGCCATGGGCACAGCAAAGCCTGCAGGACAGCGACGAGGTCGCGATCACCACCTCCCTCGATCTGGCGGGCCTACGGGATGCGAAGAACCTATATACAAAACTGACGGCGCTGCGTGGCGAGTACCCGCCGTTGCGCCTTATCCTCAATCGCGTCGGCGCCTACAAGAAGACAGAGCTTTCGCCCAAGAACTTTGAAGAGACGCTGAAGTGCAAGACTACCCTCGAAGTTCCATTCGAGCCGGCGCTGTTCGGCACGGCGGCCAACAACGGTCAAATGGTCGCCGAGATCAAGGCTCGTCAAAGGGTGGCGGCCGATCTTGGCGAACTGGCAAAAACCCTAAGCGGACGACAGAAAGTGACGGAGAAGAAGAAGAAAGGCGTGTTGTCATTGTTCAGGAAGTAGATTTAAATCCATATATGTCATAGTTAAAGTTGCATACAAAAAGGTCTACATAAAAACGAGGAGCCATGTTTGGTAAACGTGAGGGCCCTCCGGCCGCTCGAAAACCTGATCCCGCCGCTGAGAAGCCGACGGCACCGTCGCCGCAGCTCAAGGTAGTCGAAACGCCGGCTCCGGCGTCGGCGCAACCCGAGGCCGCTCCGGCGCCGAGCGAACCGCCGGAGAAGGCCAAAGCGCAGCCTAAGGCGACGACCGGCGAGCCCGACCGGCGGCCCGAGGCCGCTCCGGCGCCGAGCGAACCGCCGGAGAAGGCCAAAGCACAGCCTAAGGCGACGACCGGCGAGCCCGACCGGCGGCCCGAGGCCGCTCCGGCGCCGAGCGAACCGGCGAAGAAGGTCAAAGCGCAGCCTAAGGCGACGACCAGCAAGCCTGACCAGCGGCTCGAGGAGATCAAGATCAAGGTCTTCAATGATCTCTTGACCGCGGTCGATCTCAGCGCGCTGACCAAGCTCGATCCCGACGCGGTGCGTGAGGAGATCGGCGACGTCATCAGCGAGATCATCACCATTCGCAACATGGTGCTGAGCGCCGCCGAGCAGGACCGGGTGATCGGCGACATCTGCAATGACGTGCTCGGCCTGGGGCCGATCGAGCCCTTGCTCGATCGCGATGACATCGCGGACATCATGGTGAACGGCTCCCAACAAGTCTACATCGAGACCAACGGGCGCATTGTTCTCACCGACGTCAAATTCCGCGACGACGCGCAACTCATGAACGTCTGCCAGCGGATCGTCAGCGCCGTCGGCCGGCGCGTCGACGAGGCCAGCCCAATCTGCGACGCGCGCCTTCTCGACGGCTCACGCGTCAACGTCATCGTGCCGCCGCTGGCACTCGATGGACCGGTCCTGACCATCAGAAAGTTCACCAAGGAAAAGCTCACACTGCACAAGCTGATAGAATTCGGCAGCCTCACGCCACCCCTCGCCAAGCTTCTGGAGGTGATCGGCGGCTGCCGGATCAACGTGCTGGTCTCGGGCGGCACCGGTTCGGGCAAGACCACGCTGTTGAACTGTCTGACCCAATTCATCGACCCGAGTGAACGCACGGTCACCTGCGAGGACGCGGCCGAGCTACAACTGCAGCAGCCCCACGTGGTGCGCCTGGAGACGCGGCCGCCAAACCTGGAGGGCATCGGTGAGGTCACCATGCGCGACCTGGTGAAGAACTGCCTGCGCATGCGGCCCGAGCGGATCATCGTGGGCGAGGTCCGCGGTCCCGAGGCGTTCGACCTGCTGCAGGCGATGAACACCGGCCACGACGGCTCGATGGGCACGGTGCACGCCAACTCCCCACGCGACGCGATCAGCCGTCTCGAGAACATGATCGCCATGGGCGGCTTCAACTTGCCGGTCAGGACCGTGCGCGAACAGATCGCCGCCGCCATCACCGTCATCATTCAAGTGGAGCGTCTGCGCGACGGCTCGCGCAAGATCACCCACGTGAGCGAGCTTGTCGGCATGGAAGGCGATGTCGTCACCATACAACACCTGTATACGTACGAGATTGAGGGCGAAGACGAGAAGGGCAACATCACCGGGCGCCACCGGCCGAGCGGCCTGCGCCCCAATTTCTGGGACAGGGCGCGTTATTACGGCCTGGAGCGACAGCTCGCCGAAGCGCTGAGCGAAACCGATGCCTGACGTCCCCATGGACTTGCTCGTCCTCGGCGGGGGTGCGGGGATCGTCCTCGTCGCCGTAGTGCTGTCCGCCGTGGCGATGTTGCAGTTCGGACCGCGGGCGCGGTTGCGCAAGCGCATCGCCATCATCGCCGGCCCGGGCCGGCGCGGCGGCGCGGCGCGCGCGGGCGGCAAGACCGACGCCCGACACCGGACTCACGTCGAGGACAAGCTCAAGCAACAGGAAACCGGGCGCCGGAAGTCGCCCAAGGAGAAGATCCGCCGCGACCTGGAAGAGGCCGGACTCACTCTCTCGGTACGCAATTACCTCATCATTTGCGCCGTCGTCGCGGTGGTCTCGGCGCTCCTCTATCCCCTCCTCGGGTTGCCCAGGATCGCGACCCCCCTTATCGCCATCATTGCAGGCGTCGGCTTGCCGAAGCTGGTGCTGCGCTATCTCGCCAAGCGGCGGAAGAAAGCGTTCACCGAGAATTTTGCCGATTCACTCGACATCATCGTGCGCGGCATACGCTCGGGCCTGCCGCTCGGCGAATGCCTCAACATTATCGCCAAGGAATCACCGGAGCCGGTTCGCACCGAATTCCGTCTGATCACCGACGGCATCCGCCTCGGCATGACGCTCAACGAGGCGCTACAGCGCGCGCTAACGCGCATGCCGACGGTGGAAGTCAAGTTCTTCACCATCGTGCTCACCATCCAGCAGCAGACCGGCGGCAATCTGGCCGAGACGCTGAGTAATCTGTCCGGCATTCTGCGCCAGCGCAAGAAGATGCAGGGCAAGGTGCAGGCGCTGTCGAGCGAAGCAAAGTCGTCGGCGATGATCATCGGCTCGCTGCCGTTCTTGATCACCGGCGCGCTGCTCCTGGTGCAGCCTGATTACATCGCCATGCTGTTCAACACCGAGATGGGCAATATCATGCTGGCAGGCATCCTGCTCTGGATGGGCATCGGCATAGCCATCATGAAAAAGATGGTGAGCTTTCAGATATGATGGCGTATCTCACCGATCCCGCCACCTTGATCCTGGTGCTGGCCAGCCTCGGCAGCTTCGTATCGATCCTTGCTGTCGGCCTGCCGCTGGTCCGCCGTGATCAGCTGGACTCCCGGCTCAAGGCCGTGGCCGAGAGGCGGGTGGAGCTCAGCCGCCACCAACAAGCTTCGCTGCGGAAGAGCGCGCAGGCCCGAAGCCTCGCCCGTGTCGGTTTCATGAAGCAAGTGTTGGAGCGGCTCAAGCTACAGCAGCTGATCCAATCGAAGGCGGTGCGGAGGCGCCTCGCCCAGGCCGGCTGGCGCAGCCAGGCCGCCGCCATCACCTTCACCTTCACCCGCCTGGTGCTGCCCATAGGGCTCGGGCTGTTCACGGCGCTTATGCTGTTCGGATCCCAGAAGTTCGTCATGCCCATGCCCGTGAAATTCGTGGTGTTGGCCGTTGTCGCGGTCATCGGGTTCTACCTGCCGAACGTCCTCGTCAGCAACCGCATCCAGCACCGCCAGCAAGCCATAACGAAGGCCTTTCCCGACGCGCTTGACCTGCTGGTGATCTGTGTCGAGTCGGGTTCTTCAATCGAGGGGGCGTTCGCCCGGGTCACCGACGAGCTCGCCGATAGCTCGCCCGAGCTCGCTGAGGAGCTCGGCCTCACGACGGCCGAGCTGAGCTACCTCGGCGACCGACGGCAGGCGTTCCAGAACTTGACCGAGCGCGTTCGCCTGGCTTCGGTCAGATCCCTTGCAACAACGCTCATTCAGTCGGAAAAGTACGGCACGCCGGTCGCCGTTGCGTTGCGCGTGCTGGCGCAAGAAAACCGCGACGAGCGTATGATCAGGGCGGAAAAGAAGGCGGGAGCCCTGCCGGCACAGCTTACCGTGCCGATGATCGTGTTCTTCCTGCCGACCATATTCGTCATCATCCTTGGCCCGGCCGTCATCCAAACCATGGCCAGCCTGGGCCCCTAGCTGACGGGTGACCAGCCCGAGCGGGGGCGCAGAGGCGGGCTGCCCCCAGCCGCGCCTGTCAACGGTCGACGTGAGTCCGCCTATTCCCGTTGAAGCGGATGCTGGAGCGGGGGCGCTGGCTCGCCAGGGTCCTCGGTGGTGCCGTGGATCAGGACGCCCGTCGCCAATATCTGGTAGTACTCAAGGTTGTGCTCGGCAATTTTCTCGGGCAGATCTGACTTAGTCAAACGTTCGGCCTCGCGGAAATTACCTTGCAGGGCGCGAAGCAGGGCCAGGTTCTGACGGATCTGGAGGATCGCACCGGGCCGTGCCAGCATCTCCGCCCGTTTGAGCACGGCGACGCCGCCGTCGAGATCGCCTGCCAGGGTGCGCGACAGCGCCAGGTTGTTCAGCACCGTCGGATTGTCGGGCGACAGCCTGAGCGCCTCCTCATAGCTGCTCATCGCCTCCTCATAGGCTTCCAACCGGTCGTAGGCGATGCCGAGCGCCGAGTGAATGCGCCAGTCATCGGGAGCAAACTCCGCCGCGGCTGTAAGCGTCTCCACCGCCTGCTCCGGCCGGCCGGCGGCGAGCTCCGCCTTGCCAAGATCGGCCAGGAGTTCTCCGTCCTCGGGTGTGTTTTCGAGAGCCCCCCTCAAGATCCCGATCGCCCTTTCAGGACTACCCACATAGCGCAGGTTGCGGACATAGCCGAGCAGCGCCTCGCGATTTTCCGGATCGCGCTGGTAGAGATTGGCGTAAAAGCCCGCTGCGGCGCCGTAGTTGTACGATCCCTGCGAGGCCTGCGCCGCTTTCATGAGCGTAGATATCACGGTATCGGGACTATCCCCGAGCGTGTCGAGGTCTGTCGCGCACGCCGCAAGCAGGACGGTGGCGGCAAGCGCGACGAGGCGGACACAGGCCTTCGCCATCATCGCACGCCCCCCGAGGCTGGGCTGCGGCCCAGGCAAAATGGGCCCCGCCCCGCAATGGCGTCGGCTTCTATAGGTGTCAGCACAGCCAAGACACGATAGCCCTCTTCGGCGCGCCCCCGCAGGGTTAATGGGCGAAGAATGTTCGGCGGAGGACAACCTATGATTATATGATATTATACTATATCCTACATACTACACGTTTGGGATTTTGAACGCGGCCTTGCCAACCTCGCGCCAATGTCAAGGTCAAAGACAATCGGACGGGTTGCTATTTACCATTTGGCTACACCGATGGCGGCCATGATGCGCCGGTGCTGCGCCATAGCCATAGGGGGGGCTTGTCTCCTGTGGCTGGCACCCGCCGCCATGGCTGGCGAAACGATACAGGTGGTGGTCGATAAGGCGGAGGTTTTGCGCCTCTCCGTCGACGCCTCCACCATTCTGACCGCCAATCCCGAGATCATCGACTTGGCCGTGGAGTCGCCGCGGCTCATCCTCCTCCTCGGCAAGCGGCCGGGCGAGACCAGCCTCATCATCCTCGACAGCAAGGGAAAGAAAATCCTCGATGCCGATGTGGTCGTCGTGCCCAACCTTGAGCGGCACGTCACCGTCTATCGTAACACCGAGGAGTCAACCCTGAGCTGTGCGCCCCGCTGCGCCTCGGTGCCGACCCCGGGCCAGCTACCGCCCACCGCTGGTGGCGAAACCAGCGCTTCCGCCGGGGCTACCGCCGAGGCCGCTGCCGGCGTGGAGTAGCCGCGTGAAGGTGGGTGCCCGGCTGGCGCGGCACCGATCCGATGACCATATTGAAAAATAGATGGGAAACCCCCGGCCAGTGACGGCCGTCACTGGCCGGGGGAAGGTACTTTGCCAATATCGCGCCGTCGAGGCTGGCTGCTAAAGACAAAGGACCGCACCACATGCGTCTTGGCAAAGCAAAAAAACCGGGCCGACGGGCGGAGGCCACGCACGGGACGCCCGACCGACGCAGCGCCGGAGGCGGCCTGAGCCGTATCGCTTCGACGCTATGGCGGGACAAGCGTGGCGCGGTCGCCATCTATATAGCGATGGTCAGCTTGCTGCTGCTTGGCTCCGGCGTTTTGGCCATTGACTACGGCCGCATGGCGGTGCTTCGCACCCAGATGCAGAATGCCGCTGACGCGGCGGCGCTCGCCGGGGCGGTCGAGCTCGACGGCTATGAGGATGCCCGCCAACAGGCCGAGCAGGTGGCCAGGACCGCCGCCTCCCAGAGCGGCCTGCTGCTCGCCGGGGTCGGTTCGCTGGATGTGACCAACGTCGAGTTCTTCAGCGAGATCTCGCCGGACGTGGCGGCGACGAGCAACGAGGACGCCGTCTACATACGGGTCACCATGGTCCCGCAGGACATCGACCTTATCCTCGAGCCGGTTATCGCCCGGCTTACCAGCCGCCAATCGGAAAACGTCGTTCAGCTCAACGCCTTTGCGACGGCAAAGTACGAGCCGATCATCTGCAACACGCCCCCGCTCATGATTTGCAACCCTGCGGAAACCGGCGGGCCCAACCTCTTCATCTCATCCAGCATCGGCAAACAGTTGCGCATCAAGCCCGGGCCTAGCGGCAACTCGCCCGCGCCCGGGCAATACGGCCTCTTGTGCCCGCTCACCGGCAATTGCGGCGCGAGCAACATCGGCCAAGCGCTGGCGGCGGTCACTCAGGCCCAATGCACCGGGCCCGAGGTGGAAACCGCGCCCGGTGTCCAGACCCAGCAGGTTCGCCAGGGCATCAACTCGCGCTTCGACACCAGTACGCAACAGACCAATATCCCGGCAGGCAACATCATCAACTATCCGCGCGACAACAACATCACCCCCGCCAACGACTTCGGCAACGGCAATTGGAGCCGCAGCGACTACTGGACGGAGATGCATTCCGGCACGCTTCCCGGCGTGCTGGCCAACGCCAGCCGCTACGAGATGTACCTCTACGAGCTGGGCGGATCGGTGGAGCTCCCCCTCTCCGACTCCCCTGCCTGTACGGGCGGAGGGGGCGGTCAGGGACAAGGCCAGGGCCAGGGACAAGGCCAGGGACAATCCGGCGGCGGCTCCGGGCCGGATCCCGACTGCAGCGGCCAGCCGGAGTCAATCCCGGACGACGACCCGAAGCGCCGCGTCGTGAACGTCGCCGTATTGAATTGCCAGGCGCTGGGCGTCCAGGGCCGCGGGACGTATCCGACCAACGGACGCTACATCGAGTTCTTCATCACCGAGGAGGTGCCCAACCCGCCGGATGCCTCAATCTACGGCGAGGTCGTCGGCCCGCTCACCGCCCAGAGCTCTGGCGACGTGCATGCCAATGTTCGCCTGGTTGAGTGAGTTCCGCCGCTCTCCCAGGGGCGCGGCGGCGGTCGAGTTCGCCCTGCTGCTGCCGCTGTTGCTGATCATGCTCGTGGGCATGGTCGAGTTCGGCCGGGCGATCTCGCAGAGCAACGCGCTGGAGCGGGGCCTCAGGGCCGGCGCCAGTTTCGCGGCGCGCAGCGATATCCCCTTCGACGCCACCACCGAGCAGAGGATCGACAACCTGGTCAGGACGGGCGGTCTCAGCGGCGACGCGCCGCTGCTGGTTTCCGGCTGGGCCGATCCCTCGGCCACGCTCACCATCACCACCACGACCTTTACGGTGGGTGCAAATGAGGTGCCCCTCATCCGGCTCGAAGGCTCGGTGCCGTTGGACCCCCTGCTGCCCGGGCTGCTCGCGGCGGTCGGTCTGGAAGATTTCAATCTGTCAGCGGTCCATGAGCAAGCCTACATCGGCAATTAGATGGATGCGCCCGTTCAGGCGCCTCCCCCGCTGCCGGCGCGGCGCCGTCGCCATCGAGTTCGCCTTCATCCTGCCGGGACTGGTGCTGCTCACCCTCGGGTTGCTCGAACTCACGCTCATTCTTTTCGATTACCACCGCTTCAGCGAGGCCAGCCGCGCCGGGCTGCGCACGGCACTGATCGAAGCACCGGTGGCATCGCTTGACAATCTGAACCCCGACAACACGATCACCTGCACGGGCTCGGGCGCCGGCGTGTCATGCAGCGGCGGCCCGGTGGGCTCCGCTTCATCGTGGGACATCATCGTCGCCCGGGTCCAGCGGACGGCAGGGGATGTCGAGGCTTCTAATCTGCGCCTGAGCTATACCGAGTCGGGAGTCACCGACCCGAGCGAGGTGCCCGGCGCCGTGACCCCGGTGGTGACGCTGAGCCTGATCGACCTCGAGCACGACTTCTTCTTTCTCAACTACCTTCCCGGGGTACCCGACACACTCACCTACCCCGATATCACCACCACCGGGCTCGGCCCAACTGACATTGTTCCTCCGTGAAGCATCGAGCCGGCCGAGCCGTCGTCGGTTCAATCACGGGGCGAGGAAGAATTTCGTTTCAATGAAGAACGCCCTCGGGAGGCTTTTCCGTACCGTCCGCCTCGGCTGCGCGGCGTTGATCGCGGCGGTCGGCGGCCCGGCGGCGGCCGCAGGGCCATGGACAACGGGCGCGGCCATGCCGACCGCCCGCTCCGAGATCGCGGCCGCCGTCCTCGACGGAAAGATCTACGCCGCGGGCGGGCTCACCACCCTTGGAACGACGGCGGCGTTCGAGGTCTATGATCCGGCAGCGGATGCCTGGCGCACGCTCGCGCCCCTGCCGGTCACACTCCACCATGCGGGCCTGGCGGCCGCGGGCGGGCGGATCTACGTGACCGGCGGCTATGACAACATCTTCTTCAAGGCCAACGTCCGCGGTGCCTGGGCCTACCATCCGGGAACCGACAGCTGGATCGCCGTGGCCGATATGCCGGCGCCGCGGGCGGCGCACGCCATGGCGAGCATCGATGGCGTGCTCTACGTGGTCGGCGGCGTAGGACCGGATGCCACGGCGCTTTTCACCTACGACCCGGCGAGCGATCACTGGGACGCCACGCGGGCGCCGCTACCGACGGCGCGTGAGCATCTGGCGGTCGCGGTCGTCGACGGCGCGCTTCACGTCATCGGCGGACGCTGGCGCGGGAAAGGGAATCTCGCCACGGTCGAGAGCTACGACCCGGGAACCGACAGCTGGACCCGAGGCCGCGACATGCCGACGCCCCGGGGCGGTCTGACGGCGGCAGCGCTGGCCGGCCGCATTCATGTGACCGGCGGCGAGGCGTTTTCACCGCACCAGACCTTCGGCCAACACGAGGTTTACGATCCGGCCACCGACGGCTGGCTCAAATTGCCCGACCTGCCCACGCCGCGACACGGTCTATCCTCGGCGATTGTCGGGGGGCGGTGGTACGTCATCGGCGGCGCGACCAAGGCCGGGTCATTGAGCTTCATCTCGTTCTCCGACGCGGTGGAGATTTTCGACCCGGCCGCCGCAGGTGGCGAATGAGCGCCAGCGGCAAAGGCCCAGGCCTCTTTCCCCTCGCTCCCATGGCGCGGCTGATTGGGCCGGCCCGCAGGCGCCTGCGGCCGGGCTCCTGGGATCGGCTTCGACCGGGCGGGCCGAGACGGCGATCCTCGGTTTTGGGATTGCACGGGCCGGCGCGATCGTCTAGCCCTATCGCTCGGCGGTGAGGCCGGGCGGCGGACGGGCCCGGCGTTCCGCCGATTCGGACCTCGCCCAGAGCGAAGAGCCAAGAGCAATGACACGAAGCTATCCCGACCGGCCTTTTGTCGGTGTGGGCGTGGTGATCTGGCGCGACGACCGGGTGCTGCTGGTCAAGCGCGGCAAACCGCCCCGTCAGGGACAGTGGAGCATCCCGGGCGGTGTCCAGCAGCTCGGCGAGACGGTTTTCGAGGCGGCGCGCCGGGAGGTCGCCGAAGAGACCGGGCTCGAGATCGACCTCATCGACGTGATCGCCGTCGTCGACTCGATCGACCGCGACCCGGAAGGGGGCGTGCGCGCCCATTACACGCTCGTCGACTTGCTCGCCGAATGGCGGGCCGGCGAGGCCCGGGCCCAGGATGACGCCGCCGCCGTCGCCTGGATCGCCCTGGACGAGCTTCCCCGCTACGGCCTGTGGGACGAGACCGTGCGCGTCATCCATCTCGCGGCGGACCGTCGAGGCAAGACCCCCTTGGGAGCCTCGATTCCGAAGCGTTCGAAGACCTCCGGGTACTTGAGCGGTAGCTCGATCATCTCCCGGATCTTGCGGATCTCCCGGTGAAGCCCACCGACGTCCGTAAGCGACCCGCGCCTGCCGTCACGCCCGGCACGAAGCCCGCCACGACCGGCCCCTGCCGCTCTTGACTAGGGCCGGCCCATCCGGTCGAAAGCTATTGGGAGGCGAGCGCCCGCGAAACGGTGGGCGCCTGGTATCCGCCCGAGGGCAACATGGACCGCGAGATCGCGCTCACCGGTGGCGGCTTTACCGGCCGTTGGGCGGCGCTGCGCCCCGCCCGCCGCCTTAAAGCGCGTTCAATCGGCCGTCTCACCCGCCTTAGCCGTCTCACCCGCCTCACCCGCCGGCGAACGCAACAGGAGCACGAGGCCGATGAAGATCACCGCCAGCGTGACAATAATTCCGATCCCGGCCTTCCAGCCGAGAAGAATCATGCCCTCGTGCCTGTCCAGGATGAGATCGTGAAGATAGACGTAATTGTTCGCCAGTACGCCAATAATGACGACCACCAGTCCCCATGTCCTGCTCTTGTTCATTGCAAAGGCTCCCTGTCATCTCGACGTCTTGAGGGCTTTCCCCCGTCGCGGATCGGGAACCACCCCCCTGCTTCCGGCACGTTGTACCGTTTCCCAATTATTCTACCACTCCGCCGGCCGCTTGACCATGACGTTGGTCGCCGCGAGCCGCCCGATCGCTCGCCTGAGCCGCCGCCGGGCACAGGGCGTGGCGGAGCGGCGCCGCCCTAAACCATGCGCCTCAGCCCGCCGGCCGCGCCGGCGACCGCTGCTCGAGCAGCCGGTAAACCGCCCGCCACAGTGTGAAAGTGTCGATCAGCCCGGTCGGGCCGAGATCGACATGGGCAAGGCTATCAACCAGGTAAAGCTCGGCCTGTTCCTTGGGCAGCGCGGCGGCGAGGGCGACGCTCTCGGTATAGGGGATGATGGTGTCATCACGGCCGTGAATGAGGATCAACCGGGCGCTCAAGCGCGAGAAATCGCGGCCTTTGAGGTTGAGTGCCGCGAACTCGGCCTTGATGCCCGCAGGCAAGGCGGCCAACAGGGCCGGCACCCGTTCCGGATCGGTATTGTCGAGCAGGGCGTAGACCGACCGCCCTTCGGGGCCCAATCGAGCCGCCAGTTTGGCAATGCCGGCATCGGGGTCATCGAATTTAAGCCGCGCCATGCGGTCCAGTATCGCGCGGTCGGCGGCGCTCTCCAGCTGTTCGACATTGCTCAGGACGAACACCCACTTGCCGTAGGCGTTGGGCTGCGCGCGCCGCCACGGCCTGTCCGGGCGCTCGCGGTAGTGGCCGGTGGTGAAATAGGTCACCACGGCTTCCAGGTCCCAATAGCCGCCAATGCCCACTACAAAGCCCATTCGGTCGCGGACATCGGGCTCGAGGGCGGCGAGAATCGCGGGGCCGACGGCGTAGGAGACGGCGACCAGGCCGATCCGATCATGGCCCGCCGCGGCGCTGCTGTCGGCGAAGTAAGCGATCGCGTGGGCGATCTCGCGGACGTCGGTGGCGCGCACCTTGAGGGCTTTCAAACCCTGCATGTCCGGCACCAGAACGGCAAAGCGGGCCCGCGCCAGCGTGTTGGCGAACGCCACCAGACGACGGTCGTCCTTGCCCGCCCGGGAGACGCCCGGCACCAGGACGATGGCGCCCTCGGTCCGGTCCCCCGGCAGGTAGAGGTCCCCGTCATAGGCGCGCCCGTCGACCCGATAGGCGACCGGCACGCGTTCGGGGGTCGGGGTTCGATCCTTCAGCGAGCTCGGCTCCTCGCCGGCGACGATGTCGCCGAGCACCCGCGCGGCCTCGATGACCCGCGGCAGCGAGCAGGCGGCGAGGACGAGCGAAAGCGCCGCGACGACGGCCAAGCGCGATCCGGATGGCAAGTCTGAAATCATGGCGCTATCGCTGAATCAGGCGACGACCGAGCCGGACGCACGGCGTGGCCTTCGATGCCAGATGCCGTGTTGAGCGCCGCACGGCGTGGCCCTCGATGCCAGATGCCGTGCTGAGCGCCGCACGGCGTGGCTTTCGATGCCAGATGCCGTGTTGAGCGCCGCACGGCGTGGCTTTCGATGCCAGATGTCGTGCTAAGCGCCGCACGGCGTGGCCTTCGATGCCAGATGCCGTGCTGAGCGCCGCACGGCGTGGCCCTCGATGCCAGATGTCGTGCTAAGCGCCGCACGGCGTGGCTTTCGATGCCAGATGCCGTGCTGAGCGCCGCACGGCGTGGCTTTCGATGCCAGATGCCGTGTTGAGCGCCGCACGGCGTGGCTTGGGATAGGTCTGGCCCAGGCCGACGAGGCGCCGACCCTACCGCAGCCAAAATACCTCATGTCATCTTTGAAATAAGCTCTCCAGTCGAGCAAGGCAAAGAAAGCCGGCACAAACGTCGGCTCAGCTGCAACGGTTGCAGGGGAAGAAAACGGCGGCGGGGAGAGGGCTAAGACATTAAAATCGGCGGAGGGCGTGGGATTCGAACCCACGATACGGGTGTTAATCGTATAACAGGTTTAGCAATGCGACGCCAATCACACTGGACAGTGCCGCGCAATTCCTAAGTGTTTCGGCTGTTAAGTAATGACGACCACTCCATCCCGTCCAGCACCGCCCGAAACCGCTCCGCGACGTTCTTCCGTGACGTTCTGTTGGTTCGCAATTTAGTTTGCAAACCATCACGCCTCGCCGGCAGGAAAAACACCAGCAGGGCACCCGATGAACCGCCACATTATTCCCGGGCGGTATTCCCGGGCGGTCGCTAATCCTGCAACTCCTCGATCCCCTTAAACAGTCGCTTCCAGATGGAATAGCTTTTAAAATCGCTGGCTTGCAGGAACTCATCGGGCAGCGTCTTTCAAAGGTCGGTTCGTGGAAGTTTGACCTCGCTGTGATCCTGGACCGGCGACCGTTCCCAAGACCAACCGCTGGCGTCAGCCGGACGGTGTGAGCCGAACGAGGTCGTGTGCGCGCCAGCCGCGCTCGTCTCGCCTCGCAGACATATTGACGACGGGTGTCAGCGAGGACGCGCCGAAAGAAGCCCTCACACGCGACTCGGGCGCGCGGTCGTAAAGGGTCGTGCGCTGAGCGGGCACCCGGCCCACGCTTCGGATCAGGGCCTCCATCCGCTCGGGCGGCATCTCTTGGCCGTGCGAGGCGCCTGCGGCTCGGGAGATGGTCTCGTTCATGAGCGTGCCTCCGAGGTCGTTCGCCCCCGCCTCAAGACACGCCTTCACGCCCTCCGGCCCCATCTTCACCCAGGATATCTGAATGTTGGTGATGCGGGGGTGGAGAGCCAGCCGCGCTACCGCATGCATCAGGACGGTTTCGCGGAACGTCGGGCCTTTGCGTGCGTGTCCCTTCAGATACAGGGGCGCTTCCATATGCACGAATGGCAGGGGAACGAACTCGGTGAAACCGCCGGTGCGAGCCTGCAATGCCCTGAGCCGCAACAGATGCCGGGCCCAGTGCCGGGCCGCGTCCACATGGCCGAACATGATGGTTGAAGTGGTATGGAAACCCGCAGCGTGCGCCGCAGCCATGCCGTCCATCCACTGTTGGGTGCTGATCTTGTCGGGACAGATGACCGCGCGAATCTCATCATCCAGCACCTCGGCCGCGGTTCCCGGCAGCGTCCCGAGGCCGGCCTCCTGCAGCCGCTCAAGGAACTCCGGCACGCTGATGCCCAGGGTGTGCGCACCCTGCCAAACCTCGAGCGGGGAGAACGCGTGGATGTGCATCTCGGGCACCGCTTCCTTCACCGCGCGACAAATGTCGAGGTAGGTGAGTCCAGTATAGTCGGGGTGGATACCGCCCTGCATGCAGACTTCCGTTGCCCCCCGCGCCCAGGCCTCGCGCGTGCGCCTTACGATCTCGCCGAGGTCCAGATCATAGGGCCGCCCCCGCAGGTTTTCGCTGAGCTTGCCCTTCGAAAACGCGCAGAAGCCGCAGCGGAAGTAGCAGACGTTTGTATAGTTGATGTTGCGGTTGACCACATAGGTCACAACATCGCCGTTAACCCTGGCACGCAGCCGGTCAGCGGCGGCGCAGACAGCCGCGAAGTCATCACCGCGGGCTTGAAACAGGCGGACGATCTCCGCCCCGGTAAGGTCTTCTCCATCGGACGCTTTGGCGAGAGCCCGACCGAGGTCTCCCGCGGTCCGAACCGATGGCGCCGCCTCGATGAGGCGCAAAACATCGGCGGGTGGCAGTTCTTGTTCCCCCGGTGACCAGGACTCTGCCCGGGCGAACCCGTCCCCATCGATGCCGCGCAGTACCGGCACGCGGAGCGCCGGGTCGAGCCAGCGCTCGCCGTCGAGCGCATAGCTCGGGTAGATCGCGAGCCGTTCGGTCAGCACCTTGCCGCAGGCCGCGGTCTCCCGCGCCAGGGCGTCCAAGTGCGGCCAGGGCGCCTCAGGATTGACAAAATCAGGGGTCACGGGCGAAACCCCTCCCCAGTCGTTCAGCCCGGCATCGATCAGCCGCGACAATGTGCCCGGACTGAGGTTGGGCGGCGCCTGAATGTTCATTGCCGGGCCAAACAAAAGGCGCGCCACGGCAATCGTCCAGAGGAGCTCCTCGAGCTCGGGCTCGGCCGCGTCCGCCATCCGCGTGTCCGGCTTGGCGCGGAAGTTCTGAATGATGATTTCCTGGATGTGTCCGTAGCGATCGTGCAGGTCGCGGAGCGCCAGCAGCGACTCGATGCGCTCCCGCCGTGTCTCACCAATACCGATCAGGATGCCCGAGGTGAACGGCACCCTGAGCTCTCCCGCGAGCCTGATTGTTGCAAGACGCACAGCCGGATTCTTATCGGGAGACCCGTGATGGGGACCGCCCTTGGCACATAACCGTTCGGACACGCTCTCGAGCATAAGTCCCTGCGAGACGGACACGGATCTGAGCGCGGCAATGTTCGCAGCCGTCATCACGCCGGGATTTGCGTGCGGCAAAAGCCCTGTTTCCTCGAGGACGAGCTCCGCAACCTCGGCCAGGTAGGAAAGCGTCGTCTCGTGCCCCAGCCGTTCAAGCTCCTTCCGCGCCACGGGATAGCGGAGCTCCGGCTTATCGCCCAAAGTGAACAGAGCCTCTTTGCACCCAGCCGCAACTCCGGCGCGGGCGGTCGCCAGGACCTCTTGTGGGGTCATGTAAGCGCGTGCGCCTTTGCGTGGCGGCTGGGCGAAGGCGCAATAGTGGCAGACATCGCGGCAGAGCTGGGTCAGCGGAATGAAGACCTTGCGCGAATACGAAACGACGTTACCGTGACCGCGGTCGCGGAGCTCCGCGGCCGTGCACATGAGCGCTTCCGTATTCCGCTCTTCGGCAAGCGCCAGGGTCTCAGCTCGCGTCAACCGTCTTGCCGCCCCCACAACATCGAGCGACGCCGTCATGGTGAACCTCTTGCCTGCCCAGCGGTCACGCGGATGGATCCACCATCACAGCCGCGCTTGCCCAGGCGCCTCGCGATACCGCTTTCCGCCAAATAGGCGTGGGTGCGGGTGTCTCCGGGTCGATCGAGGAGAACCCCAAGGTCCGCGGGGGTGTCGATGTCAAGCCCCAACCCTGGCAGATGGAGCGCTTGTGGCGTAATGCCTTGGCAACGCGCCTCTTCCAGATGCGCGAAGAAACTTCCGTCACCGAAACGGAACGGGATACAGTCGGCCGGCGAACAAGCGACGCAGTTGGAGCCGTTCTCGTCCCGCGCCGGTACGATCGTCAGGGCGAGCGCTGGCCCGTGGACCGCCAAGACCTTGCCAATCTCTGCCGGCGTCGCAAGCGGCACGTCGGCAGGCACCGTGATCATCCCGTCGACGCCTTCCGCCGCCAGCCTCACGGCTGCCATCGAGACGGCCGCGCTCTGGCCGCGGCTCTCGGCTTCCATCATCAACAGGGCGCCATAGCTTCGCGCCAAGCTCGCTGCCACGGGGTCACGCGAGACGACCGCGACGCCGTCCAGAGCCGCGACATGCGACAGCGTCGCGAGCACGTCTTCGAGCATGGCTCGGAGGAGGAGCCGGCGCTCGGCTGGACTCAGAACATCCACCAGCCGCTGCTTCGCGGCATCAAGATTCTTGACTGGTAGGATCGCCCACATCAGCGCTTGCCGACCATAGACATCTTAAGAAATGGTGGATGGATGACGGCCGCAGACCAACAATGCGGGCCTTTCTAACAGATTGTCCATCAGCGCGAAATACGAGGCGAGCAGCATTCCGGGATCATGCCTCAGGGCCGGCGCCACCGGCCGGCAAAATCGAGCACGGCGCGTGCCAGTGACATGCGATCCTCGAGACTCTCCATCACGGTCTTCGTGACGAGCACTTCGACGCCCAGCTCCCGCACCTGATCGGCCAACGCTTCGTCCTCTGAGTCGACCACGAAGCCGTCGAGCAAGTCCCCATAGTGCCGCGCCACGGCGAGAGCCGTGCAGGGAATACCGAGCTCGCGCATCATCTTGGCCGTTGGGCCCTTGATCGCCCGGCCACCGACGATTGGTGACACGGCTATCACGGGCGCCGGAGACGCCGCCAGCCCCGCCCGCACCTCGGGCAGCGTCAGGATGGGATCGACGCTGATGAACGGGTTGGATGGACAGATCACGACTGCGCTGAGACCCGGGTCGGCTAACGCTTCGAGGAATGACGGATTGGCGCGCGCCTCCGCCGCACCCGCGAAGCGGAACCCTTTGACCACCGGCTGGCAGCGGTCGCGGACGAAGTAGTGCTGGAACGCGAGCGGCCCGTCCGGCGTCTCAGCGACGGTGCGGACAGGATCGTCACTCATGGGCACCACCCTGGTCGAGACACCGAGCCTGGCGCAAAAGTCGGCGGTAATTGCCGTGAGGGTCTCGCCCGCGTTGAGCCGCCGGGTGCGTTCGACATGCGTGGCAAGGTCCCCGTCCCCGAGACGAAACCAAGTCTCGCCGCCAAGTGCTTCGAGCGCGGCCATGAACGTCCAGGTTTCGTCGGCGCGGCCCCATCCATTCTTCGGGTGATTGAGTCCGGCGAGGGTGTAGGTGAGCGTGTCGATATCCGGCGAGATGTGGAGCCCGAGATGTTCGAAATCGTCACCCGTGTTGGCGACAACCAGGAGCGCCACAGGATCCATTACGCGCGCCAGGCCGACGACGAGCTTGGCACCCCCGACTCCCCCCGACAGGGCGAGACATGCGACGCGTGATCTCTTTTCGCTCGACGATCCGTTCATCAGCGGAACAGGTCCTTTGCTTTCGGCCGGATCAACGCCGCGGCGTTGGCGGCGGCGCCCGCAAGTTTGAGACCGCGAATCAGGACCACTGGCGCCCCTTCGCCCGCTTGCCCCTGGAGCAGCGAGGCGGCGGCCGCGAGTTCATCGGCGATGCCTTCCTGGGTCACCACGAGGGATCGGCCGAACAGGTCGCGACGGCCGCGCAAGTCGTGGAGCGAAGGCAGGCCCGAGGCTCCCAGCGCGATGCCAACGGTGCCATTGCGCCAGGCGCGGCCAACACTATCGTTTATGATCACGGCCAAATCGACGCCCGAGCGTTCGCGCAGCTCGCCGCGGAGGCGGCGGCACGTGCCATCGGGATCCTGGGGCACCAACAGCACCCGCTCGGCTTCGCCTTCCGGCTCAACGTTGGAGCTGTCGATGCCCGCATTGGCAAAAATGATGCCAAGGCGATGAACGACGATCACTATGCCCGGCTGGCAGCGCAACACCTCATCAGACTCCGAAAGGATCAGCTCTACAAGCCTTGGGTCCTTATGGCAAAGATCGGCCAGTTCCCGCGCTCGCGCCGACGGCGTGACCTGCCTCAAGTCGACGTAGCGGTTTTCCGCCTTGGACACAATTTTCTGGGCAATCACGAGCACGTCACCGGTACTGAGCGACTCGTCTGCCGCGGCCACGCCGCCGAGGATGAAGTGGGCGAGGTCGTCGCCGGGTTTCACCAACGGGATGCCGGGAAGCGCGATGAGCTGAAGCTTGGCGGGCGAGAGCGATGGCGACATCACGCTCTGCTATCCGGATGTCTCTTCAGGCTCGCAGATGATGCGGATGCCGGCTGAGATACTCCGCGACCTGGACGCCGGCGAGGCCCGGGAGGGCGGCGGATTCCGCGCCTTCAGGCTTGCGCAACGGCCCGTTTTCCTTCTTCTTCCGCCTCGAGGATGGATTGGCCGGTCTTCCGCCAGTCGGCGAGGAAGGCGGCCAGCCCCTTGTCGGTGAGCGGGTGGGCGAACAGCTGGCGAAACACCTTCGGCGGCAGGGTCACGAC
>JACZXZ010000067.1 GCA_022571365.1 Pseudomonadota bacterium | reverse complement strand
CGGTCAGACGGCCTCGCGGCAACGGCCGGACAGCCGTCGAGCGACCGGGTGTGGACCGCCGTGGCCCTGGGCACGGCGGCCGCGGTGCTGATCTTCGGACCGGGCGCCGGAGTCCTCGCGGCGCTGATCGGGGGCGCCGCCGCGGCCGGTGTCGGCCACCTCGCCCGGCGCCAGATCGGCGGCTCCACCGGCGATGTCCTGGGCGCCGTCCAACAGGTCAGTGAAGGCGCCATCCTGCTGGTCGCCGTCGCCGCCTATTGAGCGATATGTCCGAAGCCGTGGTCACCCGCTGGTGGTGGATCCGTCACGCGCCGGTCCCGGACCAGGGGGGCCGGATTTACGGTCAGACCGACGTGTCCGCCGACACCTCGGACACCGCCGCCTTCCAAGCCATCGCCACGGCCCTGCCGCGGGACGCGGTGTGGGTGACCAGCCACCTACGTCGCACCCACCAGACGGCCGAGGCCATCGCCGCCGCCTTGAACCAGAGCGGCGTGGCGGTCCCCGAGCCCCTGGCCGAGCCGGACCTGGCCGAGCAGAATTTCGGCGCCTGGCAGGGTCTCTCCCACAATGAGGTCGTGGCGCTCAGAGGCGGCGCCCGGCACCGCTTCTGGCTCGCCCCGGCCGACCAGGCGCCGCCGGAAGGCGAGAGCTTCACCCACCTGATCGCGCGCGTCTCGGCGGCGATCCGCCGGCTGGTCGAGGCCCATGCCGGGCGCGACATCATCGCGGTCGCCCACGGCGGCTCGATCCGAGCGGCGCTCGCCCTGGCGCTCGACCTCAACCCCGAAGCGGCGCTCGCCATCGAGGTCGGCCACCTGTCGCTCACCCGGATCGATCACATCGACGGGCCGGGAGCCGGCAACGCGTGGCGGGTCGGCGCGGTCAACCTTCCCCTCGGCAACCAGCCCCCTTCCTGAACCCCGGTTGCCTCCCTCGCCCAGGCATGGCGGGACGCCTGGACTGGCCCGGCGCCAGCCGGCCCGTGCTGGCCTTCGCCGCACGCGCGTGCTAGTCTCGGCCCCGTGCCGGGACAGGGAAGTCCGGTGAAGCGGACCGGGGCATGAGTCTCCGGGTCGCCAGGCCGGCGCTGCCCCCGCAACTGTGAGCGGCGAGACCGCGGCGGTGCGTGATCGGCTCCGGGCAAGCCTCGGATTCCCGGTCGCGCGCGAGCCACTGACACCCGGTTCTTGATCTCAAGGACGACTTGGTGTTGGGAAGGCGCCGCGGTCGTTGACCCCGAGCCAGGAGACCTCCCCGGCACACAAGGCACCCGGCGTCCTCGGGCGGAGGCGAGCCATGGACTCAATCCCCGACGCAACCGTGGCCATACGCGGCAAGGAGCTGCCGCCCGTCACCCTGGTCCTGGGCGGCGCCCGGTCGGGCAAAAGCGCCTTCGCGGCAAGTTTGATCGAAGCGCGTCCAGGTCGGACGGCCAAGGCCGGCCTCTATCTCGCCACCGCCGAGGCCGGCGATCCCGAGATGGCCGAGCGCATCCGCCGGCACCGGGAACGCCGCGGTCGCGGGTGGACGACGCTGGAGGAGCCGGTGCGGCTGGTCGAGGCGCTCGTCGCCCACGCCCGGCCCGAGGAGCCGATCCTGGTCGACTGCCTGACGCTGTGGCTCAGCAACCTGATGGCGGCCGGCAGCGATATTGCTCAAGAGACCCGGCGGCTCGCCGAAGCCCTGCCTGGCTTGCGCGGGCCGGTCGTCTTCGTGTCAAACGAGGTCGGCCTCGGCATCGTTCCCGACAACGCTCCGGCCCGCGCCTTCCGCGACCATGCCGGGCGGCTTCACCAGCTCCTGGCCGCCGGCGCCGACCGGGTGGTGCTCATGGCCGCGGGCCTGCCCTTGGTCTTGAAAGACGGCTCGCCCGAGGAGGCGCGGCCATGAAAATCCCCGCCACCGTGATCACGGGCTTTCTGGGCGCCGGCAAGACCAGCCTTATCCGCCACCTGGCGGAGACCGCCGACGGGCGGCGGCTGGCGTTCATCATCAACGAGTTCGGGGACCTGGGCATCGACCGGGAGATTCTGGCCGGCTGCGGCATCGAGGGATGCGGCGAGGAGGACATCGTCGAGCTTGCCAACGGGTGCATCTGCTGCACCGTGGCCGAGGAATTCCTGCCCGCCATGGAGGCCCTGCTGGAGCGGACCCCGGCGCCCGAGCACATCGTCATCGAGACCTCCGGCCTGGCCCTGCCCAAGCCGCTGATCAAGGCCTTCAACTGGCCGGAGGTCAAAAGCCGGGTCACCGTCGACGGCGTGATCGCGGTGGTGGACACCCCCGCCGTGGCCGACGGCCACTTCGCCAACGATCCGGCCGCGGTCGAAGCCCAGCGCGCGGCGGACCCGGCGCTCGACCACGACAACCCTCTCGAAGAGGTGTTCGCCGACCAGGTCCAGTGCGCCGACATGGTGATCCTCAACAAAACCGATCTCGTCGACGACTCGGGCCTCGCCCAGGTCGAGGCGGCGGTCAGGCCCCATTTGAGACCGGCGGTCAAGATGGTGCCGTCGCGCCACGGCGCGGTCGCCGCCGGCATCGTCCTCGGCCTGGGGGTGGGCGCCGAGGACGACCTGGACTCCCGCCCGTCCCGCCACGACGGGCTGGGCGAGGACCATGACCACGATGATTTTTCGAGCTTCACCATGGTCCTCGGGCCGGTCGCCGATGTCCAGGGCCTGACCCGCCGCCTCAGGGCCGCCGCCGCGGCCTATGACATTCTGCGGGTCAAGGGCTTCGTTCATGTCCCCGGCAAGGCGATGCGACTGGTCGTCCAGGGCGTCGGCGACCGGTATCAAAGCTACTACGACCGGCCCTGGCGCGCCGGAGAGCCGCGGGCAAGCCGGCTCGTGGTGATCGGTCGCAAGGGCCTCCGCCGGGCCGCCATCGAGACCGCGCTGACGAAAGGGGAAACCTAGCCCGATGCACCTGTTGGCCACCCAGCCTGGAGGCGTCGCCGATGGCGGCGAGGCCGTCGATCTCGGCCAGACGCCGGGCGAGGTCGTGGTGCTGTCGGCGGCCGACACCGAGATCGCCTGCCTGGCGGCCGCCCGGCGGGCGCTGGCCCGGGAGTTCGGGGAGGACTTCCCGTCGCTGCGCCTCGCCAGCCTTCTCAACCTCGCCCACAACATGTCGGTGGACCTCTATGTCGAGAACGTCGTCGGGCGGGCCCGGCTGGTGGTGGTGCGCCTGCTGGGCGGGCGCGGCTACTGGCCCTACGGCACCGACGAGGTGGTGGCCTGCTGCCGCGCGCGGGACATCCCGCTCGCCATGCTGCCGGGGGACGACCAGCCCGACGCCGAACTCCAGGGCCTCTCCACCCTGGCGCCGGAGGCGAACCACCGGCTGTGGCAGTACTGCGTCCATGGCGGGGTCGAGAACGCCGCGAATTTCCTGCGTTTCGCGGCGTCGCTGATCGGCCGCCCGGTGGATTGGCGGGAGCCGGCGCCGCTGCTTCGCGCCGGGCTCTACTGGCCGGGGCTGGCCCGTCCCGGCCTCGACGAGATCCGCGCGGATTGGAAGGCCGGCGCCCCGGTGGCGGCGGTGGTCTTCTACCGGGCGCTGATGCAGGCGGCGAATACCGGCGTCATCGACGCGCTCGCCGAGAGCCTGCGGCTTCACGGCATGAACCCGCTGCCGATCTACGCCACCAGCCTCAAGGACCCGGTCGCCGGCGCCACCGTGAGGGAATTGCTTGTCCAGGCGCCGCCGGAGGTGATCCTGAACGGCACCGGCTTCGCCGTGTCGACCCCGGGCAAGGAGGTGGAGACCCCGTTTTCCCAGGCCGGTTGCCCGGTCCTCCAGGTGGTCTTCTCGGGCGGCACCGAGGCGGCCTGGCGCTCGGGGACCCGGGGCCTGGGGGCGCGCGACATCGCCATGAACGTAGCCCTGCCGGAGGTCGACGGCCGCATCATCTCCCGCGCCATCTCGTTCAAGAGCCGCATCGAGCGCGACGACCTCACCGAGGCCGACATCGTGGGCTACCAGCCGGTCGGCGATCGGATCGCGTTCACGGTCGCCCTCGCCGCTTCCTGGGTCCGGCTGCGCGCGACCCCGGCGGGCGAGCGGCGCATCGCCCTGGTGCTTGCCAACTACCCCAATCGCGACGGCCGCCTGGGCAACGGCGTCGGACTCGACACGCCGGCGGGAACGGTGGTCGTGCTGCGCGCGCTCGGCGAGGCGGGCTATAGGGTGAGCGACGCGCCCGAAGACGGCGCCGAGCTCATCGCCCGGCTCGCCGCCGGCCCGACCAATGCGCTTTCGGCCCGGGAAGGCCGCCCGGCCAGCGAGACGCTGCCGCTCGCCGACTACCTGGCCTTCTTCGCCGGCCTGCCCGAGACCGTGCGGGCGCAGGTGACGGAGCGCTGGGGCGGACCCGAGGACGATCCTTTCTTCCGGCGCGACAACGGCGCCGGCGGCTTCGCGATTTCCGCCTTCCGCTGCGGCAACGTCACCATCGCCCTGCAGCCGGCGCGCGGCTACAACATCGACCCCAAGGCCAGCTACCACGACCCGGACCTCGTGCCGCCGCACGGCTATTTCGCCTTCTACGCCTGGCTCCGGCTCGGCTTCGGCGCCCACGCCATCGTCCATATGGGCAAACACGGCAATCTGGAATGGCTGCCCGGCAAGGCGCTGGCGCTGTCGGCTTCGTGCTTCCCAGAGGCGGCGTTCGGCCCCATGCCGCATCTCTACCCCTTCATCGTCAACGACCCGGGCGAGGGCACCCAGGCCAAGCGACGGACGAGCGCCGTCATCATCGATCACCTGACGCCGCCCCTGACGCGGGCGGAGAGCTACGGGCCGCTCAAGGATTTGGAGCAGCTGGTCGACGAGTACTACGAGGCCGCAGGGATCGACCCGCGCCGCCTCAAGGTGCTGAGACGACAGATCCTCGAGCTGACCCAGATGACCGGTCTCGACCGCGACTTGGGCATCGCCCCCGGCGAGGGCGAGGCCGACGCGCTCAGGAAGCTCGACAATTATCTCTGCGAGCTCAAGGAGATGCAGATACGCGACGGCCTGCATATCTTCGGCCAGTCGCCGTCGGGCGACCAACTGACCGACCTGCTGGTGGCGCTGGTGCGGGTCCCGCGCAGCGCCTCCAAGGACGGCGGGGACGAGGACGGGGACGCCTCGCTCACCCGGGCGCTCGCCGCCGACCTCGGCCTCGACTTCGATCCGCTCGACTGCGAAATGGCGGCGCCGTGGCCGGGCCCGCGGCCCGCGGCCCTTGCAAATGGCGACGGGGGGTGGCGGAGCCAGGGCGACGCGGTGGAGCGTCTCGAGGGCCTGTCCCGGGCGCTGGTCGCCGGGGAGCGTACGCCCGATCCGGACTGGGGGCGCACCCGGGCCGTCTTGGCCGTGGTCGAGGGGACCATCGGGCCAGCGGTTCTGGCCTCGGGCGCGGCCGAGATCGAAGGGCTTCTGACCGGGCTCAATGGTCGTTTCGTCAGGCCCGGCCCGTCCGGCGCGCCGACCCGCGGCCGACCCGACGTGCTGCCCACGGGTCGTAACTTCTACTCCATCGACACCCGCATCGTGCCGACCCCGGCGGCCTGGCTTCTGGGCTGGAAGTCGGCGACGCTGCTGATCGAACGCCACGCCCAGGAACACGGGGAGTTCCCGCGGGCGCTGGCCTTGAGCGCCTGGGGCACGAGCAACATGCGCACCGGCGGCGACGACATCGCCCAGGCCCTGGCGCTCCTTGGGGTGCGGCCGACCTGGGATAGCGCCTCGCGCCGGGTCACCGGCTTCGAGGTGCTGCCGCTCTCGGTCCTCGACCGCCCCCGCGTCGACGTCACCCTGCGGATCTCAGGCTTCTTCCGCGACGCCTTCCCCAACCTGATCGAGCTGTTCGACTCGGCCGTCCGCGCCGTCGCCGCGCTCGACGAGCCGGAGGACTCGAACCCGCTCGCCGCCCGCGTGGGCGCCGAAGCCGCCGCGCTGGTGGCGGCCGGGGCGGCCCGCCAGGACGCCGAGCGGCGCGCCAGCTTCCGGATCTTCGGCTCCAAACCGGGGGCCTACGGGGCCGGGCTCCAGGCGCTGATCGACGAACGCGGCTGGGACGGCGACGCCGATCTCGCCCGCGCCTACATCGCCTGGGGCGGCTATGCCTATGGCGCCGGCGTGGAAGGCCGGGCCGAGCACGGCCTGTTCGAGGCCCGGCTCAAGTCCGTGGACATCGTGGTCCACAACCAGGACAACCGCGAGCACGACCTCCTCGACAGCGACGACTACTACCAGTTCGAGGGCGGACTGACGGTCGCCGTGCGCTACCTCTCCGGCACCCAGCCGACGGTCTATCATCCCGACCACGCGCGCCCCGAAAGCCCGAAGATCCGAACGCTCGAGGAGGAGATCGGCCGCGTCGTCCGGTCCCGGGTCGTCAACCCGAAATGGATCCGGGGAGTCATGCGCCACGGATACAAGGGCGCCTCTGAGATGGCGGCCACGGTCGATTATCTGTTCGCCTTCGCCGCCACGGCGCGGGCGGTCTCGGACCACCATTTCGACGCCGTGTTCGACGCCTATATCAAGGATGACGCGGTGCGCGCCTTCATCACCGAGCACAACCCGGCGGCGCTCAAGGAGATGAGCGAACGCTTGCTCGAGGCGCAGACGCGCGGTCTGTGGCGTCCGCGCTCGAATGCGGCCCACGGCATGTTGTCCGAGTTGGCCGGCGGCAGCCTTGGTGAAGGCCCATGAAGAATCCGGAAGGGCTCAGCGAAGCCGAACTCAACCGCCGTCACGCCGAGAAGATGGCGAAGAAGAAGGCGGCCCGGGATAAAATCCTGGCGACCAAGACGGAAGAACGCGGCCTCATCATCGTCTATACCGGCAAGGGCAAGGGCAAGTCGACCGCCGCCTTCGGCTTGGCGATCCGGGCGGTTGGCCACGGCATGCGGGTCGGGATCGTCCAGTTCGTCAAGGGCGTGTGGGAGACCGGCGAACGCTCCGTTCTCGCCCGCTTCCCCGAGCTCGTCACATTGAAGGCCATGGGCGAGGGCTTCACCTGGGACACCCAGGACCGCGCCCGCGATATCGCCGCGGCGCGCCGGGCGTGGGAGACAGCCAAGGAAATGATCGCCGATCCGAGCTATAACATGATAATTCTCGACGAACTCAATATCGTATTGCGCTATGATTACCTGCCCCTCGAGGAGGTGCTCGAGGCGCTGAAAAACAAGCCCAGGAAGAAGCACGTGGTGGTAACCGGACGCAACGCCAAGCCGGCGCTCGTGGAGATCGCCGATCTGGTAACGGAAATGACCCTGATCAAACATCCGTTCCGTGCCGGCGTGAAGGCTCAGCCCGGCATCGAGTTCTAGGCACAAGACTAAGGAGTATCAAGACCATGACCCGAATATCCCGCCACGCACTTGCCCTTCTCGCCGCTTTCGGCCTCGCCGCCGCCGCTCCCGCCCAGGCGGCCTCGACGACCCAGGAGCTGGTCGAGAAGGCGAGATTGACGGTGGAGAAGATGCTGGCCGACCCGGAGATGGGTATGCTGGTGCGGACCCTGAAGGAGGCCAAGGGCGTCCTCATCATTCCGAGCTTGCTCAAAGCGGGTTTCCTGTTCGGCGCCGAGGGCGGCAGCGGCGTGCTCTTGTCGCGCGACGCCAACGGCGAGTGGAGCTATCCCGCCTTCGTGACCCTGGGTGCCGCCAGCTTCGGCCTGCAAGCGGGGGTTCAGGACTCCCAGGTCATCTTCACCATCATGACCGAACGGGGACTGGACGCGGTGGTCCGCACCGAGGTCAAGCTTGGCGTCGACGCCAGCGTCACGGTCGGGTCGATCGGCACCGGCCTCGAAGGCTCAATGACCACCGGCTTCGGCGCCGACATCGCCGCATTTTCCCTCTCGCGCGGGCTGTTCGGCGGCGGGGCCATCGAAGGAGGCGTCATTCGCGAGCGCGCGGACTGGAACAGGGAGTACTACGGGGCCGAGGCGACGGCCCGCGCCATCATCTTCTACCACCAGTTCTCCAATCCGGACGCCGACGGGCTGAGGGCGGCCCTTGCCGCCATCCAGTAGGAAAGGGCGCACCCCGGCCCTGATGTTCCAGGGGACCGGGTCGGATGTCGGCAAGTCGCTGCTGGTGGCGGGCCTCGCCCGCGCCTATGTGAAGCGCGGTCTCGAGGTCCGCCCGTTCAAGCCCCAGAACATGTCCAACAACGCCGCGGTCACGGCCGACGGCGGCGAGATCGGCCGGGCTCAGGCGCTGCAGGCGCGCGCCTGCGGCGTCGAGGCCGTCGCCGACATGAACCCGGTGCTACTGAAACCCCAGTCGGATACCGGCGCCCAGCTGGTGGTCCAGGGCCGGGTGGCCGCCGTCGCCACGGCGCGCGAGTTTCACGCGCTCAAGCCCTCCCTGCTGCCGCAGGTGCTCGAGAGCTTCGGCCGGCTCAGCAGCCAAGCCGATCTCATCCTGGTCGAAGGCGCCGGCAGCCCGGCCGAGGTCAACCTGCGCGCCGCCGACATCGCCAATATGGGCTTCGCCGAAGCCGCCGACATCCCAGCCGTCTTGATCGGCGACATCGACCGCGGCGGCGTGATCGCCAGCATCGTCGGCACCGACGCGCTGCTTGCGCCCGGCGAGAGGGCGCGTCTTAAAGGCTACATCATCAACAAGTTCCGCGGCGATATCGGCCTGTTCGACGGCGCGCTGGACGTCATCGCCGAGAAGACCGGGCTCGATTGCCTGGGCATCGTGCCATACTTCCCGGAGGCAAGCCTGTTGCCGGCCGAGGACGCGGTCGCGCTGGACCATGCCGGCGGAGCGCGCGCCCGCCCGGACGCCGGCGCCGTCACGATCGCCGTGCCGCGGCTCCCGCGGATCGCCAATTTCGACGACCTCGACCCGCTCGCCGCCGAGGAGGCGGTCACCGTCGAGTTCGTCGAGCCCGGCCGGGCCCTCCCGGGCGAGGCCGACCTCATCCTGCTGCCGGGCTCGAAATCGGCGCTCGCCGACCTCGCCTTCCTCAAGCGGGAGGGCTGGGACATCGACATCCTGGCCCACGCCCGCCGCGGCGGCATGGTGGTGGGGCTGTGCGCCGGCTATCAGATGCTGGGACGGAGGATTGCCGATCCCGACGGCGTCGAAGGACCGGCGGGCGAGGTCCCGGGGCTCGGCCTGCTCGAGGTCGAAACCGTGCTGGGGGGGACCAAAACCTTGCGCGAGGTGCATGGCAGGGACGTGGTCACAGGCGCGTCCGTGACCGGCTACGAGATGCATATGGGCGTCACCCGAGGCCCCGGATGCGAGCGGCCCATGCTCGAGCTTGACGGCCGGCCCGACGGCGCCCGCTCCGCCGACGGGCGCATCCTTGGCTGCTACCTCCACGGCCTGTTCGCGGCCGACGGCTTTCGGCGGGCCTTTTTGAGCCGGCTCAGAGAGGGCCTGGGCGACGGCGTCGCCTATGAGACGCAGGTCGAGGAAACCCTCGACAAGCTCGCCGACCACCTGGCGGCGGCGCTCGATCTCGACCGCCTGTTGGAGATCGCCCGTGGCCGCTGAGACGATAGCCGGGCGGCGCGGTATCGCGCTACAGCACGCGGCGGGCCAGGAGGAGGCCCGCGATCAGGCCGGCATTGAGCAGGCAGGCCACCGTGAACACGAACAGCGCCCGGGCGATATCGCGCGCCTCGGCGCGGGGCCTGCCGTCGCCGAGCCACGGATCGTCGAGGCGGCCATCGGCATAGTGCCGGGGTCCGGCGAGCGCCAGGCCGAGGGCGCCGGCCATCGCCGCCTCCGGCCAGCCGGCGTTGGGCGAGCGGTGCTTGCCCGCGTCCCGCCACATGACCTGGAAAGCGCGCCTCGGACTCGCCCCCGGCGCGATGAGCGCGGCGAGCGCCAGCAGCAGGCCGGAGAGCCGCGCCGGCAAGACGTTGAGGACATCGTCGAGCCGGGCCGCGGCCAGGCCGAACGCGAGATGGCGCGCCGAGCGGTAGCCGATCATGCTGTCCATGGTGTTGACGGTCTTGTAGACAAAGAGCCCGGGCAGGCCCAAGAGCACATACCAGAACACCGGCGCGACCACGCCGTCGGAGAAATTCTCGGCGCAGGACTCGATCCCGGCGCGGGCGACGCCGTGGCGGTCCAGCTGCGCCGGATCGCGTCCCACGATGTGGCTGACCGCAGCGCGCGCCGCCTCGAGGTCGCCGGCCTCAAGGGGCCGGGCCACCGCGCGGGTATGGTCGAACAAACCGCGCTGGGCGATGAGCACGACCAAGAGGGCGAGCTCGATGAGCCAGCCATAGGTGAGCGCGCGGGCAAGCTCGGTGGCGAACCATCCGGCCGCGGCCGCAAGCCCGATCATGAGCGCCGCGACAAGCGCGCCCAGGGCGCGCCGCGCGGCCTCGCTCAGGCGCTCCCGGTTGAGGCGGCGCTCGAGGAAGCCGGTGAGCCCGCCGGCCAGCGCGACCGGGTGCGGCACGGCGCGAAACAGCCAGGGCATGTCGCCGATGAGGGCGTCGATGAAGAGGGCGGCGAGCAGCAGCGCCAAAGGCTCGGGGCCGCCCGCCAGACCGATCGGTACCATGGCCGGAGCATGGGACGGCCGGCGCGGGCCGTCAATTTGGAACTGGTGGGGTTGCTGCCTTTCCGTGAGCGCAAGGTCGATCAAGACGCGGCCGCACAATGAAATCCACGCTACATTTGACCGCCTTGGAACATGGATAGCACTCTCGATTTACTACGCACCATGTTTGACTGGCTATTCGAGAACAAGGAGTGGGTATTCTCGGGAGTAGGTGGATCTATTGTGCTT
>JACZXZ010000107.1 GCA_022571365.1 Pseudomonadota bacterium | reverse complement strand
GCGCGCGACGGCCAAGAGCGCCTCCCGGCGCTCCGCCGGAATCCGCCCGCGTTGCTTCCAGCCCTGGATCGTGGAGACGGCAACGCCCAGCTTCGCAGCCATCGGGCGGATGCCGCCGAAACGGCCGATGACGCGTGCGGCCTGACTCTCGCTGGCCCGCGCCGCGGAGGCCTCGCCCGATCGGGCGCCGGCGGCGTCGCCGCCGTCTGGGCGGTCAGTCATATCCCTCTACCCGCCATATCCCTCTACCCGCGATGTCACTCCTCGCCACGGCCACCCCCCTCGCCGAGCATCACATCAATGAGCTCCAGAAGCGCCGCGCTGTCGGGCCGCGGGGCGACTCGGACCTGCCGCCACCCAATGGCCTCCGCCGCCTCGGCCACCGCCGGGCTCAAACAGAAAGCGGTCACCCTCTGGCACGCTGCCGTGACCCCCGCCTCATCGGCCAGACTAACAAAGGCGGACGCGGTCCGGGGAGAGAAAAATAGGATCGCGTCCAGCGCGCCGGCCTCCAGCGCCTCAACCGCCCCGGCCGAGAGCCGCGCGACTTTCCGCGTCTCATAGAGCACGACGCGGCGGAGGCGAAAACCCGCCTCGGCCAGGACCCCCGAGAGGTCCCCGGCGACGACGCTGCCGGCGGCGTGAAGGAGGGCGCCACGGGCCGGGTCGAGGCGCTCGCGCGCGAGCCGGGCCAGGTCATCGACGTCGCCGCCGGCGCTTTCCACCCGCGTGAAGCCGAGCCTGCGGGCGGTCTCGGCCGTGGCATCGCCGACCGCGAGGACCTGGAGATCGCGCCGCCCGGTCGCCGCGGCCAGCGCCCGGGCACCGTTGGCGCTGGTCAGCAACATCGCCTGGACACCGTCGAGCGCGACCCCGGCATCCGGCTTGGGCACGATGGTAAAGAGCGGCTCGATCATGGGCTGGATGCCGCGCGCTTCGAGCGCCTCGGCGAGCGGTTCGGCATCCTCCCGGGGCCGGGTGATCAGCGCGCGCATTCAGACCGGCTTGTCGAACAGGGCGGGACCGGCGCGCCGGCGCAGCTCTTCGCCGGCGTCCCGGCCCAGGGCCTCGGCGTCGGCTGCCGTGCCGCGGCGTTCGGCGCGCCACAGCTTGCTCCCGTCGGGGATGGCGACGAGCGCCCTGAGCCACAACCCGCCGGCCGGCTCGAGACGGGCCAGGGCCGCGATGGGCGTGCGGCAGGAGCCGTCGAGCGCCGCCAGGAGCGCCCGCTCCGCCGTAACCTCGGTCGCCGCGCCCGCATGGTTCAAAGGTGCGAGCAACGCCCTGGCCCGCTCGTCACCGGCGCGGATCTCGACGCCGATGGCGCCCTGGGCCACCGCCGGCAGAAACTCCTCCGGCTCGAGAACGACGGCGGCGATACCGGCCATGCCGAGGCGCCGCAAACCGGCGAGCGCCAAGAGCGTGGCATCGACCCGGCCGTCCTCGAGCTTCCTCAAGCGGGTCTCGACGTTGCCGCGGAAGTTGACGACCCGGAGGTCGGGCCGCGCGTTCAGCACCAGGGCCTGCCGCCGCACCGACGCGGTGCCGATCAGCGCCCCGGGCTCGAGGTCGGCCAGGCGCGACCCATCGCGCGAGATCAGCACGTCGCGCGGGTCCTCGCGCTCGAGCACGCAGCCGATGGCCAGCCCCTCGGCGAGCCGGGTCTCCATATCCTTCATGGAATGCACCGCCATGTCGATGCGGCCGGCTAAGAGCGCCTCTTCGATCTCCTTGGCGAACAGGCCCTTGCCGCCGATCTCGGCGAGCGGCCGGTCCTGCACCTTGTCGCCGGTGGTCTTGATGGCGACGACCTCGATGCCGCCGGCTTCGGCCAGCTCCGGGTGGGCGGCGGCCAGGGGCGCGCGGACGAGTTCCGCCTGGGCCAGCGCCAGGCGGCTGCCGCGGGTGCCGATGCGCAAGACTGGCCTCAAAGTCATGCCCCACCTCTACTCCCTGGGAGCGCACGAGAAAAGTGGTTCCGGCGCGTGAATGCGCTAAAGTCGGGGCGACCAATCCATGCTACGCGCACCGGATGGCGCCGGGCCGCGTTGATAGGGTCCCCAAGCGATGATTTTTTGGCCCCTCGGATGATCGTCCTCGGCATCGAGACCAGTTGCGACGAGACCGCGGCCGCCGTGGTCGACGACCGGCGTCGGGTGCTCTCCGAGCGGCTCTTGTCCCAGCTCGACGCCCACCGGCCCTATGGCGGCGTCGTGCCCGAGATCGCGGCCCGCGCCCATCTCGACCATCTCGACCGGCTGATCGCCGAGACCATGGCCGCGGCCGGACTCGGCTTCGCCGATCTCGACGGGGTCGCGGCGACCGGCGGGCCGGGACTGATCGGCGGCGTGTTCGTCGGCGTGATGACCGCCAAGGCCATCGCCGCGGTCCACGACAAGCCGTTCATCGCGGTCAACCACCTGGAAGGCCATGCGCTGAGCGTGCGCCTGGTCCAAGACGTGGCCTTCCCCTATCTCCTGCTGCTCGTCTCCGGCGGCCATTGCCAGCTTCTGATCGTCGAGGGGGTGGGGCGCTACCGGCGCCTGGGGACGACCATCGACGACGCGGTCGGCGAGGCCTTCGACAAGACCGCCAAGATGCTGGGCCTCGGCTATCCCGGCGGGCCGGCGGTGGAGGCAGCGGCCAAGGCCGGCGATGCCACCCGCTTCGACCTGCCGCGGCCATTGAAGGGCCGGCCCGGCGCGGATTTCTCCTTCTCAGGCCTCAAGACGGCGGTACGCCACGTCATCGAGGGGCTGCCCCCGGGCCCGCTCCAAGAACGTGACGTCGCCGACATCGCGGCCGCCTTCCAGGCCGCGGTGGGCGAGGTCCTGGTCGACCGCTGCGTCAACGCGCTCGAGGTCTTCCGCGACCGGCACCCCAAGGGCGATACCCTGGTCGTGGCCGGCGGGGTCGCGGCGAACCGGTATCTGCGGTCGTGCCTGAGCCGGCTCGCGGCGGAGCAAGGCGTCCGCCTCGTGGCCCCGCCCCAGGAGCTGTGCACCGACAACGGCCA
>JACZXZ010000066.1 GCA_022571365.1 Pseudomonadota bacterium | reverse complement strand
GGACGATGTCACCTTGATCAGCTGGGCCATCGGGAACGACGGCCCTCATACCGTCAACGACAGCTTCTACGTCGATCTCTACCTCGACGGTGTTGTGGTCGAGCGCTGGACCAGCGCCGGGATGGCAACCAACCTCTTCGCTTCGATCACAGAGTGGACGGGCCTGGCGGATGTAGCCAGGCTCACGCCAGGAACCCATAGATTGAAGCTGGTCGTGGACTCGACACGCCTGATAGTCGAGACGGACGAGACCGACAATATCTTCGAAGTCGAGTTTACCTGGGGTGGCGACCCGCCGGCATTGCCCGCTGTCACCAGGCTGCCGGACCTGGCGCCGTCCACCGCGGAGGGCTGGAGCGGGCCGATCGTGGACAGACGATCCTCCATCTGCTGGAGCATTGTTACCATGTTGATGTGGAAGACCTGGTCTTGGCCGCCCAACTGCGGGAAATGCACGTCCCGTTGCGGATCGTTGAGGGCATATCCCTCGCCCGGGGTGAGCCGGATGATCTCCGGCTTCATGGTGCTCGAGGGGCGGTAGAAGAAGAACGGCGCGTTCTTGATCGTGCCGGAATCGACCCCTTGGTCGAGGATGGTCTTCGTCGCGTCGTGCAGTCCCTCGAGCAGCTCGAGCTGGCCGATCCCGGCGACCCGGCCGCGGATCGGGATGAAGCTCGATGATGCGAGGGGCCGGCGCGGGCGCGAGGCCGGGAAGATCTCTGTGAGCGGCCTGGCCCGCGCCAATGCCTTGATTTCCCTGATCACCCACCACACGACATCCTCGTCGATGCCGTCGCCGTCGATGTCGAAGGTGTCGAAGCACATGAGCAAGGTGACCGTCCGCTGGCCCGATTCTTCCGGTCTTGACGAGGGCGGACTGGGCACGGTGCCGGCGATCGAGTCCTTCTCCTCCTCCTTCTCCTGGGCGGTCGAATCCGGGCTGGTGACGGCGAGCGCGTCGAGGTCGTCCTTGGTCAGTTCATCGTAGACGCCGCTGCGCTTGAGACGCCTGATCTCGTCGATCGTCGGGTAGAACCGAAGAATGACGTGGGGCGCGCCGCGCGGGTTGGAAGGGCCGGGAATCTGTAGGTTCGCCGAGCGGGCCGGATAGAGCACGTCGTCCCATTCCATGTCGATGATCTTCGGCCCGTTGTAGACCTCGACCTCCCGCCGGACGACCATCTCGACCTTGTTGTCCTTCTTCCTGGTGTAGAAGGCGACGGTGAATGGCTTTTCCTCGGTGTCCGCCAGCAGGCGCCAATCCCATCCGTCGGTTCCCACGACCGGCAGGGCCGTGACCTCCGGAAATTGCTGCTTGATGATCGCAGCGAAGTACTCGATGGGAAGCTCGACTCTCGGGATCCGCGGGAACACCCGGATGTCGGATGTCTCGCGCATCTCCTTCACCCAGGGAATGAAGGCCGTCGCCACGCCGTCGTTCGAGAATCCCTCCGCCAGGTCGCCGATGACCCGCTCGCCGACCTGCTCGACGAAAACCTGGAAGTCGATCAGCTTGTCGATCACGGGTTCCTTCTTCGCATCGACAGTGTCGATGGCTCGCGCGTTCATCACCGGCCTTGAGGACATCACCGCGTTGTGGAGAGTGTCTTGAATCTTGAGGGACTTCTCGGTCATGTCGGCAAGCGGGATGTCGGACGAGCCGGCCCACGGCCAGTCCTTGCCCTCGGTGAATAGCCGATACTTCGCGTAGCGTTGGATTCGGGCCTCCTTCTCCCGGGCCCGATCGGTGTCGTCGGTATCGAAGAACCGAATCACCCGGTTGACGATCTTGGTCTTGTCGATCGTGAACTTTCGCCGGCGCGAGCGCCTACGCCGAACGGGCGGCGGGGATGGGGTGGGTGTCGGAGTTCCGGCGTCGGCCATCTCTAGAGTCCCAATCTCAGCCTGTCATCGTAGTCCGACCATGGCAAATCCGTGACCACCCCGAGCGGCACCATGGCGGCGAGGCCCAGCAGGACCTCCTCGGACGACGCTTGCTCTTCCGGAGTGAGCGGCCGCCCCTTGATCGCGGCCAGGTTCTCGTGATTGAACGCCATCGTGTCCAGGCATTTGCGCCATATCTCGCCCAGCCTGTCCGTGATCCCGGGCGCGCAGGCATCACAGAAGCTCAAGGTCACGGTAGAGCCGTCGGTGAGCACCAGCCCGACCCGCCGCGCCCCTTCAAGAGCCTTGCCGATGCCTCGCGGTTGTCCCGCTCGCGGATCGCTGGCGGGAAACCGGTCGGTGATCTCGAACACCGGCTCGTCGCAGAGCGTGCAGCAGCCGTTACGCTTGACGCTCATCTGATTTCCATGGTCTTGAATACCAAATACACCAAAGCATTCGAGGTGTTAAGACAAGGTTATGCAAATAAAGCTGAAACTCATCCTCCGTAGGTGACGAAGCCAAGAACTCCTTGAATGCCTCGTTTATCTTTCCAGCATTTCTTTTTTGTTCCTTGGCCCCCAACTCTTGGTATTTGGAAAGCACAGCCTTTGCTTCATTCAGGGTCATTTTTCCTCTCCTTTCCTCTCCAGGTTCGTGCCGCAGGCCGCGCAGACGAGATGGTGGCGCTCGCCGCCGTTTCCCGGCAGCCATTTCCGGACGTGCTCGCAGGCCCCTTCTTGCTCGGTCGGCTGGCGCAGGACCTCGTACTTGTCGATCCGGCACCCCGGACACCATACCGTCGTTTCGCGTTCAAGGTCAGGCATCCGGCAACCTCCCATCCGGCAGGTCCTTGGCGAACTGCTTCTTGAGCGTGGCGACGCCGGTCTTCCACTTCTTCGCCAGTTGGGTGTGAAGCGTGTCGCGCCGCTCGTAGAACTTCTCGATGATCGGGGCGCATACGGCGCAGTATTGGCCCTTCCGGACCATCCCGAACTCCTTTACGCCGTCGGGCGGAAGCTCGGCGCCGCAGCCGTCGCATTTGAAAAACACCGCCATTTAGAGTCTCACAGGATCGACGTGAGGACTTAGGTGGTCAGTGTCTGGCCTTTGCTTCTTCAACCTCCGGCGACGCCAAGCCGACAACTTCCGGCAGCTTGAGCAGTAAAGCGGATTGCTGAGACTCACGTTGATGTCTCGTTCCGTCCGTACCCCACAGACATCACAACGCGAAACAGTTTGGACTCCCATGGCTTGTTTCCCTTTGTTGCGGTGCCTAGGGCACCAAGACGGTTGACCTCAATATGCCCCTTTTCTTGTTCCTGGCCGCTCGAATATTGGGGCACCAGAGTTTAAGACACGGAATGTAGGAAGATAATTTAAACAATATTTGAGCAGAGTAGGGAAATCGTCATATTTTGCTTTGGGAACCTGCTTGAGGTCGCGCTCCATGGTCCGGCGATAGTCGTCCCAGACGTAGCGCTTTATCTGCTGGATCGGCGTCATGCAGCGCGGATGCACGGTAAGGCGCGGACGCCGGGTGTGCTCGTCCGGCTTGAGAAACTGGTCGATCCGGCGGCGCCCGACACCGCTGTCATCGGCCAGGTCGCACATCAGCCCGGCGGCGTCGAACTCGTCCTGCCAGGTGACCTCCCGGCGGGCGCCGGATGGCGAGCGGCCCATATTCGGATCCATTAGCCGGAGCTTGGTGTTGAGCATCAACTGCTCCTCCATCTGCTCCGCCATCGCGCGCACGTCGGCCGGATCTCCGTCGATCTCGCCGTTGGCGAAAAGATACAGGTCGTCGCTCGGGTCCACGACCACCCAGCAGAACATATGGGGCTTGCGTGGGTGGGGGTCGAGCAGGAACACGGCGGGCCAGGATTCCCCGATTTCGTGCTCCTCGACGTGGCAGTATTCCACGATGTCCGATGACTGGCGCTCGCAACCGCACCTGTAGGATACGGGTCGGCAGTTGCGCCCGCAGGTGAAACACCAGGTCGCCGGCGTGTCGGTGAATAGCGGGTGGATACGGTTGGAGAACCGGAGCGGCTGGCCCTCGATCTTGACCAGCCGCGTCTGGTCCGACCATCTGCTCGACTTTCTCAGCGTTATCTCACGGTCGAGATGGACGTTGTCGAGGGTGTTGAGCTCGAACCACTCCACGTCCGGATCCTTGTTCGGCCCCGGGCTTCCCTTCTCGTAGACCTCGTCGAATATCCAGTCGATCGGAATCGACGGGTCGTCCGGCCAGGTCATGGAGATAAGGATGTCCCCGTCCACGTCCAGCACCCGGGCCTGATTGACCCGCCATACCGGGAAGGGCGGCGGCTCATCCATGTGGACTACCTTGAACGTCCCGGCCTCATAATCTTCCGAATCTTGATCGTAGCTGAGGAACTGGATGACGCTCTCACCCAGCACCTCGTCGAGATTTTTCGGATTGCGGCACAGCACCGTCAGGGTGCGATACTTCTCCGACCAGGATTTGTCCCACGACCCGTCGCGCAGGCACAGCTTTGGCACCCAACCCCAGTGCCCCCGGTCGCCGCCCGGGTCGTCAATGCCTTCCCATATCCACCATTTGAGCTTCGGCAAAATGATGGGGGCAAGGACCGTGGTGAAGGATTCCACGCACATCCTGACCCGGATGGGGCCGTGGAACTTGGCCATGAAGGCGTCGAAGTGGTCGAGCGGGAACATGCCGGTGGCTCGGCCGACCCAATCGACCATGCAGGTGTTGGTTTTTGAGCTACGGTTACCACCTCCCACACCGATGATGGAGGCTGTGCTGTAGTGGATGCGCTCGGCTGTCGCCGACGCCGGGCGGTAATAGAGGATTTGGTTCTCCCGGCGGTCCGCCTGCTGTTGGGTGAGCACCTCGGAGGCCGTCGCCGCGAGGCGTTTCCGCGACATTCTCCGGATGTCCTCCGGCCGGACAGTCGAGAGGTCAACCATGGAAAAGGCCAGCTAACAAATAACCGAAGACCCCCACCGCTGCAAACGCGAAGACGAAACGCCAAAAATCATGACGCGATTTATCCATTCGAGGCCCCTCCGACCGGAACCGGAAGGCCCGGCTCCTGGTCGCTTGGCGTCTCTATCGGCGTTACGTCGATCATCGGGGTCATGGTCCGGCGCTCGAGCTCCTGGCGGAGCGCCTCGGCGAGAGCGTTGAGGGACTTCCGCTCCTCCGTGCCTAGGATGACGGTCGGCTCGCCGCGCAGCATCGCGCGCTTCTCCGCCATGATTCCGGAGATGATGGCGAGGTCCTTGGCGTTCGCCTGAGCGAAGACAAAATCGTCGAGATAGGTGAGGGCCTTGTGGAGTCGGTCGTCGAGAAGGGCCTTGATCTCCTCCGTGGTGACCTTACGCAACTCCTGGGTCACCGGCAGGTAGCGGGTCTCGTAGCGACGGATGAGATTGTTCAGGGTAGTGATCGGCAGCCCGACGGCCTTGGCGAGCGCGGTGACCTTGATTCGATCGAAGGGGACGGCGACGGCCTCGAGGACCTGGGCCGCCTTTTTCCCGTCGGTGGCCTCAATGGCGCCTTTGCCGGTTTGGTTGCCTTGTCTCTCCTTGCCGCGCCTGTAGGCCCCGACGCAGCCGCTCATAGAGGCCCCAGTGCGTTCGGCGATCTTGCCCCATGGCATCGGAACTTTCTTTCCGCCGCGCCAAAACTCTTCCTCATCGCGGAGGCGAATCACGTCGAGCATGAGTTTGGTGAATTTCCTCGGCGAAGGCGACTGGATCACATCGTCATCGCCGACCCAGCTCCGATCGTCGGTTCGCTCCGGCATCACCTCCCCCCGCGCCAGCCTCTCCTTGCCGACCTTGTAGGCGCCCTCGACAATGGCAGGGGTCGAGTGGGTGCGCTGGGCTATCTTCGCCCATGTCATTTCATCGTCATCGCGTAGGCGAACCACGTCGAACTGAAACTTGGCGGCGCTGTCGGGCGCGTCCGTCATGGCTGGGTCCACCACATGAGTTCCCGGTAGCCCTCCCGCTCCAGCATCGGCCTCAAGGCACCTTCGGCCTGCTGTAGGAAATAATACGCTTTTGGCATCGCGTCACGGATTTTCTTCACGTCGCCGGCGAGGTACGCCTCCTTGAGCGGGTACATGCCGCGGGAATTGTGGCGGGTGTGCGGCCATTCCCCGGCCCATTTTTGAGCGTGCTTGAAGCTGGATTGCTCGGTCGTATCCGTGTCGTGAAGGCCCGCGATAGATAGAACCTGAACCAACTTGCTCCGGCGCCTGGCCGTCAGGCCAAAACCTTCAGGAACCACCACCCCAGGAATTTCATATTTCCCCTCCGTCAGCAGGTCCAGCGGCACGTAGAACGGCTGGTAGAAATCCCGCTCGGCGTCAATATGCGCCACTAATTCCCCCCATACTTTGGCGATTTGCAGTCCCTGATGATGGCCGAATTGATCGCGGTTTTTGGCCGTGATTAGGGCGAGAAGCGGATCGCGCAGCGGAATTATCAGCGGAGACATCGCCGCGAACGCCAGCAGCAGCTTTTGATGCGGGAGATGCCCGAAATGCCCCTGGACCAGGTTGACCGCGCCTGCAAACAGCCCCTTTCGGCCGGGATTCGCGACGGCCACCAGATTCGTCGCCTTCTGGAGCACCTGGATCTCGACGAAATTCGAAACCGCCGGGTGGGAGCGGAAAAACTCGACCATGAACCACGTCCCGGTGTGCGGGACCGTTGCGAGCAGGATGATCTTCATGGAAACCTCCTTCTGGCCTTAAAGCCGCATTTTATCTGGGAAATTCCGGCAGCAGGAGCTGCACCGGCCGCCCGGGGCGCGACCGCCCCAGTCTCTTGACATAGGCTCGAGCTCGAGCCTCGCGTAGCGTCTTCTCCATGTGGTGCTCGGCGCATAGCGTCTGGAGATTTTCGAGGGCCCAATAGCGCCAGGCCGCGGGCAAGGAGCGATCGACGAGCCACAGCGGGTAGATGTGGTCGGCCTCCCAATCGCCATGCTCGTTCCCGTCCGTGAGGCCGCATTTGGCGCAAACGCCCTTGTCGCGGTGGAAAACGGCCCAGCGCACGAGGCCATAGCCGGCCGCGCGAAAATTCCAGCGGCAATCCCCGTCGTGCAGCCGCCGACCGAGCAAAATCGTGCCTTTCTTTCCGAGAATTTCCCCCCCGCACCACCGGCAATGCCCAATCGGCGCATCCTCATGCGGCAGTCGCGGATGATCTCGTGATCTCATAAATCTCTCCTCCCATCTGAAAAACCGCCTTTTCCCTGGGGATTCTACGACTAGGAACCTACACCCCCGACGCCGCCCCCCCCCGGTGCGCCCAATGCGCCCAATTAACCACAGCCCGAGCCCAAGTAATATGACAGTTAGCGCATAACATTTAATTATGGTGAGTCGGGGGTCATATACATCAATGACTTAGCAGTTCTTTGACTGTTGCTTGATTGCCATACCATATCTAGTGCGATTTCCTACCTTTCCTGACCTTTCTTGATCGATTGGTGACATATTTACGTCATTCCCTTGTTCTATGCTTGCGTTTTAGCCTAAATCACTGGTAACGGGACCGGTCCCCATGGTCGCGACTGTGATCTTGTGTTCCCTAGCATATGGTTGGGCGAGCTCGAAGCCGTGGCCGTAGGCGTTCGCTTCACTCATCGGCCCGTCCCTTGGCAAGTGCAACTAGGCCGGCTTCACGTTCCTCAGGCGTCATGGAGATAGGGGTTTGCTTCCGTGCGGTCTGGTGCCGTGGCTCGGGAACGGCGTCGGGCGTGAGTCGTAGCTTTTCGATCTTACGGTCGAATGCTCGGTGCTGGGCTGGGGTTAGCTCGTCTCGGAATTTACCCGGCTTCGAGGTAGCTTCCTGTTGCGCTTCGGCTTTGATCCGTGCTTGGCGCCACTTTGCCAAAGCGGCAGGCGAATGCTCTTCATCGGTTCTGCCGGTGTCCGTGGCATGACCATGAGATCTCCGCTCCTGAGCTATCTCCCCCGCCTTTCTCATCCAGTTCCGCCAGGTTGCGAACCAATCCCGCTTTGATGCGTCCTTTCCGGTTTTGGCGCACCAGTAGTCGCGGAAGCGTTCGCCCTCAAGACTGAGGCTGGCGAGGTTGCCAAGGTTCTGATCGATGGCCCATTTACGCCACTCATCTGGTAGGGCCCAGTTTTCAGGGAGGCGGGTGCCGCGGGCAGGTAGGGGCTGGCTTTCTTTTTTCTTACCCCGAAGGGGTTCTTTTTTCTTTACTTCCTTTGTAAGTGTGACTCGTTGGTCCGTCCGTTGGCCGCGCGCTACAGCGGACGCTATACCAGCCGTTCTAGCGGACCGCAAGCGGACGTTGGAGCTAAATATCTCTAATTCCAGCCTTTCATGTATCAGCAGCCCTTCCAAATTGTCAAAGTATTCTAGGATTTTTGGGCGCACCTTAATCCATCTTTTCAAGCTCATTTTGGTCACGGTCGCGAGCCACTTGTTATCGTCTGGCAATGCCCGGGCTCGCCTCCAATATGCTGCGATCAAGAGCAGGTAGACGCCGTGCTCCTCGGTCGTAAGATGCATGGTGTCGGCGAGATAGTCCGCCCAATACATCGGCATCCAGGCGCCAGTCTCAGCACTCATGTCGCGAAACCCCCGGGTATCGTGACGGCGGGGTGCTCCGTCCAGGGGTAGACCGGAACATTGCCCGCGCGCCACTTACTCGCTCCGGCTGGCCTACCCGGAGCCCGTCGGCTCATTAAAGAGCCGGGCCTTGTTGCCTGTCAAGCGCCACTAGATTCCGAGGTGTTTCCGATACCTGGGCAGGTCGACTCGTGCGCCTAGCGTGATCCTCGGGCCTCTACTTTCGGGCGAGTGCGTCCGCGGACGCAATGTATAGTGGACTCGAGCTCATGGGCGCCAACCCCCGCCCCGGGCCGATTATCTTGCTCGAGGCTTCAATCTTGCATTGACACCGGGACGCGACAGTCCGATAATCGGATTGTGATACAAGGGAGATTCGATCATGACACATACCCCTGGACCTTGGGACTGGGATCAAGGTGACGCTGGGGCCGAAACCAGCCACCCATATTGCAGCATCTTTGTTGACGGCGGCAATTTGATGATCGCGGAGATCAACGACAAGTTCTCCCGCGAGACCGGGCGCGCCAACGCCCGCCTTATCGCCGCCGCGCCTAACCTACTGGCGGCGCTGGAAGTCATGGTTCAAGCAGCATCTCAGTACACCGACAATGAGGCCGGTCACGAATTGTTCAAGGCGAACCAGTTAGCCCGCGCCGCTATCGCCGCCGCGAACCGATCCAGCCAGTCGAGGTCGTGCCGGGCGGTCTTGACGGCCACGAACACGGTGACACCGACGTTGAGCTTGCCGGCGTCCAGCAGCGCGACCCGCCGCCGGATCACGCCGGCCTCGCGCCGGGACACGACGGTTTCCGGCCGGGCCTGCACGATGAACAGCTCGCCGCTCTCGCCATCCTTGGCCCATTCCATGTCCATCGGCTTGTAGTAGCCGGCCTCTTTGGAGTAGTAGTCTTCGATCTGGGAGGCCCAGCGGGCCAGGGTGAGCACCTCTTCGGGCTCAATGCAGAACTTCTCCCGCTCCTCGGGCGGAACCTCCACGTTGTAGGTGCCGCCGCCTTCCGCCGCGCTGCGATAAATCATCTTCTGCTGTTTTTCCCCGAGGTGGGCGTAAATGATCGGCTTGAATCCCTTGGCGAGGGTGGGCTTGTGGACATAGAACTCGTCCGGGTTGATGGAGCCCTGCACCACGTTCTCCCCCAGCCCGTAACCGCCGGTGATGTAGGCGGCGTCCTTGAATCCGCTTTCGGTGTCAATGGAGAACATCACCCCCGCCGACGCCAAATCGCTCCGCACCATCTTTTGCACGGCGATGGAAAGGGCCACTGAGAAGTGGTCGAATTCCTTCTCCTGCCGGTAAGCGATGGCCCGGTCGGTGAACAGCGAGGCGAAGCAGGCCCGGCAGGCCTCCAGCAACGGGGCGTGGCCCCGAACGTTGAGGTAGGTGTCCTGCTGGCCGGCAAAGGAGGCGTCGGGGAGATCCTCGGCGGTGGCGCTCGATCGCACGGCGGTATCCACTTCCGCGCCGTAGCGCTTGCACAACTCGTCGTAGGCGTCCTTGATCGCCTGCTCCACGTCGGCCGGCATGGGGGTGCTGCGGATGAGCGTTCGGATTTTGTCGCCCCGTTCGGACAACAGGGGGAGGTTCGTCGCGTCGAGCCCGTGCAACAGCTCTTCGATCTTGCCCCGGATGCCGCTGGTATTGATGTAGTGATTGTAGGCGTAGGCGGAAACGGCAAACCCGTCCGGCACGCGTACCCCCTTGTCCGTCAGATTGACGAACATTTCCCCGAGGGAGGCGTTCTTCCCACCCACCATCGGCACGTCGCCGATGCCCACTTCCGAAAACCAGTAGATCAGCTTGTTGTCCGTGCTCTTAGCCATGGCGGCCTCTCCCTGCGGTAGGTTCCCCGGAGCCAGAAACGACGGAAAAAAGCAGGTTCCGCCTTATGAAATCCTGCCTTCTTCCGCGAGTTTGTTGATCACCTCGTCCATCTCGTCCACCTCCTCCACGTAAGGGATGTTGAAGGTGTCGCAGATTTTTTTGTGCACCGCCCACAACTGCGAATGCACCGAAGAGGGACGGGTGGACACCAGCACGTCCTCGTCCTTAGAGGAAAAATATTCCTCAAGGCCGGTGACGATGTTCGCGAAATGCTCCTTGAAGGCGTCCTCCGAAACCCCTTCCAGGGATTTGGCGGTCTTGATGGCGAATTTGAAATAATTCTCGCTGGACTCCATGTCCTTGTTCTGCAGGTCCGTGATGCCCTGCTTGATGCATTTGTTGAGGCGATTGAACAGCTTCAGGTTGCGGAGCGTAAGCAATGTTTCGGCCATGCGGCATTTCTCCTTTTGGAAATGGTGATTCGAGGCGCCCGCCCCTCGCCATGCCCTCCCGGATTTCCCTTCGGGCGGGGGCTCCGGCCTGTTAACGTCCTTCTGCCCGTGTTTTCAGACCTCCGCCCTTTCGAACCAAAAAAACCGCGCTCGGATTTCACGCCCGCGGGAGAACTGGCGCCAAAAAACCCCGCGGGTCGCTTCGCACGTGTTAAAAAAACAGGGTGTTTCCGACCGCTTCGATTCCCTTCGGAGCCCAAAGGCGCAACACCGACCATGGCGGCATGGCCAAACCAATCAACCGTGGGACGGTTTACCGGGAAGGAGGGTCCGCCCTCGGCCTCACCCCCTTTTTCGAATCCCCCGAAATCCGGCAGCGGAGCTTTTTCCCTACCCCATCCCGCAGACCCATCATTCCTAGCAACTCCCGCAAACGCCGTCAAAAACAAATTCCGCCCGGCCCTCCACGGGCGCACGGGTCGGCGTTTTTTTTGCGACAGCCACTCCGGCCCCCGCC
>JACZXZ010000011.1 GCA_022571365.1 Pseudomonadota bacterium | reverse complement strand
CTGAGCGACGTCTACGACGACTTCTTCCGCCTCACTCTGCACTGCGACCCCGTCGGTTCCTGCCACGTAGAAGTCGAAAGCTTCCGCATTCGGTAGGCGCCATCCGGGGCTCAGGCCCCGAGCCTCTGTCCGCCCCCACCCACCCTCCCCTTAAGATCGTCCCGTCCGCGGCCTTTTCAGATAGGCGCTCCTGCCTCAGGCTCTCCGGTGTTCGGCGCGCCCGCTCCTGCCGCGTTCGCCGCGCACCCAACCTGGAATTGCGCGTAGTCGCGCCCAATCGGCCCTTAAGCGCGCCCCCGGCGTGCTTGACAACACCCCGTCTTGATGATCTAGAATACAAACGGTGCCCTGGCAGGCCGTCGCGGATAACCTGCCAGGGTGCCGCCGCTCTGCCAGACTCACCTGGAGATCCGCCCATGGCCATCAGCATCCCCTCCATATCAGAAATCTCCACGAGTTGGGTCCAGGGTGCCGGTGCGGGAGCCGCCAAGTACCGCACCGGCGTGCTGGACAGCAGCGTAGACTGGGAAGGACCCACCTCGGCGTCCGAATCAAACTGGGGCGCCGCCGTCACCGAAGCCATCGGCGCCGGCCGTTTCAGCAACGGCGTTCAGAGGGCGGGCAACAGCAAATGGCGTGAGAAGTCATCCACCCTGGGCACGCAGCGTTTCGCGAGCGGCATCGCCGCCGCCGCGGACGACTTCTCGCGCGGCTTCGCCCCATTCCGTGACGTGATCGCCAACCTGAACCTGCCCCCCCGGGGGCCGCGAGGCAGCGCCGCCAATCTCGAGCGCGTCCGAACGGTAACCGACGCCCTGCATCAACGCCGACTCCAGGAACTCGCGTAGCCCCGGCCCACGCGGCACCGTCCGCCGTCAGGAGATGCACCCATGGCCGCCAGCTTCATCCACAACGTGATCGTCGAGGAACAGGACCCGGCCGTAAACGCGATCCTGGAACACGACCTGCCGGTCAACCCACTGAGCGGGCTCCTGCTGGAAATCAAACCGCTGAACGAAACCTCCACCGTCACCAACTACGCGTCCGCCGCCAGGATCATCGACGCCTTCAACAGCATCCGCGTCCTGTTCCGCGGCCAAACGATCCTCGACATCAGTGGCCGCGACCTCTACGCCGCCCTCCTGCACCGCTGGCGTGTGGACATCTCCCAAAGCAACCAGGTCCAAACCGACAACGACCGCCGATCACTCATTCTCCCCATCCTTTTCGGCCGACACTGGGGCGACCGCACGGAGGGCATCCCGCAGACCCGCTCCGGCGAACTCGTATTGCGTTTGGACGTCGATGTGGCCGACACCGGCTACGACGATCTGCGCTACCAAATCGAAGCCCTGGAACTCCCCGGCGCCCGGTTCACCCACTTCACCCGCATGACCACGATCGCGCAGACCTTCGCCGCCACCGGTCAGAACGACGTCGTACTCCCCACAGAATGGGACAAACGTGGCATACTGGTGTTCAATACCACCGCGTTCGCCGGCGCCGCCCCCGCCCCCGGCCTGGGCCGACTGAGCGTGCTGGTCAACGGGGTCGAGCGTGGCTATTCATCCTCTGAAGTCGAAATCCTACGCGGCCTGTTCGGCGCCATGGGCAAGCACTCCCCGCGCTACAACGAACACCGACACCACGTCATCGTGGATGACACGGTGGACGTATTCGCGCTCAACACCCAGGACCATCACGAACCGCTCGACACATACGCGTACCTGGACTTTGACTTCACGGGCGACGACTCCTACAACCTGCAAACCCGCGGCGAGAACCGGGTGGTGCTCCGTTCCGACGCTCACGTGGCCGAGGCCATGCGCGTGATCCCCATCGAAAAGGTCAACGTCAGCGAGTTCTTTTGAGTGACCCACTCACCCGCACTATGCTGGACCAAACCGTCAACCTGCCTGTACTCCGTCCCGGCGTCCGTCGGATTTTCAGCTTCTCCGATGGCATCCCTAACGGCTCATCCATCTTCACCTCGACCCCGCGGCTGCCGGCCAACTCCATTCTCCGTTCCTTACTTTGGACCGCGGACGCCGACCTGAACGCAGCCCGCATACTCGCCCTGCGGATGGCCTACGCCGAAAAAGTGACTCCTGTCGCCTCCGACTTCCTGGGGACCGGCTTGATCCTTCCCGACATCCGCACGTCCGCCGCCTCACTCGACTATACGCCCGACCCCCTCAACAGCGCACGCGACCTGACCCTCAACCTGCTTCTTCCCACCTACTCTGCACGACTCATCCTGCAGATGGAGAATCTCAACTTGTCGCTGGTTACCGTCAAACTGCGTATGATCATAGACAGCCCCTCATTCGGAGAATCCATCAGTGGCAGCCGGTGATCTAAAACGCTCCACGGGTGTGCCCGCCATCCTGGCCGAAGGAACACAGCGGCTGTCGGATGACGGGGAAAGTAGGACAGTCCGCGTTTGCGAAGGATGCCTCGAAGGTAGCAACGGCCTCGGGATAGATGACCGCCTGGACTTGCACGTGCCCTTGGGCCGCCCCTTGGGGTTTCCGCTCCGACCCTTCAGGAAGGTGCCTTTTTTGCCTCGGCTCGTGGGTTTCTTGGCCATGGATCCGTCTCCTATTGCAGATAGGTCTGTCGATGTGCCCAGCAGATTTTCGCCGCCAACATTTCGGTGTAGAGCGAGGGACGGCCTTTCTTCTTGGGCTTGGCTTTGGTCATGCCGCCTCCGCCTCCGGTCGGGCGAAAAACCTTTCCGGCGCTGCGATGAAGGCCATGAACATGTCGGGCAGCGCGTCGAGCCGGGCTTGAGCCTCGGCAGTCAGGACCACGCCCTTCTCGCCTAGGACGCGCCGGAGGACGCGTTTCTCGCTCCCGATGAAGGATACCGCCTCGTAACCCGAGCGGGCGATGCTCCTGCCCTCTATGTGGCTTGCACGCGCCTTCCCTCGGCGTTGCTGCAAGACCCATTGTTGACGGTCATAGGCCAGCCGCCAGCGGCCTTCCGCGTCCAAGTTGAATAGTGGTTTGTCGGTCATGGTTTCCGGGCGATTATACCGCCCCGTCGAGGCTGATCCCGTCACGCGTGACGCGGTCTCAGGCCGACGAACCACAAGCTGGCACTGACCGAGGGACAGGCATGAGAATCGGGAGTCGTTTGGATGTCTGCTTTCGTGCTGATTTGGTCCGCTTTACCCCCAGGAACAGACGTTCCCGATGGGGTCGCCGTAGGACCGGTTTTGACCCAACCCGGACATCGCGCGTCTCTAACGATACCACTCTCTGATTCGCGGTTTGTGGGCGCGTAGAACCGGCGGATATGCATGGGATTGCTGCCCCTCCCGTCTTTCGTTAACTTCGCGGCATTCGATGACTGAGGTCGCTTGTTGGTGCCGAGCTAATTTTGGCACGAGCGAGTAAGAGGACTAAAGGAACTTCCGCCGTGGCCCCAACCGTGGTTTCCACACGCTGCTGCATAGCCGGCGGCGGCCCCGCGGGCCTGATGCTGGGGCTGCTCCTAGCCCGCACTGGCGTTGACATTGTTGTCCTCGAGAAACACGCCAATTTCCTGCGTGATTTCCGCGGCGATACGATCCACCCTTCCACGCTTGAGGTCATGCATGAACTCGGCGTCCTGGACAACCTCCTGAAGCTGCCGCATCAGAAAGTTGCGCGTCTCAACGCGCAATTCGGGGACGCTTCGCTGCTGATCGCCGACTTTTCGCGGCTGCCGACGCGCTGTAAATTCATCGCGATGATGCCGCAGTGGGATTTCTTGAATTTCCTGGTGGCCCAGGGCGCGCGCTATCCCTCTTTCAAACTTTACATGTCAGCCGAGGTGAACGGGCTGATCGAGGACGGCGATCGCATTATAGGCGTGCACGCCGCGACAAAGGAGGGTCCGCTCGAGGTGCGCGCTGATCTTGTTGTGGGTGGCGACGGCCGCAATTCCACTGTCCGCGACAAGGCGGGGCTCAAAGTCGACGAGCTCGGCGCTCCCATGGATGTGTTGTGGTTCCGCCTGTCGCGTCGGGCGAGCGATCCGGAAGACACCATGGGACGCTTTGATGTCGGGCGGATCTTCGTCATGATCAACCGAGCCGACTATTGGCAGTGCGCCTACGTGATCCCGAAGGGGGCGGCCGAACAGGTCCGTAAGGGCGGGCTCGAAGCGTTTCGCGAGGGTGTGGCTAAAGTCGCACCGTTTGCCCACGACCGGGTCCATGAGATCGCCACGTGGGATCATGCCAAGCTCCTTGCCGTCCGCGTCGATCGACTGCCATGCTGGTATCGGTCCGGGCTCTTGTGCATCGGCGATGCCGCGCATGCCATGTCGCCGGTTGGCGGAGTCGGCATCAACTTGGCTATCCAGGATGCGGTCGCCACAGCTAACATCCTGGCGTCGCCGTTGCGGGAACGCCGGCTCACCTCCGATCATCTACGTCAGGTGCAGCGCCGGCGCGAGTGGCCGACCCGCATGACGCAGCGCTTGCAGGTGTTCATGCAGAACGGGATCATCGCGCCCGTGCTCGGTAGCACCGGCCGGTTTGCCGCACCGCTGCCCATCAGGCTGATGCAGCAATTTCCGATCCTACGCCGGATACCAGCCCGGATAATTGGCATGGGCTTTCGTCCGGAACATGTGAGAACATCGGCTCTATGACGTGCCAGGTCAGGGCGGACAAGAAGATGGAGGCGACCGTAAGCGTCCAGACGACCGCCTCCCCTGACAACGTCAATACAGGGAGGATGGCTAACCATCCAGTACGACGCCATCGACTTGACTTTAGCGCGGATCAACCGAGGCGCCAACGGATCACCGCCGCCGCGACCCACCCGAAAAGGAGGTGGCCGACCAGCGCAACCCACGTGAACTCGGAAAAGCCAAAGAAGGCTGGCAACCCAGCGACCAGATGAGCCATCACATAAACCGCCCACAGCCAAGTGACGGCGCCATAAATTGTACCGACGGCCCACCATGGTATTCGGGGCGCGACAGCACTCGCGACTGGCCGGGCGGCGAACAGGTAACCGAGCGGATAGAACAACAGACCGGTCAAAAAGTGAAGCACGTACGCCCCGCACCACGGCGCTTTGACGGGCCGCGCGTACAAAAGCCGCATGAACAAAGCCCAACCTAAACCTATACGCAAAAGGAGGATCGCTATGACGAGGCTAACGAGAATGCTCCGCAGCCGTTTGCACAAGACGGCCCTGGCATCGGGGCTGAGCCTAGCCCTACTTGCCGCTTTGGGAGCCAGCGCGCCGGCCGCGGCGCGCCACTAGATTTGGCGCATGCTTGAATTCCTCGAGATCGAAGACCCCGCCACCAAGCAGCTCATCAACTTCATCTTCCTCGCCGTCACCGGCGCCATCGCATGGCACGGCCTGCGCGCGCGCAACGAGGACGGCAAGGCGGACTTCGTCCATCTGCTGTTCGGCTGCATCGCAGCACTTTATTTTGTCGGCGTCTTGTTCCAGGACGTGCTCGGCCTGATCGAACTGGGCTGATACCAAGGAGCAGAGATAAGGCGCCTTACGGCTTGTACATGCGCTGGGCGTCGTCGAGGGCAGGCAGAGTCAAGATGCGTTCTTCCTCGGGAAGCTCAAACTGTTCATGAAGATATCGCGCGCGCTTGAGCGTGCTCGATGGCGCGTGGTTGTAGTACAGCAGATGCTCGATCCAGCCTGGCCCTTCGGCAATCTCATAATCGATCTGGACGGATTTCACGTAGTCGTCATAGGCTTCCCGATGGCGCCCCTGGCGGTCCTTGATGATGCCGCGGTTGGTATAGGCCGCGCTCAAGGCGCCGATACCGGTTGGATCGTCATCTTCCACGGTCGCGTTCAGGTAATCGATCAGATAGCTCAGGACATCTTCGGCTTGGTCATAGCGTTCGAGCATGATCAGCGCGGCCGCCTTGCCATGCAGGGCGCCACGGTGATCGGGCTGTGCCGCGAGCGCCAGGTCGAATTTCTCGATCGCCTCCCAATAGGCCCCGTCGCTGAGCAAGATGTCGCCTTCGCGCACTTCGAAGTCGCCCGGCGTGCTTCCCTGGTACCAGCTCACGCCGGTCCAGACACTGAACATGACGACGGTCAGGGCGATCATCAGGATGATGAAGCGCTTCTGGACCCGCGCGCTGAAATAGCCGGTCATTCGCTGAACAACACGTTGACGTAAACTGCGGAGAACAAAATACACAGCAGGGCGGAGGTGACGCCGGCGCGCCGCTTCAAGCGTCCCTGCTCGGCGGTATCGACGTTTTCCTCGCCACCTTTGCTTATGGCGCGGCGAACCGTCAGGACCCAAATCATCTGGCGCACGGGGAAAAACAGCGCCGCCGCCAGGAGGACGACCCACAGGTAACGGTATTCAGTCGAAAACAAGGCTTCCATCGTTCAGCCCCTTATACCAAGGATCAGATGAGAGCCCATTAAAGAAAACGGGGGAAAGCGTGAGCTTTCCCCCGTCGTCCGTCTCTGTCCGAAGATAGGGCTATTCGGTAACCGTATCGCCGATATCCTCGACCAGAGCCTCGACCTCCTTCTCGGGCAGCGTCGACATCTCCATCTTGTAGGCCAGGAACCACATCATGAAGATACCCAAGCCCCACCACAGGATCTGCCAGGCCCAAATCGACGGAATGCCGAAGGTCCAACCGTCGACGCCGGCATCGGGCGCGCCGAAGATATCGTTTCCGATAACCGCGCCCGGCCCGATGCCGAACATCAGCCAGACCAGGGTGATGATCCACGCGGCCGGCTTCAGCTTCGCGGCGCTGAGGCTGGTGTGCTCGCGCAGGAAGTTGTGGTACTTCATGCGGTGATCGAGCGCCTCCTTGCTTTGGGTCATGGCCGAGATGGGCAGGCATACGGCGAGGTTGAACAGCATGCCCCAACCCGCGGAATGGATGGTCCAGGGCCAGCGACCCCAAGGCAGATCGATACCCACCGTGCCGGCGATGGTGGCGCCGAACTTCTCGGTGAAAATCACCGCGATCAAACCGACCAACAGACCCCATGAGGCGCCCTGACGAGTGATCCACGGGAACCAGGTCACCGCCGCCAGGGACGGCCACATCTGGAAGCCGAAGGCCACGGCCAGGCCACCGAGAAGCACCAGGGCGTCCGCCGAATAGGTCGCCACCAGCAAGGCCGACACGACGATGAAGGCAACGCAGCCACGGCCCCACAGTTTCTGGGTCGCATGATTCGCCGTCGGGTTGATGAACCGCTTGTAGAGGTCGCGGGTCAACATCGCCCCGGCGGTGGACATATAGGCCGCACCGGTGGACTGCATGGCGGCCAGGGCGCAGACCGCGAGGATGCCGACGAACCACGGCGCCGTATCCCCGACCAGATTGATGTAGTGGGGGACGAGACCGCCCTGCTTGTTCGCCGAGAGATCGGGCAGAACGCCGGACACCGCAATGCCGGCTTCCGTGGCGCCAGGGGTGGCGCCCAGGAAGTGCGCGCCCATGCCCTGGGCCGCCGTGAAGAAGAACAGGATCAGGCCGATGCCGAAGGACGAGGCCCACACCTGCTGCGGCGCGAAGGGCTTCGTCGACTTGTTGCTGAAGGTCCACATGGTGAAGGCCGGCGCCGACTGGATGCCCATCAGCGCGAACATGTAGGTCAGGCACATGATGCCCGTCCACAGGCCGCCGACCGGGGTTTCCTTGCCCAACCCCGCCGTGAACTGAATCACGCCGGGAATGGCGAGATAGGCGTTGTAGCCGTCGGGCGTCATGCCCCATTTGCCGATGTCGGTCTGGCCGAGCGCCGCCAGGCGTTCGTTGAAGGCGCCGAATCCGCCGAGCTCGCCATAGGCGATCATGCCGATGGCGACGATGCCGAAGGCCAACAGGAGACATTGCACGGTATCGACATAGGCCACCGCGCGAAGTCCGCCGGACGCCACATAGATAAACACCACGACCGACAGCACCCACATGCCAACGTTCTTCGGGATCATATCGTCGGTCAGGACGTTGAACAGGAAGCCAGAGGCGCCGAGCTGAACACCGAGATACGGGATCGAAAACAGAAGCGCGACGGCGACCACCAGGATCCTGATCATATCGCCCTGGAAGTAGTCGGACAGCATCTCGCCCGGCGTCACATAGCCGAAGCGCTTTCCGAGCATCCATTGACGCTTCAGGAACAGCACCCCGGTGAACGGGATGGTGATGGTGTAGAACGAGGCGTAGGCGTATTGGAAGCCATCGCGATAAATCAGCCCTGGGTGGCCCATGAAGGTCCAGCCAGAGAACGATGTCGCGGTGGCCGCGAGCACGAACACCCACACGGAAAGTTGACGGCCAGAGATGAAGTAGTCACTGGCGGTCTTTGCCATTCGCGCGCTCTTGACCCCCCAAAAGATACAGTAGGCCCAGTAAACCGCCACGAAGACAAACAACCAGATTACTTTTGCAGACACGATAGCACACCCCCGTATACGTTCGTTACGTCGGGTAGCGCGAAACCCGTCTCGTAGCCGCGGGCGCCGATGCTTCCCAGCCCCCAGGGAATTCGTAGCGGCAAGCGCCGCCTAGCGATTAATTTGTCGGAAACCGTCATCGCCGTCATCGCCGACACGATGGCCCGTAAGGTTCAGTAGGCCTCGTTCAGCAAGACGAACGCGAACAGTCCGACAATCTTCCAATTCTTGCGCCCGATTCTACCTGCCCTAGTCCAAGTAGAATCACGCCCCGCGTTCTTAATATCCGGCGCCGCGAGCGCCGATCAATCACCGGTTGGGCGCTCAAGCAGCAGGAACCGTCGGCGCGATCGATGCAGTTGGCGAAAGCACGCCACCCTAACAATCCTGTCACACATGGCCAAGAGTTATTTTGCACTGCGACACAAAATACACACTAATTAAAGTAACCCACCTGGGGAATACCCCCAAGATTTGCGATATTATTTCGCACTACACAATAATACTTTCGCACCGCAGATCAATGCTGCAACTGCGTGAAGACTTTTGTGTGCTGCATCAAAAATCGACTTGCAGGGCGAACCGCGCGGCGGCGCCGGCGGCCTTCGGTCGCGCGGCGGTTAGGGAACGGTTGGTAAGGATACGTGGAACGTGGCGCCTTCGCCGGGCCGGCTTTCGACGCCGATCCGGCCATCGTGCCGCCCCGGACCGAATCCGCCGCAGCCTCCCATCGTGCCCGGCTGACGCGGCCACCCGATGGATGTCCGCTCCTGGCTAGGAAGCGGACCTTCGTCAAACTGGGACACTACCCGCGCGGCGCGCCCCCGATGGCCGTGCCTCAGTTTCAACTTGTCGGCGATGGGTGGGTCTCAAGAACGTCCGCTTATGACCCAAAGCGGACATTCATTGTGTTGCTGCCGAAGAGCGGGCACTGGTCGATGACGACCTTGCGCGAGAAGCTGGTCAAGATCGGCGCGAAGGTGGTGCGGCACGGCCGCTACGTCACGTTCCAGATGGCGGAGGTGGCCATCCCAAGAGCCCTATTCGCCGAGATCCTGCGCCTGATAAAGGGGCAGATTGCTATCTATCAAAGCGGGTTAAGGCCCGGTTCGTTTACAAGTTCAGTTGTGCTATAGATCTTGGTAATCGGGAAGGGTATCCGGGAAATGTCGGAATAATTCGGAATAATGAGGTCCCGTAGATTGCATGGCTGTTCGGCCGGGCCGGCTGAGAGACGGTTCCGGCCCATCATTGGGGAGAGTATCCATGACAAATGACGTTCGACTACTCACACGGCGCGATGTATTGTACCGGCTGGGCGCCGTCGGCGGCGCCGCCGCCGTTTATCACGGGCTGACTACATTCGGCCTGCTGCCTGTGCCCGAGGCGCGAGCCGCCGTTCCCGGCTACCCCAGCGACATCGGCAAAGGCCGCAAGGTGATCGTCATCGGCGCCGGCCTGGCCGGCGTGTGCGCGGCGTATCTCCTGGCCGGCCACGGCTTCGAGACCAAGGTCATCGAAGCCAACTCCCGCGCCGGCGGTCGCAGCCTCACCCTCCGCAAGGGCGACTCGTTCGCCGAGGTCGGCGGCCCGGTGCAGACGTGCGCCTTTACCAATAGCACCCTCTACCTCAACGCCGGGCCGGGCCGCATCCCGCAGCACCACTACATCGTCCTGGATTATTGCAGTGAACTTGGCGTCGAATTGCAGCCCTACATCTTCATGGGCGGCTCGAACCTCCTGCAGAGCGACAGCTTCCTGGGCGGCCGGCCGGTGCCCATGCGCCAAGCCCAGTTCAGCCTCCGTGGCGAGATTTCGGAACTCCTGAGCAAGGTCGCCCAGAAAGGCAAACTGGACGAGGCCCTGGGACACATCGACCGCGAGCGGTTCCTGCAAATGCTCAGCAGTTTCGGCCAGCTTCAGCGCTCACCCGACGGTCGCTATCGCTACGACCCCCAGGATCCCAGCTTTCTCGGCTTTCCGTGGACGGGCTATGCGGAAGAGCCCGGGGCGGGCCTCGATGCCGGCCAAAAGACCCAGCGCATTCCCCTCGACAAGATCGTCCGTTCCGACATCTGGAGCAGCGACAACCAGCTCCTGTTCAACAACCTCCAGTATTACTGGCAAAGCAGTCTGCTGCAGCCCTCGGGCGGCATGGACATGATCTGGAAGGCATTCCTGAAGCAGGGCGTTCCCGGCGGCAAGACCGTCGGCGACCTGATAATCTTAGACAGTCCGGTCAAGAGCCTGCGCAACACCGCCACCGGCGTCGAGGTCATCCACGGGGACGGCGTCGCCGACAGCGCCGATTTCTGCGTTTCGACCATGGCGCCGATCCAGCTCGCCCGGGTCGGCAAGGGCTTGTCCACCAGTTTCGTCAACGCCCTGACCCACATCCCCTACGACCCGGCGACCAAGGTCGGCTGGGAGACCAAAAACCGCTTCTGGGAAACCAAGGACCGCATCTACGGCGGCATCAGCTTCACCGATGATATCATCAGCCAGATCTGGTACCCCTCCGAGGGCTTCCACCAGCCGACCGGCGTCCTGACCGCCGCCTACAATCGCGGCGACGATGCCCTGGCCTTCGGCAAGCTCCCAATCGAGAAGCGGTTCGAACTGGCCCTGCAGGGCGGCGAGAAGATTCACCCGGGCGATTACCGGCAGAACATAAACATGGACACGGCCCTAGCCATCGCCTGGCAGAACATGCCGCACTTCATCGGCGGCTGGGCCAACGACACGTGGGAGACCGATCCGGCCGCCTACAAGCGGCTCAACCAGGCCGATCCCGAGGGTCAGATCTACCTGGCCGGGGATTTCTTAAGCTACTGGCCGGGCTGGCAGGAAGGCGCCCTCGGCGCCGCCGAACTGGCCTTCAAGCAAATCGCCGAGCGGGTGACGAAGGGTTGAAGGTTATCTGGGAAATGTCGGTTAATTTAGCCATCGGGAGGGAGCATGATCATGCCGGCATTACGCAAACGGATTAGAGTGAACACAACCCGCACCGCCAGCTTGAGCTCCCGCTACTCCGCCACCTCCTCGGCCTCCTCCGGCGCGCCGTAGCCGCCGCCGCCCGGAGTCTCGATGACGAAGACGTCGCCCGCGCCCATCTCGACCTTGGCGATGCCGGAGAGCGCGACGCGGCTGCCGTCGGCGCGCTCGAGGAAGTTGCGCCCCACCGCCCCGGGCTTGCCGCCGGCCACGCCATAGGGCGGCACCCTGCGGTGGGAGGACAGGATCGCGGCGGCCATGGGCTCGAGAAACCGGATCCGGCGGACGGCGCCGTCGCCGCCCCGCCTCCGGCCCGCGCCGCCCGAGCCCCGGCGGATGGAGAAGCTCTCGACCACCACCGGGAAGCGCCACTCCAGCACCTCGGGATCGGTCAGCCGGGTGTTGGTCATGTGGGTGTGAACGGCGTCGGCGCCGGCGAAATCCGGACCGGCCCCGGCGCCGCCGCACACCGTCTCGTAGTACTGGTAGCGCTCCGAGCCGAAGGTGAAGTTGTTCATGGTGCCCTGCGCCGCCGCCAATACCCCGAGCGCGCCGTAGAGCGCATCGGTGATGCATTGGGAGGTCTCGACGTTGCCGGCGACCACGGCGGCCGGGTATGTCGGATTGAGCATGGAGCCCTCGGGGATGATGAGCTTTAGCGGCTTCAAACACCCGTCGTTCATCGGGATGTCGTCGTCGACCAGGGTCCGGAAGACGTAAAGCACCGCCGCCCGGCACACCGCCTGAGGCGCGTTGAAGTTGCTCGGCTGCTGGGGCGAGGTTCCGGTGAAGTCGATCACGGCGCTGCGCGCGGCCTTGTCGATGGAGATTTGGACCTTGATCACGCCGCCGCCGTCCATCTCATAGGCGAAGCTGCCTTCCTCGATCACCTCGAGGACCCGGCGCACCTGCTCCTCGGCGTTGTCCTGGACATGCCGCATGTAGGCGTGGACCACATCGAGGCCGAAGTGGTCGACCATTTTCCTCAGCTCCCGCACGCCCTTCTCGCAGGCCGCGATCTGGGCCTTGAGGTCGGCGACGTTCTGGTCGGGATTGCGCGCCGGCCAGCGCCCCGAGCCCAGGAGCTCGATCAGGGCGTCGGCGCGGAAGCGGCCTTCCTCGACAAGCAGGAAGTTGTCGATCAACACCCCCTCCTCCTCCACGGTGGTGCTGTCGGGCGGCATCGAGCCCGGGGTGGCGCCGCCGATATCGGCGTGGTGGCCCCGCGCGCCGACGTAGAACAGGATCTCGCGATCCCCCGCCCCGGCCGTCTCCCGGTGGTCGAACACCGGCGTGATGACGGTGATGTCGGGGAGATGGGTGCCGCCGTTATAGGGCGCGTTGAGGGCGTAGACGTCGCCCGGCCGCATGGCGTCGCGGTGCAGGCGAATGATGACCTGCACGCTCTCGCTCATGGAGCCCAGATGGACCGGGATGTGGGGCGCGTTGGCGACCAGCCGGCCCCCGGGGTCGAAGATGGCGCAGGAGAAATCCAGCCGCTCCTTGATATTCACCGAATAGGCCGTGTTCCGGAGCGCCACGCCCATCTGCTCGGCGATCGACATGAACAGGTTGTTGAAGACCTCGAGCATCACCGGATCGACCTCGGTGCCGATCGCGACCCGCTCGGACAGCTTCGTCGCGCGGGTCAGCACCAGATGGTTGCGGGCGCCCACCTCGGCCCGCCAGCCCGGCTCGACCACGGTGGTGGCGTTAGCCTCGGCGATGATGGCCGGACCATCGATCCGGTCGCCGGGGCTGAGCTCGTCGCGGCCGTAGACCGGGGTCAAGTGCTCGGCGCCGGCGCTGTACATGGCGACGCGGGCCAAGGGCGCGAGGGGCCGGGCGCGCGGCTCGGCTCGGACCACCGGGTCGGCGGGAGTGTCGGTGGCCCCGATGACCTCGACCGAGACCGCCTCGACGATGTGTGCCTTCTCGCCCATGGTGAAGCCGTAGCGCCGGCGGTGCGCCGCCTGGAAAGCGGCGGCGAGGCCGGCCCGGGCCGCGGCGGGCGAGGCGTCAGGGGTGAAATCGACGACCAAGGGCGTGTCGGTGCCCTCGTATTTGAGATGGGCCTTGCGGATCACGGTCATGCGGTCGTCGGCGATGCCCTGGGCGCGCATCTCGGCGCGGCCCTCGGCCTCGAGCGCCTCGAGCGCGTCCCGGAGCGCCGCGATCTCCTCCCCGGTCAGCTTCTTCTCGACGGCGCGCTCGCGAATCACCCTGAGATCGGCGAGCCCTATGCCATAGGCCGACAGCACGCCGGCATAGGGGTGGATGAACACCCTCTCCATGCCGAGCGCATCGGCCACCAAGCAGGCGTGCTGGCCCCCGGCCCCGCCGAAACAGCAGAGCGTGTACTCGGTCACGTCGTAGCCGCGCTGGATCGAGATCTGCTTGATGGCGTTGGCCATGTTCTCGACCGCGACCTTGAGGAAGCCGTCGGCGACCTCGACCGGGCCGCGCGCGTCGCCGGTCGCGCCGCGGATCTCCTCGGCCAGCGCCTGGAACTTGGCGCGCGCGAGCGCGGCGTCGAGCGGTTGATCCCGGCCCGGGCCGAACACCCGGGGGAAGAAGTCGGGCTGGATCTTGCCGACCATGACATTGCAGTCGGTCACGGTCAGCGGCCCGCCGCGGCGGTAGCAGGCCGGCCCCGGATTGGCGCCGGCCGATTCGGGGCCCACCCGATAGCGCGCCCCGTCGAACAACAGGATCGAGCCGCCGCCCGCCGCCACGGTGTGGATGCGCATCATCGGCGCCCGCATGCGCACCCCGGCGACGAGCGTCTCGAAGGCGCGCTCGTAGGCGCCGTCGAAATGGGCCACGTCGGTCGAGGTGCCCCCCATGTCGAAGCTGATGATCTTGTCGAAGCCGGCCGCGGAACTGGTCTCGACGGCGCCGACAACCCCGCCGGCGGGACCCGAGAGGATGCTATCCTTGGCCTTGAGGAGGCGGGCGTCGGCAAGACCGCCGTTGGACTGCATGAACATGAGCCGGGCCGCCCCCAGCTCGGCCGCGATCCCCTCCACATAGCGCCCGAGGATGGGCGCGACATAGGCATCGACAACGGTGGTATCCCCGCGGCTCACCAGCTTCATGAGCGGGCTGACCTGGTGCGAGACCGAAATCCGGGTGAAGCCCACCTCCCGGGCGAGCCGGGCCACCGCCCGCTCGTGGTCGGGATAGCGGTAGCCGTGCATGAACACGATGGCGGCCGAGCGGATGCCGTCGCGGTAAGCGATCTCAAGCGCCTCGCGGGCAGCGGCAAGATCGACCGGGGCCAGCTCTTCGCCGTGGGCGCTCATGCGCTCGTCGACCTCGATCACCCGCTCGTAGAGCGACTCCGGGAGCACGATGTGGCGGGCGAACAGCTTCGGCCGGTTCTGGTAGCCGATCCTGAGGGCGTCGGCGAAGCCGCTCGTGATGATGAGCACGGTGCGCTCGCCGGTGCGCTCCAGGAGCGCGTTGGTGGCCACCGTCGTCCCCATCCTGACCGTCTCGATGGCGGCCTCGGGAATGGGCTCGGCCGCCCCGATGCCGAGCACCTCGCGGATGCCCTGGAGCGCCGCGTCCGCATAGTGCTCCGGGCTCTCCGACAAGAGCTTGCGGGTGAGGATCGAGCCGTCGGGGTGCCGCGCCACCACATCGGTGAAGGTCCCCCCGCGGTCGATCCAGAACTGCCAGCCGGCGGCGGCGGCTTCACGGGGCACCGGTTCGGAGTCGGTCCTGGACATGGCACATTCCGCGTAGAATAGGTTGGCTTGGCCCGGCGGGTGGGCGCAAGGCTATCGGTTCCCCGCCGCCCGTCAAGGAGGCACAGTCCCCTTGGCTCCAGATACCGCCGGCACGACCGCCGCCGGCACGCCGCCGCACGGCCGCCGCCGGCACGGCCGCCGCAACAACCGGTGGCGCGTGGTCCCACCTCAATACTATGGTTGCGGCGGTCATGACGACGGTTTGCACTGGATCACGCATCCCGGGGAACGCCATGCGCATCCAAGGCAAGGTTCTGGGGAGCCTGCGCCGTCCCAGGCGGAAGAACTGTGATTTTCTGATTCGTTTACCAACCACCGGGGGGTGGAAAGCCTGAACGTGTCGGCGGCGGCTCTCTAATGAGTTAACCTGCCGCCGCTCCGCCCCTAACGTGCCCTCACCGCTTGGGTTGCCAACCCGGCGATCACTTGAGTATTAAGTATATTCCGGTTCCTGCAAAACACCTTCGCCGATCGGGTTCGAGGGAGTTCGCGCCCGTTTTATGGCCTCGGTGTGAGGCCCATTTGGGGGGTGATCATGGGTTCTCTTCTTCGCAATGCAATCGCGGTTCTTGCGGCGGGGCTGATGTCCGCCGCCGCATTGGCCCAGGACGTCTATTACGGGCAGCTCGACCTCTATAGTCTCGAGGTGCCCTGGGGATGGACCGTGCTTCCCGAAGGATCGCTGCAAGCCGACGTCGCGATTGCCTCTCCGGGGGGCGTCGGACGTGGAAGCATCCAGGTGGTCCTTGCCAACCCGGGGCCGACCCTCGAGGACGACGCCGCGTACGCGTTGGAGGGAACCCTAATCACGCAACAACGACCGGTCGAAGTCGACGGGTTCCCGTGCCTGTACGTCGCATCCACAGGCCCAAGGGGCGAGGGTTCAAACACGGTTTTCTGTACGTTTACCATCCCCTTCGAGGACGGCCCTTCGGAAGTGGGCATCATGATCACCCAGACCATGCACCCGGACGAAATAGCAAGCCAGGAACCGGTGTTCTGGCAGGTCGTCGACAGCGTCCGGTTTCACGAGATGCTGTATTGAGGGGGGCCATCGGTCTTAGCAGGTCCGTGCGTGAGGCGCGCCTGAATGGCAAAACGCCGGCCAAGGGAGGATGACATGGCTTACGTCGAGTGGAGCATGAAGGGACCGGAGTTCGTGAACTGCAACTGCGCCTGGGGGTGTCCGTGCCAGTTCAATGCCCCGCCCACACACGGAAATTGCCGGGCCGTGGAGGCGATGAGGATCGAGGAGGGGCACTTCGGCCAGGTCCGCCTCGACAATCTTTGCTGGGCGATCACCTTCAGCTGGCCCAAGGCCATCCACGAAGGCAACGGGACCATGCAGGCGATCATCGACGAGCGCGCCGACGACAAGCAGCGCGCAGCGCTGGTGGAGATCCTGCATGGTCGGGAGACCGAGCCCGGCGCCACAATGCTGCAGGTCTTCAGCACGACCATGAGCAAGGTACACGATCCGCTGTTCATGCCCATCGAGTTCGAGATCGACGTGGACCAGCGTACCGCGCGCTTGGTCGTCCCCGGGATGATAGAGTCGGCGGGGGAGCCGATACGCAATCCGATTACCGGCGACCCACACCGAGCCCGCATCGATATGCCCCACGGATTCGAATACACCGTGGCCGAGGTCGCCAGCGGCACATCCAGGGCCACGGGCGAGATAGAACTCGATATTGTCAACGGCCACGGCCACCTCGCCAACCTCCACCTGACCCAGAGCGGTGTGGTCAGGTAGCCGCATACAAACCGCATACAAGATGGGTCCCGCCGGCCGGCGGGATGCATTGCCGTCCCGCCTTGCCGCCGCCGCGCTGGATGAGAGAAGTGGAGATCAGGGGAGGCAGAGATGGCCTATGTCGACTGGAGGATGACGGGAAAGCACCTCGTTTATTGCAACTGCGCCTTCGGCTGCCCGTGCGATTTCAATGCCCCGCCCACTCATGGGACCTGCGAAGGCATGGACGCCTTTGAGATCGACGAGGGTTACTTTGGCGAGGTCCGCCTCGATGGCCTGCGCTGGGCCACCACCTTTCATTGGCCGGGCCCGGTCCACCTGGGCAACGGCACCGCCCAGGCGATCATCGACGAACGCGCGAGCGAACCCCAGCGCGAGGCGCTCCTGAAGATCCTGTCGGGGGAGGAGCAGGAGCCGACCACGATGTTCAACATCTATGGCTCGACCATAGAAAAGGAATACGATCCGCTGTTCCTGCCCATCGAATTCGAGTTCGATCTGGACAAGCGCCGTGCGCGCGTTGCGATCCCCGGCGTCGCGGAGACGTCGACCGAGCCGATCCGCAACCCCGTCACCGGGGCCGAGCATCGCGCCCGCGTCCTGCTTCCCGAGGGCTTCGAGTACCGCGAGGCCGAGATGGCGAGCGGGTCGGCCAAAGGCACAGGGGAGATCAAGCTCGACTGGACCGGACGTCACTCGTCGCTTTCCTATATTACGCTCACGCCGTATGGTCTGGCCTAGGCGACGCCGGCCTCGCGGTTGGCGCCTCGGGCCTCGCGGTTGGCGCCTCGGGCCTCGCGGTTGGCGCCTCGGGCCTCGCGGTTGGCGCCTCGGGCCTCGCCGGTTGGCGCCTCGGGCCTCGCGGTTGGCGCCTCGGGCCCGCGCCAGGGTCGCGTCGCACATGACGAAGCGAGGACCATGACGGAGGACTCGGCGCTTCAATCCCTCCTCAAGCGCGACCGGGCTATCGTGCTGGCCGGCCTCGCCGGCGCGACCGCCCTCGCCTGGATCTACCTGGTCGTCACCGCCGCCGGGATGGGCGACATGCCGGCGACGATGGGTGAGGCCATGGCCATGGCGCAGGTGAAGCCGTGGGGCGCCGTCGACTTCGCGCTGATGTTCCTGATGTGGGCGGTGATGATGGTGGGAATGATGGTGCCGAGCGCCTCGCCCATGATCCTCCTGTTCGCCACCATCAGCCGCAAGCAGCGGGAGCAAGGCCAGCCGTTCGCGCCGACCGGCGCTTTCGTCTCGGGATACATCGCCGTGTGGACCGGATTCAGCCTGGTCGCGACGACCTTGCAGTGGGCGCTGGACCAGGCCGCGTTGCTGTCGCCGATGATGGTGAGCACGAGCCCCCTGTTGGGCGGCGCCCTGCTCATCGGCGCCGGCATCTACCAGTGGACGCCGCTCAAGCACGCCTGCCTGAAGCGCTGCCGGTCGCCACTGGGCTTCCTCATGAGGGGCTGGCGGAAGGGCGCCGGCGGCGCCTTCGCCATGGGCCTGGAGCATGGCGCCTTCTGCGTCGGGTGCTGCTGGATCCTGATGGGCCTGCTGTTCCTCGGCGGGATCATGAACCTGTTGTGGATCGCGGCGATCGCCATCTTCGTCCTGGCTGAAAAGGCGGCGCCGTTTGGGGTCCCGGCAGGGCGGGTAAGCGGCCTTCTCCTGGTGCTAGCGGGCCTCTTCGTGGTCGTCCAAAGCTGAACCGTTCGCCCCTCCGAGCGCGCGCCGACAGGTGCCGCCATTCCGGCGCCTGAGGCCGCCGCCAAGGCCGCCGCAACAACCGGTGGCGCGTGGCCCCACCTCATATTATGGTGACTATTATGGCTGTGGCGGCACGGCTTGCATTCACTCACGCGTCCAGCGGAACGCCATGAGCATCTGGGGCAAAGTTCTGGGCGGGGCGGCGGGCTTCGCCCTGGGCGGTCCCTTGGGCGCGTTCATTGGCGCGCTCGCGGGCCACGCCTTCGACAAGAGGCGCGGCGCCATGGTGGACGAGCCCACCAAGCGCGTCGCCTTCACCATCGCGGTCATCGTGCTCGGCGCCAAGATGGCGAAGGCCGACGGCATCGTGACGCGCGACGAGATCAGAGCCTTCAGAGAAGCGTTCCGCATCCCGCCCGAGGAGATGGGAGGTGTCGGCCGCGTGTTCGACCAGGCGCGCCAAGAGGCCGCGGGCTTCGAGCCCTATGCGCAGCAGATCGCGCGCATGTTCGCCGACCGCCCGGCGGTGCTGGAAAAGCTGCTCGGCGCGCTCATCCACATCGCCAAGGCCGACGGCGTGGTGAGCCCCGGGGAGCTCGACTACCTCAAGGCCGTCGCCGGCATCTTCGGCTTCGACGAGCGCGCGTTCGAGCGCATCCGCGCCGAGCAGATGGGTCCGGACCAGGCCGATCCGTACGAGGTTCTCGGCGTCCCGCGCGAGGCCTCGGACCAGGAGCTCAAGGCGGCCTATCGCCAGCTTACCCGCGAGAACCACCCGGACAGCTTGATCGCCCAGGGCATGCCCCAGGAGTTCATCGATCTCGCCAATCAAAAGATGGCGGCCATCAACGCCGCCCACGAACGCATCCGCAAGGAGCGCCGGCCGGCCTGAGCCATGACGCCTCGGCAGGCCGTGGCGACCGGTCAGCCATGATCGACTACCCTTGCCTCAACCACGAGCCCCGGTCCGAGGGAGCCCAAGTCGATATGCTGGTGCTGCACTACACCGGCATGGAGAGCCCGGAGGCGGCGCTCGACCGGTTGTGCGATCCGGCCCAGAAGGTCAGCGCCCACTACATGATCGACGAGGACGGCAGCGTCTTCCGCCTGGTGCCGGAGGAGCGCCGCGCCTGGCACGCCGGGCTTGCCTGTTGGCGCGGCGACCGCGACATCAACGACCGGTCGATCGGCATCGAACTGGTCAATCCCGGCCACGATCTGGGCTACCGCCCGTTTCCCGAAGAGCAGATGGCGGCGGTTGAGCGGCTTGCCCGCGAGATTCTCGACCGCCGGGCGATCCCGCCCGAGCGGGTTCTCGGCCACTCCGACGTGGCGCCCGCGCGCAAATGCGATCCGGGCGAGTTGTTCGACTGGGCGCGCCTGGCCCGGGCCGGCGTCGGGCTGTGGCCCCCCGATTTCGACACGGCGGAAGGTCGCGCGCGTGAGCACGCGAGAGAGAAAGGTCGCGCGCGTGAGCACGCGGGCGAGAGACGGTTCGATCCGGACGCAACCGACCCCCTGATCGGTGAGGTCCAGCGCGGGCTGGCCCGCTTTGGCTACGAGATCCAGGCCACGGGGCGGCTCGACGAGCCGGCCCGGCGGGTGGTCGCCGCCTTCCAGCGGCACTTCCGCCCGAGCCGGGTGGACGGCCTGATCGACTCCGAGACCGCGCGCCGCCTGGAGGCGCTCCTGGCAATGGCCGGTTGACGGCGGCGTGCGGCCGGCCTACCTATCAAGGGCCAGACGGTCGGATGGTCGCCTTCCGGTTCGCGGTTGCGGCCGGGGGGAGGAAAGTCCGGGCTCCACGGAAACACGGTGCCGGGTAACGCCCGGCGGGGGCGACCCCAGGGAAAGTGCCACAGAAAGCAAACCGCCGGCGTGCTCCGGGGTCTTCCGAGGCCCGTCGGTAAGGGTGAAAGGGTGCGGTAAGAGCGCACCGCGCCCCCGGTGACGGGGGCGGCACGGCAAACCCCACCGGGAGCAAGACCGAATAGGGGCGGCACGCCGGCCTCGCTTGACTCGATCAAGCGGGCCGGCAGGCGGGTTTCCGCGCCGCCGCCCGGGTGGGTCGCGCGAGGCGCCTGGCAACAGGCGTCCCAGATGAATGGCCATCCCCCGCCCCGGTTTTCCGGTCGGCGGGGACAGAACCCGGCTTACAGACCGTCTGGCGTTTTCTCGCCGCCTCTCTCATCCGGCGCCGCTATATTTACTTGGCCGGTTTTCTTGACTTCCACGTCCCCGGCCTGCTTTCCCCAGCCGAGTCTCCCCGAAATTTCCGCCTTCGTGCGGGACCTCGGCCCCGCCTTCCCCAACGCCACGAGTTCTTGAAATCGCTGGTATCAGAGACCTGTTTTCCAAGACTCCATAAAAAGAACATACCACGAACATAATTTTGCCATATTCTCATGCGATGCCGATCATGTATCCCCAGTAACGAAGACTGGAATCGTTATTTCTCTACATGTGGTATGCCTGATTTGAACCATATCAAGGTTTTGTTTGACCATGGTTTTACTGTAAATTCCCATTGACGACCATTTTTCCCCATGTTATCCCATGCCTTCCCATGCCATAAACATGGGGCGCCCTCTGGCGAAGGGACGTGGGATACGCGTCGGCCGGAGGGGGCGAAGTATTCGGGAGGCGTTCATGGCACTGTTTCTGTCCACGTTTGTCAACAAAGTGGACAAGAAGGGCCGGGTTTCGGTTCCCGCCCAGTTCCGCGCCGCCCTCGCCGATCAGAGCTTCAACGGCATCGTCGCCATTCCCGCCTTTCGGCTCAACGCCATCCAGGCCTTTGACTATGAGTCCATGCAGGGGCTGTCGGAGGGCCTCGACGCGCTTGAGCTGTTCTCGGAGGAACAGGCGAGCCTCGCCTCGGCGATCTTCGCCGACGCCCATCAGCTTCCCTTCGACGGCGAAGGACGCATCGTCCTGCCGAAGGAGCTGGCCGGGCATGCCAGAATCACCGCCCTTGCCGCCTTCGTCGGCCAGGGCCGTTACTTTGAAATCTGGGAGCCCGAGGCGGCCCGCACCCACCGCGAGCGGTCGCGTGAACAGGCCCGGCGTCAGGGGATGACCTTGCGCCTGCACCGGCCCGGCGATGAGGGTGGAGGCAGGCGATGACGGCCATGGCCGAGGCCGGTGACCACAGGCCGGTGATGCTGGCCGAGGTCATGCACGCGCTCGGCCCGCGCGACGAGGGCGTCTATGTGGACGGTACGTTCGGCGGCGGCGGCTACAGCCGGGCGCTCCTGGAGGCCGCCCACTGCACCGTCTGGGGCATCGACCGCGACCCCGAGGCGATCGAGCGCGGCGCCGGCCTGGCACGGCAATACCCGGGCCGGCTGACGCTCATCAAGGGCCGCTTCGGTGACATGGTCGGGCTCTTGAGATCGCATCAGGTGGCGACGGTCGACGGTGTCGCCCTGGACCTCGGCCTCTCCTCGCTGCAACTCGACGACCCGGAGCGGGGGTTTTCCTTCCGCCTCGACGGCCCGCTCGACATGCGCATGGAGAAATTGGGGCCGTCTGCCGCCGACATTGTGAACGGCGCGACCGAGGACGAGCTTGCCGACATTATTCACCGCTACGGCGAGGAGCCCAATGCGCGCCGGATCGCCCGCGCCATCGTCAAGGCCAGGGCCAGCGCCCCCATAAGCCGCACGGGGGAGCTCGCCGATCTGGTGCGCTCCGCGGTGCGGCGCGGTCCCCGGGGTAAGAAGGGCCGGGACGGCATCGACCCGGCGACCCGCACCTTCCAGGCCCTGCGCATTTACCTCAACGACGAGCTGGGCGAGCTCGATCGTGGCCTCTCGGCGGCCGAGGTCTTGCTCTCGCCGGGGGGGACCCTGGTCGTCGTTTCCTTCCACTCCCTCGAGGATCGAAAAGTCAAGAGCTTCCTGCGGGCCCGCAGTGGCGGCGCGCCACATGTCTCGCGCTTCCTCCCAGCCGATGACAGGCGCGCCGCCTCCTTTTCTTTCGAGCTCTTGACCCGCAGGGCCATCCGCCCCTCGACCGTGGAGGTCGCACGGAACCCCAGGGCCCGTTCGGCGCGGCTGCGCGCGGCGGAGCGCACGGCGGCCCCGGCCTGGCCCATGGAGCACGCCGCATAATGCGCCGCGCGGCCTTGATCTGGCTCGCCCTCGGTGGCGCCGCCGGCTTCGCCCTGTTCGAGCTCAAATACGAGGTCCAGACGCTGGAAGACGAACTGGCCCATCTCAACCGCGCGATCCGCTCCGACCAGGAAGAGATTCACGTGCTCAAGGCGGAGTGGAGCTACCTCAACCGCACCGAGCGCCTGGCGGATTTGAGCCGCCGGCACCTCGACCTGCAACCGATCACGACGACGCAGATGTTGACGATCGAGGACCTGCCCATGCGCGGCGGCGACACGCAACCTCAACGCCCGGTGCTGGACCTCAAGATCAAAACCGACCCGCCGGCGGCGCCTGAGCCAGCCCTCGCCAGTGCGGGGGCGGGGCAATGATGGGACGCCGGCCCACGGCCCTTCATCCCAACCCTTGGGAGAACGGCGGCCTGCGGCTCGAGGGCGCCGCCAAACAGGCCATGGAAACCGGGCGTAACCGGCTGCTCATCACCGGTTTCTTGTTCGCCGTCGGGTTCCTCATGGTAGGGCTGCGCCTGGTCGAGGTGAGCCTGTTTCAGGAAGGGACAGAGTCCCGCCTGGCCGGGCCGCCGCCGACCGCCACGTTCCAGATGGAACGCGGCGACATCGTCGATCGCAACGGCGTCCTGCTAGCAACCAGCTTGGCCACCGCCTCGCTCTACGCCGACCCCGCTCGGGTGCTCGATGCCAAAGATGCGGCGAGACGGCTGGTCCAGGTTCTGCCGGAACTCTCGAAAGCCGAGGTGCTCGCCAAGCTGCAAGCCAAGCGCCGCTTCGTGTGGCTGCGGCGCAACCTCACGCCCCGGCAGCAATACGCGGTCAACCGCCTTGGCATTCCCGGACTCTATTTCCGGCGCGAGGAACGCCGCGTCTACCCTCACGGCCGGCTCGTCGCCCACCTGGTCGGCTTTACCGGGGTCGACAACAACGGGCTTGCCGGCATCGAGCGGTATTTCGACGACGCCTTGAGGGGCGGCACGACGCCGCTCACCCTTTCCCTCGACATCCGAATCCAGCACATCCTGCACGCGGAGCTCAGCCGCGCGATGACGGAGTACGAAGCCCTCGGCGCGGCCGGCTTGGTGCTGGATGCCTCGACCGGCGAGGTGCTGGCGATGGTCTCGCTTCCCGACTTCGACCCCAACCAGCCGGGCGCCGCCGGCGACGAGGCCCGGTTCAACCGCGGCACCCTGGGCGTCTACGAGATGGGCTCCACCTTCAAGATCTTCACCGTGGCGATGGCCCTCGACGCCGGCACCGCGACCCTGGACAACGGCTACGACGCCACCGAGCCGATTCGCATCGCCCGCTTCACCATCCGCGACTTCAAGCCCCAGCGCCGCTGGCTGTCGGTGCCGGAGATCTTCATGTACTCCTCCAATATCGGCGCCGCGAAAATGGCGCTCGACGTCGGCACCACCGGCCAGCAGGAATTCCTTGAACGGCTCGGCTTCCTGCGCCCGGCGCGGATCGAGTTGCCCGAAGTCGGCACGCCCATCGCGCCGTCGCCGTGGCGCGAGATCAACACCATGACCATCGCCTTCGGCTACGGGCTCGCCATAAGCCCGTTGCAGTTGGCGAACGGGACCGCCGCCATCGTCAACGGCGGCGTGTTGCATCGCCCCACCCTGCTCAAGCGGCGGCCGGATGAGCCCGTTCCAGGCACCCAGGTAATCTCGCCCCGGACCTCGGAAAAGATGCGGCGGCTGCTGCGGCTGGTAGTCCTGGAGGGCACGGGCAAGAACGCCGCCGCGCCCGGCTATCTGGTCGGCGGCAAGACCGGCACGGCCGAGAAGATGGGCGCCGGCGCATACCTGGAAAAGGCGCTCTTGTCCTCCTTCGTCGGCGCTTTTCCGATGACCGATCCGCGCTACGTGGTGCTGGCCCTCCTCGACGAGCCCCACGGCAACGAACGGACCTTCGGCTACGCCACCGGCGGCTGGGTCGCGGCACCGGTGGTCGGCCGCGTTATCGAACGGATCGCGCCACTCGTCGGAGTCGCGCCGGTCGACGAGGATTCCCCGGAGCTGCGGGAGGCGTTCTACGTCAACCTGGACGCCAGGGGCCGCAACCTTGCGTCTTTCTGAGCTCATGAACGGCAACGGTTGGCAACACGATCCAAAACTGGCGCGGATGGACATCCGGGGGCTTGCTTCTGATTCGCGCAAGGTCCGCCCCGGCGACCTGTTCGCGGCGCTGCCCGGGACGCGGGTCGACGGCCGGGACTATATCGACGAGGCCATCCGTCACGGCGCCGTCGTCGTGCTGGCACCACCCGGTCCCCGGCGGGAGCATCCCCGGCGGGAGCATCCCCGGCGGGAGCACCCCGGCCATCCGGTTCCCGTCGTCATCGATGACAACCCGCGCCGCCGTCTGGCCCTGATGGCGGCGCGTTTCTTTGGCCGCCAGCCCCGCACCATCGCCGCGGTCACCGGAACCAACGGCAAGACCTCCGTGATCTGCTTCACCCGCCAGATCTGGACCGAGCTCGGTCGTCAGGCGGCGAGCCTCGGCACGCTTGGCATCCTGGGCCCGGGCCTGGACAAGCCCGGCCGGCTCACCACGCCCGACCCGGTGGAGCTGCACGAGAACCTGGCCGAGCTGGCCCAAGCGGGCCTCAATCACCTCGCGATCGAGGCGTCGAGTCACGGCCTCGACCAGTGCCGACTCGACGGCGTGGAGGTGGCGGCGGCGGCGTTCACCAATCTCAGCCGCGACCATCTCGACTACCACGGCACGACAGAGAGCTACCTCAAGGCCAAGATGCGGCTGTTCGACACGGTCATGGCCCCCGGCGGCTGCGCGGTGCTCAACGCCGACATTCCCGAGTTCGAGGCGCTCAGCGAGGCCTGCAGGGCGCGGCGCCACCGCATCTTGAGCTATGGCGCGCGGGGCACCGAGATCCGGCTCGACGGCCTCGTCCCGTCGCCCGACGGACAGCGCTTGAGCCTCACGGTGCAGGGGCGCCGGCGCGAGGTCTTCCTGCCCCTGCTCGCCGAGTTCCAGGCCATGAACGCCCTCGCCGCCTTGGGTCTGGCGCTGGCCACGGGCGGCGACGAAGCGGCCTCGGTGGCGGCGCTTGCGCATCTTCGGGGCATTCCCGGCCGCCTCCAGCAGGTGGCCCGGCTCGCCTGCGGCGCCGCGATCTACGTCGATTACGCCCATACGCCCGATGCCCTTGCCGCGGTGCTCGAGGCGCTGAGGCCCCCCGCCGCCGGCCGCCTTTCGGTCCTGTTCGGCTGCGGCGGCGACCGCGATCCCGGCAAGCGGCCGGTCATGGGTGAGATCGCACGGCGGCTCGCCGACCGGGTCATCGTCACCGATGACAACCCGCGCAGCGAGGACCCCGCTGTCATCCGCAAGGAAATTCTCGCGGCCTGTCCCGAGGCCCGCGAGATCGGCGACCGGGGCCGGGCGATCCATGCCGCGATCGCCGGGCTCGCCTCGGGCGATATACTGGTGATCGCCGGCAAGGGTCACGAGCGCGGCCAGATCATCGGCGACCAGGTTCATCCCTTCGACGATGCCGAGGCGGCGCGCGCCGCCGTCGCCGAGCCGGAAGGGGCGAGGGTCACATGACCGGCGCGGCGCTGTGGACCGCGGATGAGGTCGCGGCCGCAACCGGCGGGCACGGCACCCGCCCCTTCGAGGCCGCCGGGGTCTCCATCGACAGCCGCACCCTCAAGCCCGGCGACCTGTTCGTGGCCCTCAAGGGCCCCCGCTTCGACGGCCACGACTTCGTCGCCGACGCGCTCGAGGGAGGCGCCGCGGCGGCGGTGGTGAGCCGCGCGCCCGAGCCCCTCGCGAAGGAGGCGCCATTGGTCGTCGTGGACGAGACCCTGGCGGCTCTCAACGGCCTGGCGCGCGCCGCGCGCAACCGCGCTCCGGCGCGCGTCATCGGAGTCACCGGCACCGTCGGTAAAACCGGAGTCAAGGAGGCGCTCAAACTGGTCCTCCACCGCCAGGCCGAGACCGCGGCCAACCTGGGCAACCTGAACAACCACTGGGGCGTGCCGTTGAGCCTCGCGCGCATGCCCCGGAACGCCGTCTACGGCGTCTTCGAGCTGGGCATGAACCACCCCGGCGAGCTCGGGCCGCTGGCGCGTCTGCTCTGTCCCGACGTCGCCATCATCACCTCGATCACACCGGTGCACACCGAATTTTTCAGCTCGATCTTGGACGTCGCCGAGGCCAAGGCGGAGGTGTTCGAGAGCCTGGCTGGCGGCACCGCCGTGCTTAACCGCGACAACCCCTATTTCCCGATGCTCGCGGTCTCCGCCTGGGCGGCGGGCGCGGCAAGAGTCACCGGCTTCGGCGCGCATCCGGAAGCGGCGGCCCGGTTGATCGACTGCGCGCTCGACGCCACATCCAGCTCGGTCACGGCGGTGATCAATGGCCTCGAGGTCAACTATCGGCTCGGCGTGCCGGGCCGCCACTGGGTCATGAACAGCCTGGCCGTCCTGGCCGCCGTCGAGGCCGTGGGCGGCGATGTCGGCGCCGCCGCCGCGGCCCTGGCCGACTTTGAGGCGCTCGCCGGCCGCGGCCGGCGGCACCGCGTGCCCCATGCCGGCGGCAGCTTCACACTCATCGACGAAAGCTACAACGCAAGCCCGGCGTCCATGCGCGCCGCGGTCGAAATCCTGGCCGCGACCGAGCCCGGCACCGACGGCCGCCGCATCGCGGTGCTCGGCGATATGCTCGAGCTCGGCTCCAGGGCCCCCGGGCTGCACGCCGACCTGGCCGAGCCCTTGACCACGGCCGGCATCGACCTGGTGTTCACCGCGGGCCCCCACATGGCGAACCTGGCCGAGGCTCTGCCCGCGCCCATGCGCGCCGCGCATGAGGCAACGGCCGGGGACCTTGCCCCCTTGGTGATGGACGCCGTGCGCCCGGGCGACGTCGTGACCGTCAAAGGATCGCTCGCCAGCAACATGGCGCGGATCGTCGAGACCCTGCTGCACGGCGAAAGCGCGCCGCGGCGCGCCGCCAACGAGGGTTGAGCGGAGGAGCCGCCGCCCATGCTGTTCAACCTGCTGGCCCCGCTGTCCGCCGAGATCGGCGTGTTCAACCTGTTCCACTACCTCACCTTTCGCACCGGCGGGGCGATCATGACGGCGCTGCTCATCAGCTTCGTCTTCGGCCCTCTGGTGATCGACCGGCTGCGCCGTCACCAAAGAGAAGGCCAGCCGATCCGCGCGGACGGGCCGGAGGATCACCTGCGCAAAAAAGGCACGCCGACCATGGGTGGCCTCCTGATCCTGTTGGCGTTTACGATCAGCACGATTCTGTGGGCGGACGTGACCAACGGCTATGTGTGGTCGGTCCTGTTGGTCGCCGTCGGTTTCGGCACCATCGGCTTCGCCGACGACTATCTGAAGCTCACCCGGCGCAACAGCATCGGCCTTCCGGCCCGCTTCAAGCTTCTGGCGGAGGTCGCCGTCGCCGTCGCGGCCACCCTGTCGATCATGGCGCTCACCCAGGAGCCGTTGTCGAGCGGTCTTGCCGTGCCGTTCTTCAAAAACGTGCTGATCCAGCTCGGCTGGGTGTTCGTGCCGCTGGCCGTGCTCGTCATGGTCGGCGCCTCGAACGCGGTCAACCTGACCGACGGGCTCGACGGGCTGGCCATCGTGCCGGTGATGATCGCCGCCGGCTGCTTTGCGTTGATCGCCTACCTGGTGGGCAACTCGGTCTTCTCCTCATATCTGCAGATCCATTACGTCCCGGGCACGGGGGAGCTGGCCGTGTTGTGCGGCGCGCTGGTCGGCGCGAGCCTCGGCTTCCTGTGGTTCAACGCGCCGCCGGCCATGGTGTTCATGGGCGATACCGGCGCGCTCTCGGTCGGCGGAGCGCTGGGGGCGATCAGCGTGATCGTCAAGCACGAGCTGGTGCTGCTCATCGTCGGCGGCCTGTTCGTGCTCGAGCCGGTCTCGGTCATCGTCCAGGTGGTCTCGTACCGGCTCACCGGGCGCCGGGTCTTCCGCATGGCGCCGTTGCACCACCACTTCGAGAAAAAGGGCTGGGCCGAGCCCACGATCGTGATCCGTTTCTGGATCATCGCCTTGATCCTGGCTCTCGCCGGCCTGGCGACGCTCAAGCTGAGGTGAAGGAGTGATCGCCGTGTCCTTCCTCTCGGGCCATTCCGTCGCCGTCATGGGCCTTGGCAAATCCGGCATGAGCGCAGCCAAGGCGCTGACGGCGAGCGGCGCCGAGGTGTGGGCGTGGGACGACAACGAGGAGCGCCGCCGGGCGGCCGCCGACGAGGGCGTGCCGCTCATTGATCTCCATCGCTGCGACTGGGCAGGCCTCCGCACGCTGGTGCTCTCGCCTGGGATCGCGCACACCCATCCCAAGCCGCATCCCGTGGTCGAGCGCGCGCGCGCGGCCGGGGCCGAGATCATCTCGGACATCGAGCTGCTCGCCCGCGCCCAGCGCGATACAAGCTACATCGGGGTGACCGGCACCAACGGCAAATCGACCACCGTGGCGCTGATCGGCCACATTCTCGGGAGCGCCGGCCGCGCGGTGGCGGTCGGCGGCAACTTCGGCCCCCCGGCGCTGGCGCTGGAGCCCCTCGGGCGCAACGGCACCTACGTGCTGGAGCTGTCGTCCTACCAGCTCGAGCTGGTGGACTCCATCGCCTTCGATGTCTCCGTACTGCTCAACATCAGCCCCGACCACCTGGACCGCCATGGCGGCATGGAGGGCTACGCCGCCGCCAAACGCCGGATCTTCGCCCGCCAGAGAGCGCGCGCGACGGCGGTGATCGGCGTCGACGACGATTACTGCCGGGCGATCCACGCCGAACTCGAGGCCGCGGGCGACCGCCGGCCCATCCCGGTCTCCGGCAACCGCAGGGTGCCCGGCGGGGTTTACGTCGTGGGCGGCGTGCTCCACGACCACACCGAGGCCAAGGCGGCAAAAGCCGCCGATATCAGCGGCGTGGCCAGCCTGCCCGGCGTCCATAACTGGCAGAACGCCGCCGCGGCCTACGCCACGGCCCGCGCCGTTGGCGTCGGACCGGCCCAGGTCGCCGCCTGCTTGCCGAGCTTCCCGGGCCTCGCCCACCGCCAGGAGCTCGTCGCCGTCATCGACGGCGTGGCTTGCGTCAACGACAGCAAAGCGACCAACGCCGGGGCCGCTTCCAGGGCCCTTGCCTGCTACAGCGTCATCTATTGGATTGCCGGCGGCCGGCCCAAGGAAGGCGGCATCTCGAGCCTTGAGCCCTATTTCTCCCGCGTCGCCCATGCCTTCCTGATCGGCGAGGCAACCGACGCCTTTGCCGATGCCCTCGATGGCAAGGTCGCCTACACCAAGGCGGGCGATCTCGCGACGGCCGTTCGCCAGGCCCACGCCATCGCCGTCGCCGAAAAGCGGCCGGGCGCCGTGGTGGTGCTGTCGCCGGCCTGCGCCTCCTTCGATCAGTTCGAGGACTTCGAGGCCCGGGGCGAAGCGTTCCGCGCCCTGGTTGAGGCCCTGCCCGGAAAGCGTCAGGCCCACACCATCGCCGCCGCCGGAACGCCCGCGCCATGATGACCACCTTCGCCGCCGCCGGAGCGCCCGCGCCATGATGACCACCATCGCCGCCGCCGGAACGCCCGCGCCATGATGACCACCTTCGCCCGCACCGACACGAGCATTCTCGGCCACTGGTGGTGGACGGTGGACCGCTGGACCCTGGCGGCGCTCACCGCGCTCATCGGCATCGGCGCGCTGTTGACCCTGGCGGCGAGCCCGGCGGTGGCCGAGCGCATCGGCCTCCAGCCCTTCCACTTCGTCTACCGCCAGTTCGCATTCCTGCCACTCGCCCTCGCTGTCGTGATATCGGTGTCGCTGCTCTCGCCGCGGGCGGTGAGGCGGCTTGCCGTCATCGTCTTCCTGGTGTCGCTCACGCTGCTGGCGCTGACGCTCATCGCCGGCCCCGAGATCAAGGGGGCCCGGCGCTGGCTGGTCGTCGCCGGCCTGTCGGTGCAGCCCTCGGAATTCGTCAAGCCCGCCTTCGCCGTGGTCGCGGCCTGGATGTTCGCGGCGCAGCGCATGGATGACAGCTTTCCCGGCAACACCATCGCCGGCGTGCTGCTCATCCTGGTCACCGGCTTGCTGATCCTGCAACCCGACCTCGGCATGGCCGCGGTGGTCCCGACGGTCTGGTTCGGCCAATTCTTCCTGGCCGGCTTGCCGCTTCCTTGGGTCGCCCTGTTGGCGTTGCTGGGGCTTTGCGGCCTGGTCGCGGCCTATTTCGCCTTCGGCCATGTGGCCAGCCGCATCGACAACTTCCTCGATCCCTCGGTAGGCGACAGCTACCAGGTCACCACCGCGCTCAAAGCCTTCAACAAAGGCGGCCTGTTCGGACGTGGTCCCGGCGAGGGCACGGTCAAGGAGATCCTGCCCGACGCCCACAGCGACTTCATCTTCGCCGTCGCCGGAGAGGAGTTCGGCCTGTTCCTATGCCTCCTGCTCGTCGCTTTGTTCGCTCTCGTGGTGCTGCGCGGCCTCACCCGCGTGCTTCAGCAGAACGACCTGTTCGTCCTGCTGGCCGCGTCCGGTCTTCTGGCCCAGTTCGGACTGCAAGGGTTGATCAACATGGCCTCGACCCTGCGTCTCATTCCCACCAAGGGCATGACCCTGCCCTTCATCAGCTACGGCGGCTCATCGCTTTTGGGGTTGGCGTTGGCCATGGGCATGGTGCTGGCCTTGACGCGCCGCCGCGTCGGCGCCGGAGGTCTGCTATGACCGCCGCCGCGCCCGGACCCATCGCCCCGGCCGTGGAGACCGGCTCGTGAACGCCGTCGGCCGCAACCTGATTGCGCTGGCCGCGGGCGGCACGGGCGGCCACATGTTCCCGGCCGCGGCGGTAGCCGGGGAGCTGAGGGCCCGCGGCCACGATGTGGCGCTGATTACGGACCGGCGCGGTGGCGCCTTCGGCAACGTGCCGGACCACATCCAGACCTATGACATCCGCGCCGGCGGAGTCATGAGCGGCGGGCTCCTGAGGCGCCTCACCGGTCTCGTCGCGCTCGCCGTCGGCACGCTCCAGGCCGAGCGGCTCTTGAGTCGGCTCGGGCCGGCCGTCGCCGTCGGCTTCGGCGGCTACGCCTCGGCCCCGACCATGCTGGCCGCGACCCGGAGGGGAATCGCCACGGTCATTCACGAGCAGAACGCCGTGCTCGGCCGGGCCAACCGTCTGCTCGCCCGACGCGTCACCCGGATCGCCACCTCGTTCGAGACGGTCGCTGGGCTTAAGCCCCGTGACCGCGCCAAGGCGCGGCGCACGGGCAACCCGGTTCGCCCCCAGATCACGGCGTTGGGCGCCCGGCCCTACCCGGCGCCGGATCAGCACGGTCCCCTCGCCCTTCTGGTGGTGGGCGGCAGCCAGGGCGCCAGCGTATTCAGCCGGGTGGTGCCCAAGGCGGTGGCCCGGCTGACCGAGGGCTTGGCCGGGCGGCTCAGCATCAGCCAGCAGTGCCGGCCGGAGGACCTGGCCGAGGTCGAGCGCGCCTATGCCGCCGCCGGAGTCAGGGCTGATCTCGCCCCCTTTTTCGACGACATGCCGGCCCGGCTCGAGGCCGCCCACCTGCTCATCTGCCGGGCCGGGGCGTCGACCGTGGCCGAGCTCGCCGCCGCCGGCCGGCCGGCGATCCTGGTGCCCTATCCCCACGCCGCGGACGACCACCAGACGGCGAATGCCCGGGCGATGGAACGGGGGGGCGGCGCCTGGCTGATGCCCGAGTCCGATTTCACCGTCGAGGCGCTGGCGGTGCTGCTCGAGTCCCTACTCACCGCGCCGCGGACGCTCGACCAGGCGGCGAGCCAGGCGCGCGCCGCAGGCCGAGCGGACGCCGCGGCGCGGCTGGCCGAGCTGGTGACCGAGCTGCTGCCCTCGAACGGCGAAGGGACCAGGACGGCCAGTGCCGGAACGGCCGGCGCCAGGCCGGCGGCGCCGACAGCGATCAACCGGGAGCGGGCGGCATGAAAGCGCTTCCCCTCACCATCGGCACCATCCACCTGGTCGGCATCGGCGGCATCGGCATGAGCGGCATCGCCGAGATCCTGCACAACCTGGGTTATCGGGTACAGGGCAGCGACATCGTCGAGAACGCCAACGTCAAGCGGCTGCGCGAGCTCGGCGTCCCGATCCAGATCGGCCACCGGGCCGAACACATCGGCGACGCCCAGGTCGTGGTGATCTCATCGGCGATCAATGCCGACAACCCCGAGGCGGCCGCGGCGCGCGCCCGGCTGGTGCCGGTGGTGCGCAGGACCGAAATGCTGGCGGAGCTCATGCGCCTCAAATGGTCGATTGCCGTTGGCGGCACCCACGGCAAGACGACCACCACCTCACTGATCGCAGCGCTCCTGGAGGTGGCGGGGCTCGACCCCACCGTCATCAACGGTGGCATCATCAACGCCTATGGCACCAATGCCCGCTTGGGTGCCGGCGATTGGATGGTGGTCGAGGCCGACGAGTCGGACGGCACCTTCGTCAAGCTGTCGGCCACCATCGCCGTCGTCACCAGCATCGATCCCGAACATCTCGACTTCTACGGCTCGTTCGAGGCGTTGGAGAACGCCTTCGAGTCGTTTGTCCAGAACGTCCCGTTCTACGGTTTTGCGACGCTGTGCATCGACCATCCGGTGGTCCAGGCCATGATCCCCCGCCTCTCCGACCGCAAGATCGTCACCTACGGCATGAGCCCACAGGCCGACATCCGCGCCCTCGAGGTGAGCCTCGATGCCACCGGCGCGTCCTTTGACGTAGTCGTCGCCGACCGGGGCGCCGGCGAGAAGCGCAGGCTCTCCGGCCTACGTCTGCCGATGCTGGGGGCGCACAACGTGCAGAATGCGTTGGCCGCCATCGCGGTGGCCAACGAAATGGGCATCGACGACGACGACGTCCGCCGGGCGCTCGCCGACTTCGCCGGAGTCAAACGCCGGTTCACCAAGACCGGCGAGGCCCACGGAATCACCGTCATCGACGATTACGCCCACCACCCGGTGGAGATCGCGGCCGTGCTCAAGGCCGCGCGGGCCGCCACGGACGGCAATGTCATCGCCGTGGTCCAACCCCACCGCTACACCCGCCTCAACCACCTGTTCGAGGATTTCTGCACCTGTTTCAACAACGCCGACGCGGTGATCGTGGCCGAGATATACCCGGCCGGCGAGCCGCCTATCGAGGGCATCGATCGCGATGCCCTGGTCAAGGGTCTACACGCCCACGGCCACCGCAACGTGGTGCCGCTCGCCGAGCCGGAAGGGCTGGCTTCCGCCGTGCATCACATCGCGCAGCCCGGCGACCTGGTGATCTGCCTCGGCGCCGGCAGCATCACCAAATGGGCCCAGAGCCTGCCCGCCGCGCTCGACCGGCTGTTCGATCGCGCAGACACGGTTAAGGCCCGGAGGAATCCATGACGGCCGCGCCGAAAGCCGAGACCCGCCTGATCGAGCGCCTGCCGGACGTGCGCGGCCGGTATATCGAGAACGCGCCCTTGGCCAGGAACACTTGGTTCCGGACCGGAGGCCAGGTCGAGGTCATGTTCCGCCCGGCGGACCACGAGGATCTCGCCGCGTTCCTCGCCGCCAGGCCGGCGGACGTGCCGGTCACCGTGATCGGCGTCGGCTCTAACCTGCTGGTGCGCGACGGCGGCGTTCCCGGCGTCGTCCTGCGGCTCGGGCGCAGCTTCGCCTCAATCGACATCGACGGCTCAACAGTCAAAGCCGGCGCCGGCGCCTTCGACCTCAAGGTCGCGCTTACCTGTCAAAACGCCGGCGTCGCCGGCCTCGAGTTCCTGTCCGGCATTCCCGGCACCATCGGCGGCGCGCTGCGCATGAACGCGGGGGCCTGGGGCCGGGAGATGAAGGACGTGACCATCGCCGCCGAGGCCCTGGACGGCGAGGGCCGTCCGCACGCGCTGGGCCCGGCCGAGCTCGGCTTCGGCTACCGGCGCTCGGGTGTGCCCGAGGACTGGGTGTTCACCGCCGCGGTGCTTGAGGGAAGCCTGGGCGACGTTAAAGAAATCGCCCGCCTTATGGGCGAGATCGCCAGCGCCCGCGAAGCGAGTCAGCCGCTCAGAACCCGGACCGGCGGCAGCACCTTTATCAACCCTCCGGGACAGCAGGCCTGGAAGCTCATCGAACGAGCCGGCTGCCGAGGCTTGAGGCGCGGCGGCGCGGTGGTTTCGGAAAAGCATTGCAATTTCCTCATCAACACCGGCACCGCGACCGCCGACGACCTGGAGGCGCTGGGCGAAGAGGTGCGGCGCCGCGTACATCAGGAGACCGGCGTGTGGATCGAATGGGAGATCCGCCGCATCGGCGTGCCGGCCGTCCCGTCCCGCAATGGCAGCCGGGAGGCGCGACCATGAGCATCCATGTGGCGGTTCTCATGGGCGGCTGGTCGGCGGAGCGCGAAATCTCGCTCGTCAGCGGCGACACCGTGGGCGCGGCGTTAAGGGATGCTGGCTACCGGGTCACCATGATCGACGTCGGGCGCGACGCCGACCGACTGCTCGCTTCCCTCAGGCCGCGACCCGACGTGATCTTCAACACGCTACACGGCCGCTTCGGCGAGGACGGCTGCATCCAGGGCGTGCTCGAACTCCTCGGCATCCCCTACACCCACTCCGGCATTCTGGCCTCGGCGCTGGCAATGGAAAAGCCGATCGCCAAGCAGCTGTTTACCGCCGCCGGCATTCCCTGTGCGGAAGGTGTGGTGGTCAACCGCGACGCCGTGCTGGCCAACGATGTCATGGAGCGCCCCTATGTGATCAAACCGATCCACGAGGGCTCCAGTGTCGGCGTGCACATGGTCTTCGGGGGCGACAATCGCAAACCGTTCGATGAGGGCGACTGGCCCTATGGAGACAAGGTTCTGGTGGAACGCTATGTCCCCGGCCGCGAAATCACCGTCGCGGTGATGGGCGAGCGGGCGCTGGGGGCGCTGGAGATCAGGCCCAAAGGCGGTTTCTTCGACTACTCGGCGAAATACACCAAAGGCAAGGCCGAGCGCCTGATGCCGGCGCCGCTGGTGCCGGAGGCCTACGAGGAGGTGCTCGAACTCGCCGTCCTGGCCCACCGCACGCTGGGCTGTCGAGGCGTCACCCGGGCCGATCTCAGATACGACGACAGCGCCGGCGAGCCCGGCCGGTTCTACATGCTGGAGATCAACACCCAGCCCGGGATGACACCTCTATCGCTGGTGCCCGAGATCGCGGCCCACGCCGGCGTCTCCTTTCAGGAGCTGGTGACATGGATGGTGGAGAACGCCGAATGCGAATGCTGACGCGCACCACCGCCCCGCCGAAAGCCCGCCGCCGGCCGCGGCGCCGCGCCGCGTGGCACCGGCTCAAGCTCGTCGCCCGGACGGCCGCGCCCCTGCTGGCCCTGGGTCTCTTCGTCGGCGCGACCGGCTGGTCGTGGTGGACCGGACGACTCCAGGCGGCGGCCGAAGAGGGGATGCGCACCGCGATCGCCGCTTCGGCGGAACTCGGGCTGACGGTGGAGCGAGTCTACGTCCTGGGCCGGGAGCGTTCCCTGCGCGACCAGGTGCTCGAGGCGCTCGCGCTAGAGCGCGGCCAGCCCATCCTCGCCTTCGGCCCCGCCGCGGCCAAGGCGCGGCTCGAAGCGCTCTCCTGGATCGGGTCCGCAGTGGTCGAGCGCCACCTGCCCGACACCATCCATGTACGTCTCGCCGAACGGCGGCCGATGGCGCTCTGGCAACGAGACGGCCGGCTCGTCCTGGTCGACCCGACGGGGGCGGTCATCATCGCCGACGGCCTCGAGCGGTTCGCCCATCTTCTCGTCATCGTGGGCGACGACGCGCCCGAGCACGCCCCGGCGCTGCTGGCGTTGCTGGCGACGGAGCCGGAACTCGGGCGGCGCGTGGTGGCGGCCGTGCGGGTCGGGGGGCGGCGGTGGAACCTGAGGTTCGCGGGCGGCATCGACGTGCGCCTGCCGGAAGAGAACGCGGCCCAGGCGTGGGCGCGGCTCGCCGAACTCGAGCGCAAACAGCGGCTCTTGGAGCGTGACGTGATCGTGATCGACCTGCGCCTGCCGGACCGGCTGGTGGTGCGCACGACACCCGAGGCCGCCGACATGGCCCGCGACCCGGGCGAGCATACCTGAGGGCGGGGAGAATCGAAGCCGAGCAGATGGCGATGGGAAGTTGAGACAGTGAGGAAAGGCTTGAACAAACCCCGTAACGGCTTGATCGCGGCGCTCGACCTCGGCACCACCAAGGTCTGCTGTTTTGTCGCGCGCACCGACGGGAATGCCTGGCCCCGTGTGATCGGCATCGGCCATCAGGTTTCAAAGGGCGTGAGATCCGGCACCATTGTCGACATGGAGGCGGCGCAGAGTTCGATCCTCAACACCGTCCACGCCGCCGAGCAGATGGCCGAGGAGACCATCCACGAGATCCTCGTCAACATTTCCAGCGGCTATCCCACCTCCCGCACCCTCGGGGTCGAGATCACGGTCAACGGACATGAGATCGGCGACAGCGACGTCCGGCGCCTGCTCGAACAGGCAATTCCGGGGGACGAGCCGCCTGAACGGGACCTTATCCACGCCATCCCGGTAGGCTTCGCCCTGGACGGCGGCCGGGGTATCCGCGACCCGCGCGGCATGTACGGCGAGCGCCTCGGCGTCGACATACACCGGATCACCGCTGGCAGCGGCGCGGTGCGCAACCTGACCACCTGCGTCGCCCGCTGCCATCTCGACATCGAGGCTCTGGTCGTCTCGCCCTACGCCTCAGGTCTGGCCGCGCTGGTCGAGGACGAGATGGACCTGGGCGTGACACTGATCGACATGGGCGGCGGCACCACGACGATCGCCGTGTTCTTCGACGGCGAGGTGGTCCACACCGACAGCGTGCCCTTGGGTGGCAGCCACGTCACCAACGACATCGCTCGGGGCCTTTCGACCCCACTCGTTCACGCCGAGCGCATGAAGGCGCTCTACGGCAGCGCCATCGCCTCCCCATCGGACGAGCACGAGATCATCGACGTGCCCCAGATCGGCGAGGAGCCGCATACGCAGGCCAACCACATGCCGAAATCGATCCTGGTCGGCGTCATCCGCCCGCGGCTCGAGGAGACCTTTGAGCTGGTTCGCTCGCGGCTCGAGGACAGCGGGTTCGACAAACTCACCGGCCACCGGGTCGTGCTCACCGGCGGCGCCAGTCAGCTCCAAGGAGTCGACGAGTTGGCGGCGCTCATCTTGGACAAGCAAGTGCGCATGGGTCGGCCGAAGAGGATCGACGGCCTGGCCGAAGCGACGTGCGGACCGGCCTTTTCCACCTGCGCGGGTCTCTTGACCCACGCCGCGCAGAAACATGTCCAGCCGCCCGGCTGGGGACACGACGCTGAGCCGAGCGGCGCATTCGACCGTCTTCATCAATGGCTAAGAGAGAATTTTTGACGCCTTTGAGCCGTCGCCAATACGGCGCCGGAGCATTCGTTGATGGACGTTAACAGAGAAGAGTGAGTCAAACGAGTTTGGAGTGGAGGTTACCATGACGATCAACCTGTCCGTGCCCAAAACGCAGACGGATCTCAAACCACGCATTACCGTCCTCGGCATTGGCGGCGCTGGCGGTAATGCCATCAACAACATGATCAGGTCCAAACTTGAGGGCGTCGAGTTCATCGCCGCCAACACCGACGCCCAGGCACTGTCGCAGTCCGCCGCCGAGCGGCACATCCAGCTCGGCACCAACATCACCCAGGGACTCGGGACCGGCGCGCGCCCCGAGATCGGCCGCGCCGCGACCGAGGAGGGGATCGACGAGATCCTCGACCATGTGCGGGGCAGCCACATGATGTTCATCACCGCCGGCATGGGCGGCGGGACCGGCACCGGCGGCGCCCCGGTGGTCGCCCGGCACGCGCGGGAGCAGGGCATCCTCACGGTCGGGGTGGTGACCAAGCCGTTTCATTTCGAAGGCCAGCGTCGGATGCGAGTCGCCGAGGCCGGCATCGAGGAACTGCATCAGTTCGTCGACACCCTGATCATCATACCCAATCAGAACCTGTTCCGCGTCGCCAACGAAAAGACGACCTTCACGGATGCCTTCAAGATGGCCGATGAGGTGCTCTATTCCGGCGTGCGCGGCGTCACCGACCTGATGGTCATGCCGGGGCTCATAAACCTGGACTTCGCCGACATCCGCTCGGTCATGAGTGAGATGGGCAAGGCCATGATGGGCACCGGCGAAGCCGAGGGCGAGAGGCGGGCGCTGGACGCCGCCGAAGCGGCGATCTCCAACCCGCTCCTGGACGACACCTCCATGAAAGGCGCGCGCGGGGTGCTCATCAACATCACCGGCGGAGCCGACATGACGCTGTTCGAGGTCGACGAAGCGGCCAACCGCATCCGCGAGGAAGTGGATCCCGAGGCGAACATCATCTTCGGCTCGACCTTCGACGAGAGCCTCGATGGGTCCATGCGGGCTTCCGTGGTCGCCACCGGCATCGACAGCGAGGCGGGGGCCGCCCCACGGCCCATCCCGATCACCCTGGTCGGCGGGCTCGACCGGACGGCGGCGCCCGCGGAGGTCCTGCGGATCATGCCGACCGTGGCCGCCAAGGATGACCGCGAGGCGGCGGCGGTCGACGAGGACACCGATGGGGCGGCTGATAGGGCCGAGGCCGGAGCGAAACCCGCTGAGAACGATAAGCCGGCTGTACCGCCCGCCGAGACCCTCGAGGCGGATGCGGCCGCGCCCTTCCTCGCGCCACCGCCGGTGGAACCCACCTCACCGCTGGATCGCGAGGCCCAGCCGGATCCGTTCGCGGCCGCGGCGCTGGCCAATGGCGGCGGCAAGCCGGCCAAGCCGCGGCGGCTCATGCCCAGCCTGCTCGAGCGCGTGACCGGATCCGCCCGGTCCCGCCAAACGGTCCAGGACGAGAAAGCACAAGATGAGCCGGCGTCCTCGGAATCCAAGAGCCCCCAACAGCGGCTGGGCGGTCTCGATCCGGCCGAGCGGCTGGTGCCGTCGGCGGCCGGGAGCGACTTGCTGGACATCCCCGCGTTTCTGCGGCGTCAGGCGAATTGACAGGAACCGTGGGAGTAAACCGGCGACAGTCACGTAACATTCTGTAACAAATAGTGACTTGAGTGCTTCAGAGGAAATCGTTAAACATCCTCTGAAGCACTCCTTTGCGCAATTCTATAACAGACCTTGCCTATAACAGACCTTGCTTGGCCAAATAGGGCGCCATCAAATAAATAGGATGGAGTGCCGTCAAATAAATAGAGGGGTAGTCAAGGGGACATGAAGTCAGTCAAGGGGGAGGCGGCTTACGTCCGCCAGCGGACTCTCAAAAGCGCAATCCATTGTAACGGCATCGGTCTCCACACCGGCACGAAGGTTTCCATGACCCTGCATCCGGGCGATCCGGATACGGGTATCGTCTTCAGACGCACCGACATCTCCGGCAGTGACACGACCATCCCGGCGACTTGGCGGAACGTGGTCGACGACCGCTTGTGCACCTCCCTTGGCAATGACGACGGTGTCTGCATCGGCAGCATCGAACATTTGATGGCCGCGCTGTCGGGCTGCGACATAGACAACGCGGTGGTCGAGGTCAACGGCCCGGAAGTGCCGGTCATGGACGGCAGCGCCGCGCCGTTCGTGTTCCTCATCGAGTGCGCGGGCGTGGTCGAGCAGGAACGGCCCAGGCGGGCGCTTGAAATCCTGAAACGCGTCACGGTCGGCAACCACCAACGCAGGGCCTCGCTTGCCCCAGGCAAGAACTTCTCGATCAGCTTCGAGATCGAGTTCGAGAGCCCGGTGATCGCGCGGCAGGAATGCACGATCATCTTCGCCAATGGCACGTTCAAGTCCGACATCTGTCGGGCCCGCACCTTCGGCTTCGAGCATGAGGTCACGAAGCTGCGCGAGACGGGCTTCGCCCGCGGCGGCTCACTGGACAACGCGATCGTGGTCAGCGGCGACAATATCTTGAACCAGGGCGGCCTGCGCTACGACAACGAGTTCGTGCGCCATAAGGTGCTCGACTGCATCGGCGATCTCTATCTGTGCGGCGGCCCGATTCTCGGCCATTTCCACGGCTACCGATCGGGCCACAGTGTGACCCACAGGCTCTTGAAGGCGCTGTTCGCCGACGACCAGGCATGGCGCTACACACCCCTTAAGGACGACTTACAAGCCTCAGAGAACCGGCAAGCGGCGTCCGTCCAGGCCCCCGCCTGACGACCTTCATCCATAACTTGTTCGCCCCCGGGGCGCCAAACCGGCGCGGCCGGACGGTATGCGCCGCGCCCGGCGGGTGTCCGGCGCTGACAGCCCTTTAGGGAAAGGTCCGGATCGTGCTATAGTTCGGCCTCAGGGCACAGGCCGCGCAGGAGCCCTTTAGCCGTTCCGCCGCGTCATGAAACACCATGCAACCTCGATGAAACGCGCGCTGGCGAGCATCACCGCGGTGCTTGCCCTCGCCCTGTTCCTCGGCGCTTGTGAGTCCACGCCCAAGGACGAGGACTACATCGAGGGCACGGTCGACGGGCTTTACAACATAGGCATGGATTACCTGCTCGAGGAGAGCTATGAGCGCGCGGCCAAATATTTCGACGAGGTCGAGCGCCAGCATCCCTACTCGGTGTGGGCGACCAAGGCGCAGCTGATGGCGGGCTACGCCCATTACCTGGACAACAAATACATCGAGGCCATCAACACCCTCGAGCGCTTCATTCAGCTCCATCCCGGCAACCGGGACATCGCCTATGCCTATTATCTGAGGGCGCTGAGTTACTACGAGCAGATCCTGGAGGTCACGCGGGATCAGTCGAGCGCGACAAGGGCGCTCGAGTCGATGGAAGAGCTCCTCCGCCGGTTCCCCAACAGCAAATACGCCCGCGATGTCCGCAGGAAGATCGACCTGACCCGCGACCATCTGGCCGGCAAGGAGATGGAAGTCGGCCGATTCTACCTGAAGCGCGGCCAGTATCTGGCCGCCATCAACCGTTTCCGCCGGGTCATCGACGAATATCAGACCACCACCCATGTGCCGGAGGCGTTGCACCGCCTGGTCGAGGCCTATATGGCGCTTGGCGTCGTGGACGAGGCGCGCAAGGCGGCGGCCGTGTTGGGCCATAACTATCCCGGCAGCGAGTGGTATATCGACTCCTACGAGCTGGTCGAAGGGGTCGAAGTCCAAGCGGGTTCGCCTGACGAGACCGAAGCGAAAGACGGCTCCGTTTGGGACTGGATGTTTTGAGGCCCGATGCTTCGCGGCCTGTCGATCCGGAACGTCGTTCTCATTGACCGTCTCGACCTCTCGCTCCATTCCGGACTTTGCGCGCTCGCCGGCGAGACCGACGCGGCCCGCGCCGCCGCCGCCAGCCTGATCGCCGGGAGGAGCCGGCCGTGACCGCCGGCCTCAGGGAGATTCCGGCCGAGGAGCTGACGGCCGAGCAGGCGGCCGCCGAACTCGAGGCCCTGGCGCGGGAGCTCGCCCATCACGACAAGCTGTATTACGGCGACGCGGCGCCGGAGATCTCCGACGCCACCTACGACGCGCTCCGCCGCCGCAACCAGGCGATCGAGGCGCGCTTCCCGGAGCTGATCCGACCCGACAGCCCGAGCCTCAGGGTCGGCGCCGCGCCCGCCGCCGGCTTCGCCAAGGTGGTCCACTCAAAGCCGATGCTGTCGCTGGCGAACGCGTTTTCCGCCGACGAGGTGGGCGATTTCGTGGCGCGCCTCCATCGCTTCCTCGGTCTCGACCCCGGCGCGCCGATCGAGGTCCTGGCCGAGCCGAAGATCGACGGCCTCTCGGCGGCCCTGCGCTACGAGGGGGGGCGGCTGGTGCGGGGCGCGACGCGCGGCGACGGACAGGTGGGCGAGGACATCACCGCCAACATACGCACCGTCGACGACGTGCCCAAGGCGCTCGCCGGGGCCGACGCGCCGGAGCTCATCGAGATACGCGGCGAGGTCTATATGCGGCGCAGCGACTTCCTCGCGCTGAACCAGGCCCAGACCGCCGCCGGCAAGGCGCCGTTCGCCAATCCGCGCAACGCCGCGGCGGGCTCGATGCGCCAGCTCGATCCCAGGGTGACCGCGGGCCGGCCCCTGCGCTTCTTCGCCTATGGCTGGGGCGAGGTCTCGGGCCCGATCGGAGCGACCCTGGAAGAGGCGCGGGACCGGCTCGAGTCCTGGGGCTTTCGGCTCAACCAACCGGCGCGACTGTGCCGGAGCGTGGACGAGCTGCTCGCCTTCTATGAAGAGACCTTCGGGACCCGCGGCGAGCTTGCCTATGACATCGACGGGGTGGTCTACAAGGTCAACCGCCTCGACTGGCAGGACCGGCTGGGCATGGTCAGCCGCGCGCCGCGCTGGGCCACCGCCCACAAGTTCCCGGCCGAGCAGGCCCAGACCACCCTCAAGGCCATCGCCGTCAATGTCGGCCGCACCGGCGCACTGACCCCGGTCGCCGAGCTCGAGCCCGTCACCGTCGGCGGCGTCGTCGTCTCCCGCGCCACCCTGCACAACGAGGACGAAATCAAGCGCAAGGACATCCGGCCCGGCGACACGGTGGTGGTCCAGCGCGCCGGCGACGTCATTCCCCAGGTGGTCTCCGTCGTGAAGGAGAAGCGGCCCAAAGGGGCCAAGCCTTATCGGTTTCCCCGCCGCTGTCCGGCCTGCGGCAGCCGCGCCGTGCGCCAGGAGGACGAGGCGGCGCGGCGCTGCACCGGCGGGCTTGTCTGCCCGGCTCAGGCGATGGAGCGGCTCAAGCACTTCGTCTCCCGCGACGCCTTCGACATCGAGGGGCTGGGTGAGAAGCACATCGAGGCCTTCTGGGAAGACGGTCTGATCAAGACGCCGAATGACATCTTCCGCTTAAAAGAGAGAACCGAGGAGCTCAAGACCCGCGAGGGCTGGGGCGAGCAATCGGTCAAGAACCTGCTCGCCGCCGTCGAGCAGCACCGGGACATTGCCCTCGAGCGCTTCATCTACGCCCTCGGCATCCGCCAGGTCGGCCAGGCGACGGCGCGCTTGCTCGCCAAGCAGTACGGATCGCTCGGCGCCTGGCGCCAGGCCATGGAAGCGGCCGAGGATCGGGAGGGCGAGGCCTACCGGGAGCTGGTCGCGATCGACGGCATCGGCCCCTTGGTCGCCGCCGACATCGCCGCCTTCTTCGCCGAGCCCCATAACCGGGCCGTGCTGGAGGAGCTCGCCCGCGAGCTACGGGTGGCCGACTTCGAGGCGCCCGCGGGGGCCTCGCCCATCGCCGGCAAGACCGTGGTCTTCACCGGCGGCCTCGAGACCATGACGCGCAGCGAGGCCAAGGCCCGGGCCGAGGCCCTCGGCGCCAAGGTGGCGAGCTCGGTGTCGGCGAAGACCGACTACGTCATCCTCGGCGCGGCGGCCGGCTCCAAGGCCAAGAAGGCCGAAGAGCTCGGCGTCACGACGCTGAGCGAGGAGGAATGGCTGGCGTTGATCGGGGGGTGATCGACAGTGATGCGCTCCTCACCCTTCGAGACGCCACCCTTCGAGACGCCGCCCTTCGACATGCTCAGGGCGGCTCCTCAGGGTGAGGGCGTTTAGTGCCGGCTCCTCAGGGTGAGGGCGTTTCGTCCTGGATTTCCCAAATGATCTCCGGTGGGCCCGCTTTGGTGATCTGATTCTTCTCTGTATCTCAAAACACTAATCCGGTTTGAGGGACTATTCGAGAGGGACCCTGATGGGTGAAAGGCGGCGTGGCACTCTGAGGGTGGAATTCGACCATTGTCCCGCAGCGGCGATTTGCTCGCTTGTAAGGTGTCGTCAAGAGAGGAAAGCCATTTTTAGTTGGAACCAGGATAGATTTATACTACCGTTGTGAGAATTGGCCATTGTGGATTTAATGAGTCCATCTGGGAAATGTCGGTTAGTGCCGGCTCCTCAGGGTGAGGGTGTTTAGTGCCGGCTCCT